>NZ_JAUFQR010000001.1:3079262-3387188 GCF_030409875.1 Chryseobacterium tructae | reverse complement strand
TATTAATATTTTATCTATAAAATAATGTTAAATTGTTTGAGGATGTCTATTGAACATGTGTTTGAATTTTAGAATTTAATAATTTTTTTGAAAGATTTTATAGGAAGACAAATCTTACTGTTAAAAGAAGATTGAAAAAGGCTATCGTTGTTTAACTCTAATTTTTTGATAAAGATTAATGTATTTCTCATACAGATTTAGTAGGTCGTACAAATTAAATTTATAGAAGATTATATTTCACGGACTGTCATTCTGAACGGAGTGAAGAATCTCTTAGATAGTCTTGATTCCTCATAATAACTAAGCGATGCATGGAAATCATCTATAAAATCTTCGAGAGATAAAAAAATAAAGAGACCACTTCATAGAAATGATCTCTTAATCGTAATATTTAAGTTTAATTAAATTCTTTCGTTTTTAATTTCATCTACAATTTCAGGGTTTAATAAGGTACTGATATCTCCAAAGTTGCTGAAGTCACCTTCTGCAATTTTTCTAAGGATTCTACGCATAATTTTACCGGAACGTGTTTTTGGAAGTCCTGAAACGAACTGTATTTTATCCAGTTTGGCAATAGGGCCGATCTGATCTGAGATCAGCTGATTGATTTCTTTTTTAAGGTTGTCCTTATCACGACCTTCTCCGCTTTCTTTAAGCATTACATAGCCATATAAAGCATTGCCTTTGATATCGTGAGGATAACCCACGATGGCAGATTCTGCTACAGCAGGATGCTGGTTGATGCTATCTTCAATAGGAGCTGTTCCTAGATTATGTCCGGAAACGATAATGACATCATCTACACGTCCTGTGATTCTATAATAGCCCACTTCATCTCTTAAAGCGCCATCACCTGTAAAATATTTTCCTGGAAAAGCTGTAAAATAGGTTTCCTTATACCTTTGGTGGTCACCCCAAATGGTTCTCGCAATTCCTGGCCACGGAAAACGGATACACAAGTTTCCGGTTACCTGATTCCCCGTAATTTCATTGCGTTTATCATCCATTAAAACAGGTTGAATTCCTGGTAAAGGAAGGGTGGCATATGTTGGTTTGGTTGGTGTAACAAAAGGAAGTGGTGAAATCATGATTCCTCCCGTTTCAGTTTGCCACCAGGTGTCAACGATAGGACATTTTTTCTTTCCTACATGATCATTGAACCAATGCCATGCTTCATCATTAATAGGTTCTCCTACAGATCCAATAACTTTAAGAGAACTCAGGTCATGCTTGTCTACCCACTCTGCACTTTCTTTAGCTAGAGAACGGATTGCCGTAGGAGCGGTGTAAAATTGAGTGATCTTATGTTTTTCTATCACTTCCCAAAAACGATCCGGCTCAGGATACGTAGGAACACCTTCGAAAATTACAGTAGTCGCTCCGTTCAATAATGGCCCGTAAAGAATATAGGAATGACCGGTAATCCAGCCGATATCAGCGGTACACCAATAAATATCATTTTCTTTATAATTAAATACATTTTTGAAGGTATAAGCGGTGTATACCATATATCCGGCACAGGTATGAAGCATTCCTTTTGGTTTTCCTGTAGAACCGGAAGTGTAAAGGATAAAAAGCGGATCTTCAGAATCCATAATGACTGTTACAAAATCAGGAGAAGCTTTTTCATACAAGTCTTCCAGCCAATGATCTCTACCTTCTTTCATCTTGATCTCATTATGAGTTCGTTTAACGACCAGAACGTTTTCAATAGTCGGAGTTTTTTCTAATGCTTCATCTACAATGCTTTTCAAATCCAGAACTTTATTTCCTCTATAACTTCCATCGGAAGTGATCACCATTTTGGCTTCGCAGTCATTCACTCTTGAAGAGACTGCAGCAGCAGAGAATCCAGCAAAAATAACGGAATGAACAGCTCCCAATTTGGCACAAGCCAGCATGGTAACGGCCAGTTCCGGAATCATGGGAAGGTAAATGCATACCCGGTCTCCCTTTTTAATTCCCATATCACTTAAAACATTCGCTGTTTTATTGACACGGGTGTATAATTCATTGTAGGAAATATGTTGTGCTTCCTCTTTTGGATCATTGGGTTCCCAGATAATAGCTGTTTTGTCTCCTCTTATGGCAAGATGTCTGTCCAGACAGTTTTTTGTGATATTAAGTTTGGCATTTTTGAACCATTCGATTTTAGCTTCATTCATATCGTACTTAACTACCTTGCTCCATCGCTGATACCACACAAAGTTTTGATCGGCTACTTTGTCCCAGAATTTCTTTGGATTTTTGATCGACTTTTTATAATCTTCAAAGTATTGTGGTAAATCTTCTATTAAGTAATTTCTCATATCCCTTTCGTTTTTTGAAATTTGAATTGTATTGATAGTTTGTTTTGATTGTATTGCAATAAAAAAGATGATGGCAATTTTTTTATCCGTTTTTGCTGGATCTTCATAATTTCAACATCTTCATTTTTTTAATGGTTTATTTTCGGAAGTGTTTTAACCTTTTCAGGTTAAAATGATACTTAAATATATGTTTAATTTTTCGGGTAACCCCTATATTCACTGATCTTTTCCTGAATTTCCTCAATTATTTTCTCATCATCTATAGTGGATGGAATCTGAAAATCTTTTCCGTCCAATAATGTTCTGATGAGCTTTCTTAAAATTTTTCCAGATCGTGTTTTAGGTAAACGTTTGACAACCATTGCATTTTTTAAAAAGGCTACAGCACCGATTTTTTCACGAACCATTTGGATGATATTCTTTTCAATTTCTTCTTCAGTGATGCTGGTTCCATTTTTTAAAACAACAGTTGCAAAAGGAATTTGGCCTTTTAAATCATCATCTATTCCTACAACGGCACATTCTGCAACATCGGGATGTGAAGAAACAATCTCTTCCATTTCAGACGTTGAAAGGCGATGGCCAGCTACGTTGATGACGTCATCCACTCTTCCGGTGATGAAAATATAGCCGTCTTCATCCTGTATGGCACCATCTCCGGAAAAATAATATCCATTGTATTGTGATAAATAACTATTTTCAAAGCGCTCATAATCTTTCCAGATTCCAAGCAATGCTCCCGGAGGAAGAGGGAGCTTGATCACTAGATAACCTTCATGATGTGGATCTAATTCCAGACCGTTTTCATCAAAAATTTTGATGTCATATCCCGGAATAGGTTTTCCTGCAGAAGCCCTTTTTATTTTATAATTTTCGTCATAGGTTAATAAGCCCAGCATTGGCCAGCCTGATTCAGTCTGCCACCAATGATCTATGGCTGGAATACTAATGTGTTCTGCAAACCAGTCCAGAGTAGCTACATCACATCGTTCGCCGGCTAGGAATTGTTTTTTAAAGTGAGATAGGTCATATTTTTTTACCAATTCCCCATTGGGATCTTCTTTTTTTATAGCTCTGATGGCTGTAGGTGCTGTAAACATCACTGAAACCTTGTATTCTGAAATAACTCTCCAGAAAGTTCCTGCATCAGGGGTCATAATAGGTTTTCCTTCAAAGACAATGGTTGTATTTCTATTTAGTAACGGTCCGTAAACAGAGTAGCTGTGTCCAACAGCCCAACCGAAGTCTGAGGCTGCCCAATAAGTTTCACCAGGTTCAACACCATACATATATTTCATGGAGAATTTCAATGCGGTAGCATATCCTCCGGTATCACGAACGATCCCTTTGGGTTTTCCCGTAGTCCCTGAAGTGTAAAGCAAATAAAGCGGGTGAGTAGATTCTACAGGAACGCAGTCAGCGGATTCTGATTGTTGAACCAATTTTTCATAATCAATAAGTCCTTCGAACATTTCATGTTGATTGTCTATCAATTTCTGTTGTAAACAATAATATGGTCTACTTTATCTTGTGCTAGTTCAATAGCTTTCTCTACCAAAGGAAGATAAGGGATTCTTTTAGCGATCTCTATTCCTGCTGTGGCTGTGATTAAGACTTTAGGTTTGCAGTCATCAATTCTTACCACCAGTTCATGAGGTGCAAATCCACCAAAAACAACATTGTGTATTACTCCAATTCGTGCACAAGCAAGCATAGCAAAAAGGGTTTGCGGAATCATCGGCATATAAATAACCGCAGTATCTCCTTTTTTTAATCCTAAAGAAGCCAGCCCGCCTGCAAATTTTGATATTTCTTCTTGAGCTTGATTGAAGGTATAGATATTTTTCTGACCAGTTACTGGGGAATCATAAACAATAGCATTCTGATCTCCGAAACCATCTTCAATATGTTTATCAATGCATAGATAGCACATGTTAAGTTTTCCATCAGCAAACCATTGCGGATAGTCGTTGGAATCTTTTGAGAGGATCTGTTGTGGGAAGTCAAACCATTGTATGGCTTCGGCTTGTTCCTTCCAGAATGCTTCTTTGTCTTCTATGCTTTGTTTAAATAAAATATCGGTATTCATATCAATAATCATGTGTTTGGTGATTTTTTTGTTATCCTTGTCAAGGTTTTAAACCTTGACAAGGATATTTTTCTCTAAAATAGCTCTTCAATCTGCTGCATCAGTTTTTTAATAGAATAAGGCTTCGTTACATAGGCATCAGCTCCCATTTCAAGTCCTTTCTCAATATCTCTGGGGTTGTTTTTTGCACTCAGGAAGATAACTTTTGTGCTTTTTAATTTTTCATCCTGTTTAATAAGATCTAAAGTGCTGTATCCATCAAGATTCGGCATCATAATATCGAGTAGGATCACATCCGGAACCATTGTTTTTAAGAATTCCAGAACTTCCGTTCCGTCACGGGCAATGTAGACATCATAGCCGTTCTTTTTAAAGCTGTATTCAAGCGTCATTAATATTTTATGTTCATCATCTGCAATGATTATCTTTTTCATAAAGGCTTTTTAAAAGGGTTCAACTTCATTTTTATTCTCGTTTATTATTTTCTCGGGAAGACTGATGGTAAAAGTGACGCCTAGTCCGCTATTTTCAGCTTTTATACTTCCGTTGTGAGCTTGTATTATTTTTTTTGAAATGGCAAGGCCAAGTCCGCTTCCTGTAGGTTTTAAAATATTTTGATTTTTAGACTGATAAAATTTGTCAAAAATCATTTCCAGATCTTCTTCGGGGATATGTTTCCCTGTGTTGAAAATGGTAATCATCAATTGATGATCTCTTTCTAATAATTTGGTTTGTATTGTTCCTTGCTCATCGGTGAATTTTAAAGCATTTCCCCAAATGTTTTGAAGCAGCTGGATCATTCTTGCTTCGTCATACTCAAAGATAACTTGATTCAGGAGATTAACCTCGCTTAAATGGATGTTTTTCTGTTGTATCAGATGAAGGAGTGGGCTTAATGCTTTTTTATAAGTTTCAATAATGTTGTTTTGTTGGATGTTTAAAGAGATCTCACCATGCTGAAGCTTATCGAGGTAAAGAATGTCGTTAATGATCTCGCTTAATCTGTCAGATTCCGTAATGATATTGTTTAAAAATTCTTGTTTAATTTCAAAAGGAATATCGTCATCATCGGCTAAGATTTCTCCTGCTGAGCGGATCGCTGTGATCGGGGTTCTGAGTTCATGGGCAACAGAATCCAGGAAGTCGTCTTTTTGACGGTCTTTTACAATCAGACTTTCATTAGCTGTTCGAAGATCATTAGACAATTTTTGAAGTTCTTCAGATTGTTCTGTAAGTTTTTTGTTTAAACTGATATTTTCTTTGGATTCTTCAAGAATGTTCAAAACTTCTTTCAGAGATATTTTATCTTCCTTGGTTACTCCTTCAATCAGAATTTTTGCGGAAGCGGTTCCGATCCTTCCTGCCAGAAGGTTTTCCGAAAATTTGATGAACCTGGAATCGGCAGTCTCTGTTTTAGAATCAATATTATACTTTAAATTAAAAATTCTCAAGGCTTGTTCTGTCTTGTTTTTGCCTAAAAATCGTTCCAAAATATTTTGAATATCTGAGATATAGGCGGTTCCTCTCCAGATAAAGGCATCTTCATGATTTTGAATGTATTTATCAATGTCTACATATAATTCTGCAAAGTTTCTTTCACGATAATTTCCTTTGGTGCTGACTGAAATAATGGTAAATAAACCTGTATTCACCAAAAGCGACCAAAAGAAAATTTGCGGAATCCTGGCCAGATAAGGGATGGTAAAGAAGTTGAAAGAATTGTACATATCTCTTAAAACTCCTTTGAATTCCTGATTGTATGAGAAGTAATATTGCGGAATAATAAGTCCGAAATAACAGATTGCTAATCCGGCTGCAAGCCCAATCAAAGCGCCTTTATAACTTCCTCTTCTCCAGAATATGGCTCCGAAAAATGCAGGAGCCAGCTGTGCAATGACAACAAAAGAGATTAATCCTACAGAATCCAGTGATGTTTTTAAAATAAAATATTTGTAGAACACAAAAGCCATAATGATCAGAGCGAAAATGCTGAACTTCCTGATGTTGGTAATACTTCTTGTGTTTTGTTCTTCGCTTTCAGACTTCAGTTTTCCAAGCAGACCATAAGGAATGATAAGGTTGTTGGAAAGCATGATAGATAAAGTAATGGCTGAGATGATAATCATAGAAATAGATGAGCTCAATCCGCCGAGAAATACCAAAACAGTAATTAAGGTATTGTCAAAATGCTGTGGAATTAAAATAGAGTAGAACTCAGGATTTACCTTTTCACCATCAAAAATAAGTCTGCCGCCCCAGGCAATCGGGAAAATGAAGATAGTGAAGATTAATAGATAAAGCGGAAAAAACCAGATTGCCGTTCTGATATGTTTTTCCTGCCTGTTTTCAACAATTGCTGTGTGAAACTGTCTGGGTAATATACAGATTGCAGTTGCTGAGATCATGCACAGAACCATCCAGTTCATCGCTCCTTCAATGCCATTGAATGTGTTTTTTTCTTTAAAATCTTCAAAATGACTTGCTTTTTGGTAGATATCTGTGAAGCCGTCAAAGACATAATAAATGACAAAAAGGCCAAGAATAATAATAAAGAATAGCTTTAAAAAACTCTCCAAAGCGATAGCAGAGATAATGCCCAGACGTTTTTCTGAGGCATCTACATACCTTGTCCCATAATACGAAGAAAATAAAGCAATTAAAATAACAACAAAAGTGGCATTATCCGTCAATATATTCTTGGACATGGGAGTTTCCGTTACCAGATGAAAGGTTTCAGAAATAGCCTTGATCTGTAATCCGATGTAAGGAACAATCGCTAAAAGGCAGACAATGGTGATGATGGCACTCAGGCTTCTGCTGTTTCCATATCGTAAGGAAATGAAATCTGCAAGACTGCTTATTTTATTAACCCTGGCAATTCTTACAATTCTTGTGTTGATGTAAATCCAGGCTGGGATAATCATCGCAGGCCCAATATAAATCGGAAGATAGTTGAGTCCGCTGGTAGCAGCTACACCAATACTTCCATAGTAAGTCCATGCAGTACAATACACAGCCAGTGACAGTGCATAGATATAAGGGTTGTTGATCCAAAACTTACTTCTTTTCTTCTCTGCCAGATGGGCAACTAAAAACAGAAGAGCCAGATACAATAAAACCACAAAAAATAATGCGAAGCTACTCATTGTACTTTTTTACAATTACAAAGGAAATCAGGATAGAGATCATCCACACAACAAACAGATAGATTAAAATCATAGGATAGCCGAAAGTTTCCCGCTCACTATTGAAAAGTAATGAAATAGGGATGCTGAAAGCAATCATTAATCCGATGCTTAGGATAACCAATTTTTGTTCGTGTCTTTTTTTCATAAATGATGATTGGAAAAAGATAATTGATGAATGAAGCTTTACAGTGAATCATTCACCAATTATCATGAGTCTCTTATTAACTATATTTTGTCATCAGAATATTCTCCTGTTAAAGCGTAATAGCCAAAGACAGCCATTCCACCTGAGATAATTGGCATCAATACAAACAAGATGATAATGCCAAAAACCAGATCCTCCTGCTTTCCGGAAGTGATCTTTGGAATTCCCATTACCGTAATTCCGAAATATCCCACGACCACAGCTATTGCAATCCAGAGAATACCTAATATTTTTTTTAGTCCGTTCATTTTAGTTGTTTTAAAATTAATAAAAATTTGAGTGATTTAATGCTTAATCGTGAAGATTGTTGTTCTTATTTTTAAGATAAAATAATCCGATGATCAGACAGACTGTGGCTACTCCAATCGGATACCATAATCCTTCAAGATACCATGAGGTGTGGCCGGCTTCTTTCCCGTAGTTACCAGATAGGTAGCTACTGCAGGAAGAAGTCCTCCAAATACTCCGTTCCCAATGTGATAAGGCAAAGACATTGAAGTGTAACGAATTCTCACAGGGAACATTTCAACCAGGAATGCCGCAATAGGACCATACACCATTGTTACAAAAATAACCTGTATAAATACGAGAAATACCAGATACCATTTTGTATGGTCACTCACTATTACAGATTGGGAGACTTTTGGCTCTTCCGCTTTTCCATCCTTGATGATGGTGCCACTTGGGGACCAATGAACGGTGCTGTCTTTTTTAATTAAAGTTCCGTCTGTATAAAGTGTTTCTTTATGGAAGGTAACAAGGCTGTCTGTGGTGATGTCTTTGTGGATTTTAGCAGATCTTTTCTCTGTAATCCCGTTTGATGCTACTGCTTTATTTTCAAGGCTGACGCTTTTGAACATGCTATCATAAATGGGTCTGTAAGCTAAAATGGCAACCAGCATTCCGGTCATCATCACGGCTTTTCTTCCGATTTTGTCTGAGAGCCAACCAAAGAATACAAAGAAAGGAGTTCCTAAAAATAAAGCGGTAGCCATTAAATAATCTACCTGGGTAGAATCAATATTCATTACTTTTTGCATAAAGCTCATGGCGTAAAATTGCCCCGTATACCAGATTACTCCTTGTCCCATGGCGGCTCCAAAAAGGGCAAGCAGGACAAATTTAAAATTCAATTTATTACCGAAACTCTCTTTTAGAGGATTTTTAGAAGTCTTTCCTTCGCTTTTAGCCTTGGCAAAAAGCGGAGATTCCTTCATGTTTTTCCTGATAATATAAGAGACCCCCACCATTAAAATCGAAATCCAGAAAGGAATTCTCCAGCCCCAACCATCGAATTCTTCAGGAGAAAGCGTGGTCTTTGTGATTAAAATAACGATCAGTGAAATAAAAAGTCCGGCTGTCGCAGTCGTTTGGATCCATGAAGTCCAGTATCCTCTTCGATGAGGTTGTGCGTACTCTGCAACATAGGTTGCAGCACCACCATATTCACCTCCAAGAGCAAGACCTTGTAGTAATCTAAGAATTAAAACCAAAACAGGAGCAAGAAATCCAATGGTTTCATAGCTTGGGATACATCCGATGAGAAAAGTGGAAAATCCCATAATAAGTAAAGTAACAAGGAAGGTGTATTTTCTTCCGATGATGTCACCCAGTCTTCCGAAAAATAAAGCCCCAAAAGGTCTTACCACAAATCCTGCCGCAAAAGTAGCTAAGGTTGATAAAAATGCTGCTGTTGGATTATCCGCCGGGAAAAACTTAGTGGCTAAAACAATGGCTAAGCTTCCGAAAATATAGAAGTCATACCATTCTATCAATGTTCCGAGAGATGAGGCGGTGATAACGCTCCAGATGGTGCGGTTTTTCTGCTTGTCGGTCATGTTCTCATAACTTTCGTGATGATTTTCGCTCATATTGATTAGTTTTTGATGTTAATGGAAAGTGATCTTGAATGATCCAAAAAAGGATTGAATTGAAGTTTATTTTTTATAGCATTAAGGGGTTTTGAAGTGATAAAGGATCGTTAAGACGATAACTGACATTGCTTTTAGTTATGTTTTTCATCTTTGATGGAGCTTGGTTTTTCTAAAAATCTTTACTCTTCTTAATGGTTTAGAGTCTTATAGATAGATCTGAAACTGTACAATGAATTCTCCTTTTGAAGACGGGCTTTCAGTAGGGTTGGTGTAAACAGGTCTTGTTGAATACTGAGTTGTGATTTTTGCATGATGCCCGTCTATAAACCAATTGGCACCAACATCAAACTGGGATGAAGATTTGTCAAAAGCTTCGAAGCTCTTGTGAGTGTAGGCCGCGAAAGGCTGTATTCTGATTTTTGGTTTTTCTGCCTGACTTGGTAGGAGTAAACCAGCTTGTGCATAGATAATATTACCTGTTCCAATGGTGGGTTGTAGGTTTCCTGGCCCTGCAATAGCTTTATTACCTGTAAAATTAGGATCAGCTGCTGCAATATTCATGGTACCCAGATTTCTTACATAGTGAGGCCCAAAATTGTAGTTATAATATCCGGCGTAGGCGGAAACTGCCATTTTATTTTTCGCTTCTCCTAATGGAATATCTGCGAAAGCATCTACTGCAAAAAGAGTAATGTCGTGTTTTTCAATATTCGAATTAACGGATGTTCTTGTTCCGTCTGCCTGATGGTAAAATCCTGCTCCTACATTGAAAACTTTCTTTGTTCCCAGATAAGATCCTACTTTGAAAGGAAGGGTGTTAGATTCTTCATCAAGGAATTGGTACTCAATATATCCTGCTTTTGAAAAACTTGGATTTCCATTGTTATCTACTGCTACGGCTTTTGATGGATCGGTTACATTAGCTGGAGTAAGATCAGTTGCAAAAGGTTTGTTTAAACTAAAACGATACTCTAGTTTTCCGTATTTTCCTTTGGCAAACATTCCGATTTGTCTTCCAAACTGATCTGAATTGTCAATCAATGGCCATGAGAAGACTGGTGAGTCTACCGTAAGGAAGTTGAGAGTAGATGCCATGGTCATACGGGAAAGTCCCATATAATAATGAAGTCCCGCCCCTAAAGATAAACTGAATTTTCCCGCTTCTCCAGGTAAAATAACTGCATATTCATTCCAGGCATCATGAAAAAACATCTGGGTTTTCTTTCCGTTTCCATAGCCTCCTGTGCCTGAAGTACCTGAAGCGCCACCATTGATGAAAGTTTGATTATTGATTCCAAAATGAAGAAGGATCATATATCGTTTGGAGATCTGTGCGTATGTTAAAGCACGTAATCGTCTGTTTCCCAGGTTCCATGTATTGTCAGTAGGTTCATTTCCAACCATACTTCCGGGATTCATGGCACTATTTCGTAGCCAAAGCTGATCCCATAAAATAAATCTGATGAATTTATCTCCCTCAGGATTAAGGTTTATTTTCAGTCCGCTGCCATAATCAGGAGAACCCTGCGAATACATGGAACTGCTAATTAAGGCTACTCCAATGAATGTAAGTAATTTCTTCATAAATTATCAATTTTTGGCGTTGTTTTTTGCGAAAGCCAAATTGGAATTAATAATTTATTTATGAAAATTTAATATATATTAATGGTAATGATATAGTTATGTAAGTAAAAATGGAACAAACACTCTGTAAAGTCTATTATCTATCCGTTTATTCTCTATTTATCTACTTCTTAAACCTTTCCCATTTAATCAACATATACTTATCGGCAAACTGAGTGATAATAATTCCGGAGTTTTTAATATTCTCTTCCTGAGTAATGTATTCAATCAATTCGTTTTGTTTCAGTATTTTATATACGGGATGGAACTCTGAGTGGGGTGGTCTTGTGATGTTGTATTTTTTGATCCATGAGCTTATGCTAACATGAGAAACTCCGATGATTCTCTCAATTTCGCGGTAACTTAGGCCTTCAAGGTATAACTGTAATGCTTTAGTAACATAATAATCATCAATCTGTTTTCCTAATTTTTTTACAGTGAAATAGTAGTTGCAACTTTTGCATAGAAATCTTTGTTTGCTATTGATAATACCGCTTTTAACCACTTTGTTACCCTTGCATTTAGGACATGTATTTTCCATAACTATAGTATTTTAGCAAATATATAATAAATTAGCAAATATATAATTTTGATTAAAGATAATTTTACCTGTATAAATTTTTAAAACAAAAAAAATATCTTTTTTATTTGCATTTGAAAGAAAATATATTTTAAATTTGCCAAAAAATTCAGATAAATAAATGGAAATAGAAATTTCCTCATGCGAACATCTAATGTATGTGAGTGAAATACAGCAGGAAATGTATGATTCTGCACAGCGTAGAGGAACGGGAATCGCAAAACGTTCTATAGAATATTTGAGTAAGAAGATTTCAGAAGGCAATGCTGTGGTAGCTACTGAAAACGGAGAGTGGGTAGGTTTCTGTTATATAGAGACTTGGTCACACGGGAAGTTTGTAGCTAATTCGGGATTGATTGTGTCGCCCAAATTTAGGCATGGTGGAGTTGCTACTCAGATCAAACATAAAGTTTTCCAATTATCTAGAGAAAAATATCCTGAAGCAAAAGTATTCGGATTAACTACAGGACTTGCGGTAATGAAAATCAATAGTGATTTGGGGTACAAGCCGGTAATTTATTCTGAGCTTACTCAGGATGAAGAATTTTGGAGCGGTTGCAAGAATTGCGTGAATTATGAAATTCTAATGAAAAAGGAACGTAAGAACTGTCTTTGTACAGCCATGCTTTTCGTTCCTGATAATGTTAAAAAAGATGAGGTTGCAAACAGTCAGCCTGATAATAATAAAGTAAACAGTGTTGTGAATGCACAACCAGAAATTAAATATAGCAATGAACAAGAAAGTCATCTTAGCGTTTAGTGGAGGTTTAGATACTTCCTACTGTGCAAAATATCTTAGTGAAACATTGGGGTATGATGTGTATGCAGTTACTGTGAATACCGGAGGTTTTTCCAAAGAAGAAGAAAAAGAGTTGGAGAAAAAAGCTTTAAACCTTGGAGTAAAAGAGTACAGGTGCGTAGATGCTCAGGAAGATTATTACAACTCTTGTGTGAAGTATTTGATTTTTGGAAATGTATTGAAAAACAACACATATCCTCTTTCTGTAAGTGCTGAACGTACAATACAGGCTCAGGAAATTGCAAAATATGCGATTGAAGTAGGGGCAGATGCAATTGCTCATGGAAGTACGGGAGCCGGAAATGATCAGGTTCGTTTTGATTTAATCTTTCAGGTAATGTGTCCGAATATTGAGATTATTACGCCAATCCGTGACATGGCTTTATCCCGTGAAGAAGAAATTGAGTTTTTGAAAAGCCATGGCTATGAAATGGAATTCCATAAAGCACAATATTCAGTGAATAAAGGACTTTGGGGAACTTCTGTAGGCGGAAAAGAGACATTGACATCAAAAAATTATCTCCCAGAAGAAGCGTTTCCGTCTCAGGTAGAAAAAACTCAGCCTTCAGAATTGGAAATTGAATTTAAACGGTGAAGTAATAGCAGTAAATGGAGAAAGCTTTGAACACTCAGTATATGCTATTCAAAAAATAGAAAAATTAGCTTCTGCTTATGGAATTGGACGTGATATTCATGTTGGTGATACCATTGTAGGAATTAAAGGAAGGGTTGGTTTTGAGGCGGCGGCGGCATCAGTGATTATTAAAGCACACCACTTATTGGAAAAACATACCCTTTCAAAATACCAGCAAATGATGAAGTCTCAGTTATCCGATTGGTATGGAAACTGGCTTCACGAAGCACTTTTCTTAGATCCGGTAATGAGAAATATTGAATCTTTCTTAGCAGATTCTCAGAAAACAGTAAGCGGAAAAGTATTTATAACGCTTCATCCCTATAGATTTATTCTAAACGGAATAGAATCCAATCATGACTTAATGTCTGATAAATTCGGAAGCTATGGAGAGGCTAACAGAGCATGGACGGGGGAAGATGTAAAAGGATATACAAAAATTGTGAGCAATTCCTTAAATATATATCACCAGATTAACCAAAATATCAACTAAAGTTCCGAAGGAACGATTTAACCCAAGATAGGACGAAGTCCTGTCAGTTTAAAAATGAAGAAAACAATAGGAATAGTTGGTGCCAACGGTTATACAGGAAGCGAGTTAATACGTTTACTAGCCTTCCATCCCAATGTGACATTGAGTTTTTTATATAGTCGTTCTAATTCGGGAACCAGAATTTCGGATCTGTACCCGGATTTAACGACGGTTTGTGAGCAAGTGCTGACAGATCAGCCTGAAGAAGTAGATATTCTTTTTCTGTGTCTTCCGCATAAGGAAAGTCAGAATTGGTTAACTCAAAATCCGGTTAAACAAGAAACATTGGTGATTGATCTAGGAAATGACTTTCGTTTGGATGGAAATTTTGAAAACAGAAATTTTATCTACGGATTACCTGAAATCAATAAAAAACAACTGTCAGGTTCAAAAAGTATCGCAAATCCCGGGTGTTTTGCTACGGCAATTCAATTGGCATTGTTACCATTGGCAGGAAAAGAGGTGCTGGATGAGGTTTTTACTACAGGGATTACAGGATCTACAGGAGCGGGACAGTCTCTCCAGGCAACAACCCATTTTACCTGGAGGAATGATAATATTTCAGCTTATAAAACATTGACTCATCAGCATGTAGATGAAATTTTACAACAAATAGTTTTGTTTAATCATAAAGAGGTCAGCCTGAATTTTGTACCATGGAGAGGGGATTTTGCAAGAGGGATTTTTACAAGTTCTACGGTGAAAACGAATTTGGGACTTTCTGACATCTATCAATTGTATCAGGATTTTTATGCAGAGGCACCGTTTGTTACGGTAAGTGAAAAAGCAATTGATTTAAAGCAGGTTGTCAATACCAATCGCTGTGTGATCCAGATTGAAAAGAGTGGAAATGTTGCCGTTATTCACTCAGCGATTGACAATTTGTTGAAAGGAGCTTCAGGACAGGCTGTTCAAAATATGAATATCGCGATGGGTTGGGATGAAAATACAGGCTTGAATCTGAAACCGATAGCATTTTAAATTCAATTGATTAAAATAAGTCAATCGTAAGTTTTAAAAACTAACATCAAATCCGACTTAGGAAAATGGAGCGTTAAGAAAATTAATTCTGTGAACGTTAAGAAAATTCTACTGTTCGAAGTGCGAGGTGTATATAAAATCGAAGAACTCGTTTAGAATTCGCACAAGTTTTAGAATTTTTAGAGAATAGAACTAATTTTTAGCGGAAGTTTCCAGGTCTTGAACTTTTGTTTCTTTTGTTTCAAGACAAAAGAAATTAATTAAAAACAAAAAAATGAATTTATTCAACGTATATCCATTATTCAACATAAATCCGGTTAAAGCTCAGGGGTCTTTCCTTTGGGATGATAAAGGTGAAAAATATCTTGACTTCTACGGAGGACATGCTGTAATCTCTATTGGCCATAACCATCCGCACTACCAAAATAAATTGAAAGAACAATTGGAAAAGATTTCTTTCTATTCTAACTCTGTTCAGAATGAATTGCAGGTAGAACTGGCTGATAAACTGGGAAAACTTTCAGGATATGAAGACTACAACCTTTTCCTGTGTAATTCAGGTGCTGAGGCTAATGAAAATGCATTAAAGCTTGCTTCTTTTCACAATGGAAAAAGTAAAGTGCTTTATTTCTCAGGATCATTTCACGGAAGAACTTCTGCGGCAGTTTCTGTAACGGATAACCCGAAAATTGTTGCTCCGGTAAACTTTTCAGAACGATTCATTAAATCTGAATGGAATGATGTTAAGCAGCTCGAAGAAACTTTTGCAGTACATGGAAATGAAATTTCTTCAGTAATTATTGAAGGAATCCAGGGTGTAGGCGGAATTATGATTCCGACGGAAGAATTTTTATCTAAAATTAAAGAACTGTGTGAGAAATATGATGCTGTTTTGATCTTGGATGAAGTACAGTCGGGATATGGAAGAAGCGGATACTTCTTTGCCCATCAGGAATTCGGGATTCAAGCAGATATTATTACCACAGCTAAAGGAATGGGGAACGGATTTCCGGTTGGCGGAGTTTTGATTAGTCCTAAATTCCAGGCTAGTAATGGCTTGCTGGGAACTACTTTTGGAGGAAATCACTTAGCTTGTGTAGCTTCCATTGCTGTTCTGGATGTCATGAAAGATGAAAATCTTATCGAAAATACTCAGCAAATGGGCGAGTATATTGAAAATGAAATTAAAGATTTACCCCATATTAAATCCATTCGAAGGAAAGGATTGATGATCGGAATAGAACTCGACAGAGACTGTTCAGAGATAAGGAAAAGCTTACTGTTCGATCATCATATTTTCACTGGAAACTCAAACGATAAAAGTGTTTTAAGGATTCTTCCGGCACTGAATATCAAAAAAGAGGAAACGGATCTTTTTATCAATGCTTTGAAAACAGTGTTAGAAAGTATTGAAGATTAAAAAGGCTAAGAAGGTAAAGTGTAAAAAGAGAAGATGAAATTCTTACGCAATATTTGTCATTCCGTAGGAATCTAAACAGAGTAACTAGCCTTCGGAGTTTTTGAACCACAAAAGTCACAAAAGAATTTAAACACTTAAGTGATTGTAAGAAACTACTAAACGCTTAAGAAGTACACTGAAGTTTTTGAAAATCTTTGATTTTCTTCTTATGTGAACTTTATATGCAGTTTCATTTTAAACTAGCTTAAGTGTTCTAAAGTGTTTAAATAAGAGCTTTTCTCCTTTTGTGGTTAGATTAACAATTAATAAGTAAAGGAAATCTTTAAAATCAATTCAAAATGAAAAAATTCACCGCTGTAAGTGATGTAGAAAACTTACAGGAAATCATAAAAAAAGCTTTAGAAATTAAAGCAAACCCACTTTCAGAAACAGAAAAAGGAAAGGGAAAGACAATAGGTCTTGTATTCTTAAACTCAAGCTTAAGAACCCGTTTAAGCAGCCAGATTGCAGCACAAAATCTTGGTTTAAATGTATTGACTTTAAATGCAGCACAGGAAGCATGGAATCTTGAATTTGCTGACGGAGCGATAATGAACGGAGATACAGTAGAGCATATTAAAGATGCTATTGAAGTTTTAAATCAATATTGTGATATCATCGCTGTACGTTGTTTTGCAGGAATGAAGAGCAAAGAAGATGATGTGAATGAAAGCATTTTGAGTCAGTTTGAGCAACATGCAAAAGTTCCTGTCATCTCTCTGGAATCAGCAACGCGTCATCCGTTACAAAGTTTGGCAGATTGTATCACGATTACAGAAAATTGGAAAAAAGATCATAAACCTAAGATTGTTTTAACCTGGGCGCCACATATCAAACCGATTGCTCATGCGGTAGGAAATTCCTTTGCAGAATGGATGCAGGAAATGGATGTAGAGTTGGTGATCGCTAATCCTGAAGGATACGATTTGGATCCTGCTTTTACAAAAGACACAAAAGTAATTCATGATCAGGATGAAGCGTTGAAAGATGCGGATTTTATCTATGTGAAAAACTGGTCTTCTTTTAATGATTATGCAGCAATGCCAGAAGTAAAAGGAGATTGGATGCTTACAAACGAAAAGCTGGCGACTACCAACCAGGCAAAAGTAATGCACTGTCTTCCGGTTCGCCGTAATGTAGAATTGAGTGATGAAGTCATGGATGGAGAAAATTCTATCATCTACCAACAGGCAAAGAACCGTATTTTTTCAGCACAAGCTGTTTTTAGCGAAATTTTGGATGGCCTGAAAGCTGAATAATTCTTTTGCAAAATCCTTGTCAAGGTTTTAAACCTTGACAAGGATAGAATCCTCAATCAGATAAAATTATCCAATGAGTCCTGAAGGGACGATTTAACATAGGATTGGAATGTATTCCAATCAATTTAACCCCAAGATAGGAATGAATTCCTATTCTACAATAAATGTAAAAAAATGAAACAGAAAATATACATCATAAAAATAGGCGGAGCGCTCATTGATGATGAACGATTGCTGGATCAGTTTTTAGATCAGTTTTCCGAAATTAAAGAAAAGAAGATCCTTGTTCATGGCGGAGGTAAGTTAGCGAATACGCTGGCAGATAAACTCGGCATAGAGCAGAAGATGATCAATGGAAGGCGGATTACGGATAAAGATACATTGGATATTGTAACAATGGTGTATGCAGGGGGGATTAATAAAAATATTGTTGAAAAGCTACAGCAGAAGAGATGTAATGGCATAGGGTTTTCCGGAGCAGATGGAAATCTGATTAAAGCTAAGAAAAGAGAACACCCTGAGATAGACTTCGGATTTGTGGGCGATATTAATAAGAAGAGTGTGAATAAGAAGCTTATTTCAAAGCTTATTAAGCTGGATCTTGTTCCAGTATTTTCTGCGATTACCCACGATAGAAAAGGGAATCTTTTTAATACCAATGCAGATACAATTGCTTCTGTGATTGCTCAGGCTTTGTCTGAGAAGTATGAAGTGGAGTTGCTGTATTGTTTTGATAAGAAAGGAGTATTGGAAAATGTGGATGATCCGGCATCTCTGATCAAAAGTATTTCTGAAGACGATTTTATAACGTTGAAAGAAGAAGGGAAACTTCATAAAGGGATCTTACCCAAACTTGAAAATGCTCTTGGAGCGATAAAAAATAATGTAAATAAAGTGTTTTTGATTAAAGAAACAGAACTTAAAAACCATATAGAGAATCATCATGCAGGAACTGAAATCTGTTTATAATAAAGAAGAATTGTTGAACAATGCTGTTGAATTGCTTAAAAATTTGATTGAAATTCCTTCATTCAGTAAAGATGAATTCAATACGTCTGTAGAGATTGAAAACTTTTTCAAAAAGCATCAGATCCCGACGAAGCGTTTTAAAAACAATATCTGGGCGGTAAATAAGAACTTTGATGTATTTAAACCTTCCGTTTTATTAAATACACACCATGATACGGTAAAACCGAATAAAGCCTATACATTGGATCCATTTGTTCCTATTGAAAAGGATGGTAAGCTGTTCGGGTTGGGAAGTAATGATGCCGGAGCTTCTCTGGTTTCTATGGCGCAGGTTTTTTTACATTTTTATGATAAAGAAGATTTAAAATATAATTTAGTGATTGCGTTGACGGCTGAGGAGGAGATTTCAGGTTTTGACGGAATCGAGGCTCTGTACCCACAGTTACCTAATATAGAACTTGCCATCGTAGGAGAACCCACGCAGATGAATCTGGCAATTGCAGAAAAAGGACTGTTGGTAATTGACGGAGAGATGAAAGGAACTCCTTCTCATGCTGCTCATCCTAATGACGATAATTCGATTGTAAAATGCATGCAGGATCTGCAGGAGATTTTAAATTTTAAATTTCCAAAGGTTTCAGATTATTTAGGAGAGGTGAAAGTAACCTTGTCTGGAATTAATGCCGGTGTACAGCATAACGTAGTACCAGAATCTTGTCACTTTACTTTGGATGTAAGGGTAACTGACGAATATTCCAATAAAGAAGCCTTTGAAATTATCCAGTCTCAAATGAAGTCAACCCTTACAGCAAGGTCTTTCAGGTTGAATTCTTCAAAAATAGAAATGGATCACCCGTTTGTAAAAGCAGGAGTGGAAATAGGAAGGACAACCTATGGTTCCCCAACCTCTTCAGATCAGGCAATTATTCCATGTACCTCTGTGAAAATGGGGCCTGGAGACAGTAGGCGCTCTCATACAGCGGATGAATTTATCTATATCAATGAAATAGAAGAGGGAATAGAGATCTACATCCAAATTTTGGAAAAGGTGTTGTAAAGATATCAGATACTAGACCTCAGATATCAGATAAAAATAAACAGTCTGATATCTTACATCTGAATATCTACAATATATTTTGACTAATGCTCAGCAGGCAATAAAGTTTACGTTTTAATAAGGATTTATGCAAACAATACCATTAAAAAGTGACTTTACATATTAAGGAAATGTTTTTTTATAGTTAATAATAATAAGGATAGTCTTGCTGGGCTTGTCAAAATCAATCAAATATTTTAAATCGGGCTGTGCGTCGTAATACGATGTTTTGCAGTCTTAGAAAATCAATTATTACTTATGAAAAAGATATGGCAAAAGGATGACCTGGCCACCAATATATTAGTCAATAACTTTACCGTAGGAAAAGATCTTGACTTCGACGAACGTTTAGCAAAATATGATGTTAAAGGTTCTATGGCACATTGTACAATGCTTGCAGAAACCGGAATTATTTCTCTGGAAGAATCCGAGCAAATGCTGGCGGTGTTAAACGATATTTTACAGGAAATTGAAAACGGAACTTTTGAAATTGATAAAGAAGCTGAGGATATCCATTCTCAGGTAGAAGCGATCCTGATTACAAAATTAGGCGATACAGGAAAGAAAATTCACACGGCAAGATCAAGAAATGATCAGGTTTTATTAGATATAAAACTGTATTTATTAGATGAAATCCGTGAAATCACAGCACTGACTGATGAGTTTTTCCAGATTTTAATCCAGCTGGCAGATCAACATAAAAATGTATTGCTTCCAGGGTATACCCACTTACAGATTGCAATGCCTTCATCGTTTGGATTGTGGTTTGGAGCGTATGCAGAAGCCCTTTTAGATGATGTGGAAATGCTGTTTTCAACAAAAACATCATCAATAAGAATCCACTGGGTTCGGCAGCTGGTTATGGTTCGTCTTTCCCAATTAATCGTGAAAGTACAACCTATAATCTTGGGTTTCAGTCTATGAATTATAACTCTGTGTATGCCCAGATGACTCGTGGGAAATCAGAGAAACTATTGGCGATGGCAATGGCAACATTGGCGGGAACACTTGGGAAATTTGCTTATGATGTATGTCTGTACCTGAATCAGAACTTCAATTTCATCAGCTTTCCAAAGGAGTTTACAACAGGAAGCAGCATTATGCCGCATAAAAAGAACCCTGATATTTTTGAGCTGGTTCGTGCACGATGCAATAGAATTCAAGCGCTGCCAAATGAATTGATTTTACTGACCAATAACCTTCCTTCAGGATATCACAGAGATGTACAATTGACTAAAGAAATTCTTTTCCCGGCTATTGATTCATTGAAAGAATGTCTGGAAATCTTAAGTTATACCTTACCGAATATTCAGGTAAAAGATGGAATCCTTGAGGATGAAAAATACAAATACCTATTCAGTGTAGAGAAGATCAATGAAGAAGTAAAAAGCGGAAGTTCTTTCCGTGATGCTTATGTAAAAGTAGGACAGGAAATCGAAAACAATGAATTTGAATTTGAACCTGGCGCTCTGGATCATACTCATCAGGGAAGTATAGGAAATCTTTGCCTGGATAAAATAGAATACCAGTTCAATAAACTGAAGAATAAATTATTAGGTTAAAATCTAAACCATTAAGATATATAAAGGCTTGAGCTGACATAAAAATCTAAAAATTACTTTAGAATCGCCTTATGTTTTATCGTTGTGAAATCCTTAAATCTTAATTGCTTAAGCTGTCTTAATGGTTGGATTTTATTTTGATCTTTGAAATTGATGATTGTGATGAAATCACATAAAGCTTCTTAAGGCTTAAAAGTAAAAGAACTATTCAAGTTCAATTTTGAATTTAGTAGATTTTTTCACCTCATGAAGGACGATAGAACTGTGGTACTGTCCGATATTAGGAACGTTTGAGATAACATTAACTGCAAATTCATTATAAGAATTGATGTCTTTGGCAATAATCTTCAACATATAGTCATACTCTCCGGAAAGACTGATGATTTCCTGTACTTCATCATACTTTCCAATATGTTTCTCAAAGGTTTCCAATACTTTCTTGGATTGCTCTTTAAGACGAACATTACAGTAAACAACAATGTTTAACCCAAGCTTCTCACGATCTAAAAGGCCTACATACTTTTGAATGATCCCGTGCTTCTCCAATTGTTTGATTCTTTCATACGTCGGAGTAAAGGTAAGACCGATCTTTTCTGAAATTTCTTTCACAGATAAAGTGGAGTCTTCCTGAATAATGCTGAGAATCATTTTGTCTTTTAAATCCATAGAATAAATTTGAATGTTAACAAAAATATTAATTTTAAATGAGAATAGGTAAATACTAAGGGTTTTAATTTATTTTAAAATTTGTTTTTGGAGGTTCGTGAAATTTTTGTATCTTTGCACCTAATGAATAAAAAAGCATTTATATCATTAGATTTACCGGGCGAAAGCGCCCTTTACGATATTTATTGTTATTAGCGAAGATTGTTGTCTTCGCTTTTTTTATGCTTAAAAATTAAGATTATGTTTACGATTACAGAACTAAGTACCGAGAAAATCAACAGTATACTGACAGAAGCGATGGCTTTCAGAAATGGAAAAACTGCTAAAATTGAAGGCGAAGTTTTTTGTTCCAATCTTTTCTTCGAAGACAGTACAAGAACAAAGACAAGCTTTGATATTGCAGAAAGGAAATTAGGATTACAGGTTGTTCCCTTTGATGCTTCACACAGTTCTGTAAATAAAGGCGAGAGTCTTTATGATACCGTAAAAACTATTGAAAGCCTTGGAGTAAACCTTGTCGTGATCCGCGATAAGAAAGACAGATATTTTGAAGAACTGAAAAATATTAAAATTCCTGTCATCAATGGAGGCGACGGCACAGGAAACCATCCTTCACAATGTATGCTGGATCTGATGACTATCTATCAGGAATTCGGAAAATTTGAAGGATTAAAAGTAGGAATTGTAGGCGATGTGAAACACAGCCGTGTTGCCAATTCAAATGCTGAAGCTTTAAGAAGATTAGGCGCTAAAGTATATTTCTCCGGGCCTGAGCAATGGTTTGATGAAGGAGCATTAATCAATGGTACTTATCTTTCAGTAGATGAATTGATCGCTGAAGTAGATGTTCTGATGCTATTAAGAATCCAACACGAAAGACACGATGCAGCCATGAGTTTCACGGCATCTGACTATCACAAAAGATATGGTTTGACCAAAGAAAGAGAACAAGCCATGAAAAAAGAAGCAATCATCATGCACCCGGCACCCATCAACAGAGGAGTGGAAATAGATTCAGACCTTGTAGAATGTGAACGTTCGAGAATCTTCAGACAAATGGAAAACGGGGTTTTTGCCAGAATGGCCATCTTAAAGGATGCATTGGAAGAAAAAGGGTTTACCTTTAAATAAAAAGAGCCAAGCGAGCTCCGTAGGAGCGACCCGTTAATAGCAATTGTAGGGATACACCCTATTAATAAAAATGGGGTAAAGCCCCTGGGAAAAATAAAAAGAGCCTCGTAGAGGCGACCTGTTAATAAAAAAGAAAATCTAAATAGAAAAAATGAAGAAAAAATTAATACTGGAGTCCGGTGAAGTATTTCATGGAGTAGGTTCGGAGCAGAATTGGAAACTGCAGGAGAAGTAGTTTTCAATACCGGAATGACAGGGTATCAGGAATTGATCTCTGACCCATCGTATTGTGGTCAGATAGTTTGTATGACCTATCCGCTTATCGGGAATTATGGTATTAACCGTGATGATTATGAAAGTATTGAGCCGGCAATCAAAGGGCTTATCGTAAAAGAACTTTGCGATCTTCCTTCTAACTTCCGTACTCAGATTACTTTAGATGAACTATTTAAAAAGAAAAACCTTTCAGGAATTTCAGGAATCGATACAAGAAGACTGACAAGAATTCTTCGTAATTCTGGAGTAGTGAAAGGAAAAATTGTAAATGCGGATGCAGATGAAGCAGCAACAGCTGCAGAGCTAAAGACAACCACTTTCCCAATCAATCAGGTGGAAGAGGTTTCTACAAAAACACCTTATGCAAACCCTAACAGAGGTTTCAAAGTTGTGTTGGTAGATTTCGGAGCCAAATTAGGAATCATTAGAGAATTATCTCAAAGAAACTGTGATATCATTGTAGTTTCTCATGATACAACAGCAGAAGATATCCTATTAATGGATCCAGACGGAATCATGCTTTCAACGGTCCTGGTGACCCGGAAGATGTACCCCATGCATTAGATATGATCCGCGGATTATTAGGGAAAGTTCCAATTTTCGGAATCTGTTTAGGACACCAGTTAATTGGTCTTGCTTGTGGAGCTAAAACATTTAAATTGAAATTCGGACACAGAGGAGGAAATCACCCTGTATTAGACTTAGAGAAAAACACTGTAGCAATCACTTCTCAGAACCACGGATATGCTGTAGATCAGGAAAGTTTAAAAGGTACAGACCTTATTGAAACTCACATTGCCTTGAATGACAGAACCAACGAAGGCTTGAAACACAAAATTCACCCTTGTTTCTCTGTTCAATATCACCCTGAAGCAAGCCCTGGCCCAGAAGACGCAAACTACTTGTTTGATG
This sequence comes from Chryseobacterium tructae, assembly GCF_030409875.1. Taxonomy (NCBI): domain Bacteria; kingdom Pseudomonadati; phylum Bacteroidota; class Flavobacteriia; order Flavobacteriales; family Weeksellaceae; genus Chryseobacterium; species Chryseobacterium tructae. The sequence continues at coordinate 3,363,044 of NZ_JAUFQR010000001.1, read as the reverse complement.
AGTTTATTCAAATGATGGAGGACTTTAAAAAGTAATAAGATTTCAGATATTAGACATCAGATAACAGACTTGATCATGCATAATTTTGAAAAATTAGTTTTTTGGCAGAAATCAATTGAGCTTGCAAAACAAGTTTATATCATTTGTGTAGAATTACCTAAAGATTAAAAGTTTGGTTTGATTTCTCAAATTAAAAGATCTGTAATCTCTATTCCTTCAAACATAGCAGAAGGGGCAGGAAGAAATAATGATAAAGAATTTTATCACTTTCTTGGAATTGCAAATGCTTCCTCTTTTGAGTTGCAGACACAATTAATTTTGACTAGAGAATTAAAATTACTTGATGCAGAAAAAGTGGATAGTTTAATATCAAATCTGAATGAAATTCAAAGAATGATTTATACATTCAAATCTAATTTAAAAAAGTAAAACATCTTGTTGGAAGTCTGAAATCTGACATCTAACATCTTGTATCTAAAAAAAGAAAAATGGCAAAACGTACAGATATAAAAACAATTTTAGTAATCGGTTCAGGACCTATCATCATTGGTCAGGCAGCTGAATTTGATTACGCAGGAACGCAGGCTTGTTTGTCTTTGAAAGAAGAAGGTTACAAGGTAATTTTGATTAACTCAAACCCTGCAACGATCATGACAGATGTAGAAATCGCAGATAAAGTATATATCGAGCCGATTTCATTACAGTTTGTAAGTCATATCATCAGAAAAGAGCGTCCTGATGCATTACTACCAACACTTGGAGGCCAGACAGGTCTTAATATGGCGGTAGAACTTGAGAAATCAGGAATTCTTGAAGAATGCAAAGTGGAAGTATTGGGAACTAAGCTTTCTGCGATCAACAGGGCAGAAGACAGAGACCTTTTCCGTGAACTGATGAGAGAACTGAATGAGCCGGTTCCGGAATCAGACATTGTAAACACCGTAGAAGGAGCAATTGCCTTTGCTGATGAGATCGGATATCCTGTCATTGTTCGTCCTGCCTTTACGATGGGAGGAACGGGTGGAGGTATCGCTTCCACTGAAGTAGAACTAAAAGAGATCGCTGAATTGGGATTAAAGCACAGCCCGGTAACGCAGTGTCTTATTGAAAAATCAATCGCTGGTTTCAAAGAGATTGAATACGAAGTAATGCGTGATGCAAACGACAACGCGATTGTGGTTTGTAACATGGAGAATATAGATCCGGTAGGAGTTCACACAGGAGACTCTATCGTAGTGGCACCTTCTCAGACCCTTTCAGACAGAGAGTATCAATTATTGAGAAATGCTTCTTTAAAAATCATCAGAGCATTAGGAATTGAAGGCGGATGTAACGTACAGTTAGCCTTAGACCCGCACTCATTCGAATATTATATCATCGAGGTAAACCCTAGAGTATCCCGTTCATCGGCTTTAGCAAGTAAGGCAACAGGATATCCGATTGCAAAGATCGCTGCTAAAATTGCGGTAGGATTAACGCTTGACGAAATCATGAACCCTGTAACAGGAAAAACATACGCATGTTTTGAACCTGCTCTGGACTATGTGGTAACAAAATTCCCAAGATTCCCATTCGATAAATTCGAAACGGCTGACAGAAGACTTTCTACTCAAATGAAAGCAACTGGTGAAGTAATGGCGATCGGAAGAAACCTTGAGGAATCTTTACAGAAAGCGATCCGTTCATTAGAAACAGGAATTAAGCATTTAGGATTAAAAACAAAACAAGCTCAGGCTCTTACGGCAGAGGAAATCGAAAGAAGAATCAGAGTGTGTGATGATGAGAGATTATTCATTATCGGAGATGCTCTAAGAAGAGGATACGATTGGGAACAAATCGTAGAATGGAGTAAAATTGATAAGTTCTTCATTTGGAAACTAAAAAAATTAGTTGACTTTGAAAAAGTTATCGCTGAAAATAAATTTGATAAAGAAACATTAATTGAAGCTAAAAGATTAGGTTTCGCAGATATCAATATCGCAGTTCTTTGGGATGTAAAAGAACGTGAGATTTTCAACTTCAGAAAAGAAAATGGAGTAATGCCGGTTTACAAAATGGTAGACACTTGCGCCGCTGAGTTTGAAAGTGAAACACCATATTTCTATGGAACTTATGAAGAAGAAAACGAAAGTATAGTTTCTGATAAAGAAAAGATCATCGTTTTAGGTTCAGGGCCAATCAGAATCGGACAAGGAGTTGAATTTGATTACGCAACAGTTCACTCGGTTTGGGCAATCAAAGAAATGGGTTACGAAGCGATCATCATCAACAATAACCCTGAAACAGTTTCTACAGACTTCTCTATCTCAGACAAATTATACTTCGAGCCACTTACTGAAGAAGATGTAATGAACATCATCGAGCTTGAAAAACCTAAAGGAGTAGTAGTACAGTTCGGAGGACAAACTGCGATTAACCTTGCAGATAAATTAGCTTCTCACGGAGTACAGATCTTAGGAACTTCATTAGAAGACCTTGACAGAGCTGAAAACAGAGATAAATTTGAAAAAGCGCTTCAGGAGATGGGAATTCCTCAGCCAAAAGGAAGAACTTCCACTTCAAAAGAAGAAGCAATAAAAATTGCCAACGAAATCGGGTACCCGGTATTGGTGCGTCCAAGCTACGTTCTAGGAGGTAGAGCAATGGAAATTGTATATGCAGAAGCAGAATTAGCGCACTACATGGAACATGCGGTAGAAGCAAGTCCTGAGCACCCGGTATTGGTTGACAAATACATGGTAGGAAAGGAAATTGAAGTAGATGCGATCTGTGACGGTGAAACAGTGGTAATTCCAGGAATTATGGAGCATATCGAAAGAGCAGGAGTTCACTCCGGAGACTCTATTGCAGTATATCCGCCACAGAACATTTCACAAAGCGAAATCGAAACTTTAGTAGACTATACCCAAAGACTGGCGAAAGGACTGAAAGTGATCGGATTAATGAATATCCAATACGTTCTTTTCGAAGGAAATGTATATGTGATCGAAGTAAACCCACGTTCTTCAAGAACCGTTCCTTTCTTATCTAAGATTACAGAAGTTCCAATGGCTAATCTTGCTACAAAAGCAATTTTAGGACAGAAACTGGCTGATCTTGGCTACAAAAACGGATTGGTTCCGAATAAAGAAGGAGTCTTTGTAAAAGTACCGGTATTCTCTTTCTCAAAACTAACAAAGTTGACATCTCTTTAGGCCCTGAAATGAAGTCTACAGGAGAAGTTATGGGGAAAGATACTACTTTAGAGAAAGCCCTTTACAAAGGATTAGTAGCAGCCGGAAGAAAAGTTCCTATGCACGGATCTATCTTATTCACAGTAGCAGATAAGCACAAGGAAGAAGCCGCTGATTTAGCAGCAAGGTTCCATGAAGTAGGTTTCAGAATCTGGGCTACGGAAGGAACAGCGAAATTCTTTGGTGAAAAAGGAATTCCTTGCAAAATAGGATACAAAATAGGAGAAGAAAACGTAAACCTGATCGATCTGATCCAGAAAGGGAAAGTTCAATATGTGGTCAATACAACTACAAAAGGAAAACAAGCAGAAAGAGACGGATTCCAGATCAGAAGAATGAGTGTGGAAAACGGAGTTCCTTGTTTAACTTCAATGGATACGGTAGAAGCCATTCTAAAAGTTATCGAAAGCATGAGCTTCAAAATGGAGACGATGTAATTTCGAAAAATAAATAGTTGAAGTCCCGCAAGTTTTCTTGCGGGACTTTTCATTTTTAATGCCACAAATACACAAATTAAATTGTTGAAATGTGTAAATTGGGTAGCAGATAAAACATAGAAAATTTAAAAGAAAGTATGAAACTATTACCTGCCATTTTGGGCTCTGCATTTTTGACCTTTTCAGCTTGCCAGACGGATAAAAAACAAGAAAATGCTGTGCAGAATGATATTGTTTTTAAGGATAATCTGGGACATTCCTTGAGCAAAAGCGATATCGCCAATACCACAGGCAAAATAAACTATGAAATTATGGAGAATCAAAATATTGATCCTAAAGCGGAAGAACTGCATCAGGAAGCAAGACAATTGGGACAATCTGGTCAATATGACTTATCCATTGCAAAACTTAATGAAGCAATAAAAATTCAACCGAATTGGGCATATCCTTTTTATGATTTGGCCTTTACTTATTTATTGAAAGGAGATTTTGATAATGCTTTGAAGTTCTATAAAAAGACGGACGAATTGGAGCCCAAAGGGTTCTTTACAGCAAAGACTGCTTTATATTCATTGGAGGGAGAGAAGGAAGGCAAATTTCCTAAAGGTTTATATACTGCTTATATGCAGATTGAATGGACGGCAGATAAGAATAAGAAACTTGAAATTGCAAAAATGATAACCCAAAAAGTCCCAGATTTTGCTCCGGGATGGAAAGAATTGTCCCAACTACTGGATGATAAGACTGTACGACTAGATGCTATTGAGAAAGGACTTTCAAAGGATCCTGATGCTGAAACAAAAGGGATTTTGTTAATTAATAAAGCTTTGATATTGAGTGATGAAGGAAAAAAAGACGAGGCAAAACAAATATTGGGAAATCTTATTTTTTCACCAGATGTTACAAGATCTAATGAAGAATTGGCTAAGTTTACCCTGAAGACGATAACAGAGAAATAATCACAATAACATAATTTAAATTCTATGGCAAAGAAAATAATATTGATCAGTTGTGCCTCCCAACAAGGAAGTGCGAAAGCCAAGGCAAAGCATTTATATATCAGTCCATTATTTAAGTTGAGTTGGAGATATGCCAACAAACAAACCCCTGACAAAATATTTATCCTTTCGGGGCTTCATTATTTGCTAGATATTGATAAGGAAATTGAACCTTACGATGTAACCTTAAGTAATGTTTCTAAAGCTAAAAGAAGACCAGGACAAACCATATTGACCTCCAAGGAAAAATTAGATTGGGGTAAGAAAATCATTGGACAGCTCTCCAAGGAGGCGGATTTGCAGAATGATGAATTCATTGTTTTGGCAGGATTGGAATACATCAAACCAATCATAAAAGATATCTCATTTTGTGAGAACCCTTTGGAAGGACTAAGGATAGGAGAGAGACTTAAGTTTCTTAAAGAGAATTAATAAGGAATAAATCAATAATACTCAAAATTTACAACTGATTTCAGTTTTGAAGGTGGTTGTACAGTATAAAGAGCTTACTTTGATTGTTTTCGTGATGTATTACCACTATTACATGGGTTTCAACATACCTTTATTAATGTCGAAAAATAAACCTAACAGGTTTCAAAAACCTGTTAGGTTTGAGAATGTAATCTTTCAAATTTTTATATTACCATTATTATTCAATTGGAAACAAAAAGAAAGTCCGGAAAATATAAAAATTCAAAGTACAATCTTTGAATATCAACAACCAAAACTATCAGTGGAGGAGTAGCAAATAACAAGAGTTATTGTCAGATTTAAATAATCAATGGATACATTTACTGTTTTAATATGAAATTCAATAGTTTACTTTTTATGCTCATTTTTATTGGCTCCTGTGCAGTAAAAGATAATATTGACATTGATTCTGATTTTAGAAAATATGAATTAGCCTATAATTCTATTACAAATAAAATGAATTTAGAGAAACCTTTTCTCAAAGAATATAATTCCGATGCTTCTGGAGTGAAAATAATTCCCAAAGTCTTTAAAATTAAAAACTATTCTATCTATAGAAGCGAAAACTTTAAAAATGAGAATTCATTTTCAAATGAAGTAATTAAGAAGTTATCTGAAAAATATACACAACCGAATTGGAGAAAGGATAAAAGATATAAAGTAGTAAAGCTTGAGGAGTTAAAAGATTTTTATGGGCCATTGCAGTATATTTACTTTTCAGAAATTAAAAATGATTCACTTAGGGCAGACGTTTTAGGAAACCCTTTTGCTCAATATTCTATGACAACAGGAGTACATTATTTAATTATATTTGAAAATAATCAAGTCAAATCTGTTCAAAAAAATGTGGGACATTATGATTAGTCATAAGTATTCTTCAAGCTAATGATTTATAATGAAATACTAGAGCTAAACCTAACAGGTTTCAAAAACCTGTTAGGTTTGGAAGTTTAAACTTATTTTATTATCAAAACCTTTAAAAATTCAATTGATATAATGCATAGTTTTGAAAATCACTTTATAATATACCCAAAATGAAAAAATATTTAGTTTACATTCTATTATTCACCATTATTTCCTGTAATAAGTCTGATCAAAAAGTTAAGGTTTCTAATGCTGTAACTCCAGAAAGATCGGTTACTTTGGCATCAGTAAAAATTCAGAGCGGGAAAGAAATATCCTGGAAAGGACTTCTGAACGGGAAGACTCCCGTGTTTATGCATTACCAGATTGATGATAATATAATTGTTGGTGAAATTACCTATCTGAATACTAAAAATAAATTGCCAATAACGCTTTTAGGAACCATTGAAAGTGATAATAGTTACCGAATTTTAGAATTTGAGAAATCGGGAAATATAACAGGGGTTATTACCGGAAAGCCTACAGGAGGTGATTTCAAAGGAAGTTGGTTTTCACCCAAAACCAGAAAGGAGCTGGTACTGAATCTTACAAAGAAAGATACAGCTATTGCTTCAAGAGGGATTGAAACAAAAGTAGAAGATCTGTTTGGGCATTATCATTACCAGTACAGCGAAGCTGGATATCAGGGAGATTTGGTAATTAAGAAACAGCCAAACTCAAAAGCTGTTTTTGGAATAACATCAGTAACAGGAGAACCGGGAAGAAACCTTGCCCAAATAGATGATGATACCATCAATCTTAAAACAACCAATTTTACCTACAAACTGGCGGATACTGACGATTGTGAATTTAAAGTAAAGTTCTACAAAGGATTTGCCGTAGTGCAGTATACCCAGGGAGTTTGCAGTGGGCAATTCGGAATGAATGCCACAATCCATGGAATATACCTTAAGACAAAATGATCAATCATCTCCTGATTGTTTAGTGTTTAGAGGATGAACAAAATGGGTAACAGTATAATCAATATCAGATGGACGAAAAAGGAATAAAAATTTTATTCAAAACCATAAAAAATGCTCAGGATGAAAGCTTAAGTGATTGGTTTTATTGGGATTCTTACATGCAATATATTACTAAGGAGGATTTTGAATATGCAAAGAAGCATCATGTAATGTATGATGAGGAGAATATCACCCACGATGAAATTTGCAGAAGAATTAAAACTGCCGTAGCTAAGATTGAAAAACAGGATGTTGTAAACGCCTTTTTATACAGTTTGGGTACAAGACAATTAGAATATCGTTCATTTTTATCGAGTTACTGTATTGCAAAATCATTGGCAGAGCATCATTTTATAGCCAGTCCGAAACCGAATGAAGGAATCTGTGCCGTTTGTGGACTTCATACTTATGAATTTGAAGAACCTATTGAATTTAATACAATCAATTATTTTAAATATAAGGATGGGGCTTGTTTTGATAGCTTAATCCAGGTGTTATTTGATGTAGAGCAATTTCCAAAACTTCCCACCGTCCAGCCCAATGAGAATGATTATAATATTTTAAATGAACTGAAAGAGATCATTGAAACCTCAGAACCCAATGACAGAATTTCCCAGCTTAAAAAGAGGATTTCCAAAACATTCAAATCAAATGACGGAGAAAGGGTAGCATTGCTTGAAATTTTAGGGGTTATTGGTATCTTACATGATGATGAACATTTCGGATACGCTGAAAAACATGCTGCTTATCCTGAAAGAGAGCATAGACCCATCAGAAATGATGATGTTGGTTATCCGGCACGATGGTGGCAGGGGAAATTTGGAATTGATGCTGGAAAATGGAAGTACTGGTTTGAAAATCAGTGATATTATTATTTTAAATATTAAATACAATGTCAGAATTAGAAAAATATAAAAGACTGGTACTCGGGAGGAAATTATCCAATCTGTTTTTTACCAAGCAGGATGGACCTTATGATTATAGACCGGGCATTTCACCTGCGTATTATTTTTCAACAGTTATGGAGCTGGACGATACAGTGAAACTTCATTTTGGAAATGATTTTATCACGGATTGGATCAGCAAAGAGCCTCTTTTTATGGTAACGAATAGAAATTGGGCACTTCCAAAAGAGCTGGTTTTCAAAGGTCAAAAAATCATAGATCTGACAATAGGGGAAGAAGAACAGCTTGTTTTTCATTTAGAGAATGGAATAACCATAATGCACACGATTGATTATGGAGATCAGTTATTTATTAAAAACATTAAATAAATCTAATTTAATTTTTTTTGCTGATTTATATAAGAGGTTGTAAATTAGGGGATCATAAATAAATTATTCAACAATTATTATAAACTGATCAACTCCCACCAAACTATAAAACAACCATGGCAGAATATTACGCAAAATCCAATGATTCTTTATCCTTTGAACTCATCAATGATAATCAACTAACAGGAAAAATTGCCTATAAAAGTTGGTTTAATTTCAATGCTGTGATTGAACTGGCTAACGATCATTGTTTTCAGGTTGAACCTAAAGGATTCTGGGGTACAACCATTGAATTGAAGGATAACGAAAAGGTTCTGCTAAAGTTCAGAATGAACTGGAATGGTGAAATAATAGTACAAACGTATTTTGATGGTATAAAAGAAAGCTTCGTGTTTAAACATAGAGGAGTCTTCAAAGATTCATTTGTGCTTACTGATAAAATGGGAACTGAACTTTTAGTAATGAAGCCTCAATTTAAATGGAACCTCCTGAATTATGAATATCAAATCAATACTTCCGATGATTTTGAGAAGTATTCCAATAAAGACATTCTACTACTTACTTCGCTACACTGTGCCAACTATTATATGTCTATGATGGTAGTTGTATAAACCAGCAGGATCAGCATTTATTATTTTTATGATGAAATTATCACAAACTCATTTTTTTAACACTCAAAGTATTGAGCTTTATGAATCTAAAATTCATATAAAAACAAAATACTTGGGAAATAAAAATGAATTTGATATCAGCTATGAAAGTATTTTACCCAATACACATGATTTGAGAAAAAGTGAAAAGATTAGACATTGAACTGGGTAAGCAAACTAATAATATAAGTCTAAATTAAAGTAAATATAGCACGTAAATATCATCCGAAGATGAAATAAAGGGTTTCTGGTTTTCCGAAAACCCTTTATTAATGGCTTTTTTCAAGGGGTCTATTTTATGACATTCATCATATTTTTATTTAGAATTAATAAAAATAAAGTAATTTTGCTGGACTAAGCTTAATTATAAAAATGAAAAAAACTATTATTTCTGCATCTTTATTAGCAGTAACCATGTTCAGTGCACAACAAAGTGACACTCTTAAAGTAGCCGAGATCCAATCGGTATCCCTTCAGGGAACCCACAATTACAGAACCAAAAAATCAGAATCAGTAGCAAGACTTCCTCTTGAAAATCTCGAAAACCCAACGGTTTATAATCTTGTTCCTAAAGAGATCATTAGCGAAATGGGGGCAACCGATTTCAATACAGCAATGGCTTCGGCTCCCGGAGTTGTAGTAAACAACAGTGTGAATGACAGTGGTAACGATATTTTCCTGAGAGGGTTCAGTTCCAATGCCAGTTTCAGAAACGGATTGGTTCAAAATCCAAGAGTACAATCCGAAATTGCAAATGTTGAAAGAGTAGAAGTAATAAAGGGACCATCAGGAACATTATTCGGTGGAACTCTGGCTAACTACGGTGGAGTGGTGAATGTAGTAACCAAAAAACCACAGGAAAATTTCGGTGGAATCATCAACTATACTACCGGAAGCTGGGGAATGAGCAGAATTACAGCCGATGTGAATACTCCTTTGAATAAAGAAAAAACTGCATTGGCAAGATTTAATGTAGCCGCCTATTCTCAGGATTCTTTCCAGGATGCGGGATATAGCAAAGGTGTATTTTTCTCAGGAAGTATCTTATATAAAGTAAGTGATAAAACGACTGTAACCTTAGACACAGAATTCCACGCACCGGAAAAAACGCTTAATGCTTATGTTAGAAGATCTGAAAGCTTAACCTTACATTCTATGAAAGATCTTGCAGCTATTCATGGCAGATCATTTACCAGTAATGATGTTGGCTCAAAGAGAACCAATTTTGTAACCATGGCTGAAGTGACCCATAAATTTAATGACCAATGGACTTCGAGAACATCTTACCAAAGAGGAGAGGCTAATGAGAAAGAATCTATTTTTTTGGTATTAAACTACAAGGATAATAATTCGGTGAGCAGAAGTATTCGCCCTTTTGATAATTATAAGATCACAACAGATAATATTCAACAAAACTTTATTGGCGACTTTAAAATTGGGAATTTAAGAAATCGTTTGGTGGTGGGATTAGATTATTTCCAACAGACCAGCAAAAATCAATATCCGGTATATAAAGTAGGAAATAACCCATCTTCTGCATTCGTACCCTATCCTTTAGATGGGATCATTAATCCTGATAAAAGCAAACAGAAAGATGATGTTGTTATTTTAGATTCTACATCACCATGGACTCCTATTTCACGTGATATTATCAAATCACTTCCAAGAAACGGGACAATGTTCGATATCAATAAAGTGACTACATTCAGTGTATATGCATCAGACGTATTGAATATTACTGATAATCTATTGGTAATGGCCAGTTTGAGAATGGATAATTATAAGAATGAAAATTTGATCAGTAATGGTGCTGAAAAACAAGGTGAGTACAAACAAACTCAATTTGCTCCTAAATTCGGATTGGTGTATGAAATTGTGAAAGATCAGGTTTCATTCTTTGCTAATTATGTAAATGGATTTAAAAATGTAGCCCCTCAACGAGATCCGAGAAACACAAATGTTTTTATAGAATACAAACCTGAACAAGGAAACCAGATAGAAGCTGGGTTTAAGCTAGATTTATTAGGCAAAAAATTACTGACCACAGTAAGTTATTATAATATGAAAATTAAAAACCGTCTGATTGCTGATCCTTCTATTGACGGATTATATATTCAGGATGGAAATATCAAAAATCAAGGTTTCGAAGTAGATATTGTGGCCAATCCGGTTAAAGGATGGAATATTGTTGCAGGCTACGGCTTCAATGATAATAAATTTGATGACAGAAGCCCCGATGCAGGAAAAAGAAGTGCCTGGACACCTAAACACGTAGCCAACTTCTGGACAAGTTATAAGATTATGGGAGGAATCTATGAAGGTTTAGGCTTCGGAGCAGGGTTCAATTTTGTAGATAAAACATATATCAATATCAAAAATCATTTCCTGGCACCAGCGTATACTACAGTAGGAGCAACAATTTTCTATGATAAGAAAAAATACAGAATCGGTCTGAAAATGAATAACGCATTAAATGAAACGTATTGGAACTTCTATGGGCAGCCACAAAAGCCGAGAGAATTCCTGGCCAACTTCGCATTTAAATTCTAATACCTATTAAAAACAAAAATATGTTGTCTCAACTTTAAAGTTGATGGGAAAACGCAATGGCGTAAAGAAATAAAATATTTTCAGCAAGAAATAGCCGATTATATATCAATTTTTACAAATTTCAATAGAATATATGATCTGTTTTCAAACATCTGTATAATCTGTTAAATCCGCGAGAGATAATATAACACAGCCTGCCATTGTATTGAAGATAAAACTTTTGGGTCTTATAGCACAAACATGTTAAAAATCTTCGCGCCCTTGCGCTTTTCCAACAACAATGAGAAGACAATTCTTTCAGATATGGAAAATAAAAAAACTAACCCCAAGAAAAAACAAGGGAAATCCCTGACCAAAAGAATTACAGGATGGCTCCATCTCTGGCTTGGACTTGTTTCCGGGATCATACTCCTTGCCGTTACACTTTCCGGAACAGTTTTCGTCTTCTGTGACGAGATCGTTGACCTTTGTGGAGGAAGTGCCAAATATATTCAGGCTCCGGCTAATACTAAAAAAATGTCTCCTGAGGAACTGTTGGCTAAATTTCATGAACAGGTTCCGGATCGAAAAGCATTTTATTTTGATACCTATAGAGAAGCAGACAGAACATTCCGTGTAGCTTCTGCTACCAAACCGCCAAAAGATAAGAATACTGAAAAAGCAGAAAAGCCGAAAGGAAAAGGTCGTGGGCCAAGAGGAGTATTTGCCTATCATTATCTTGATCCTTATACCGGAAAAGTGATGGGTTCTACAAAAAGCTATGAGTTTTTCTATGTGGTAGCCCATATTCATGCACAATTGCTGGCAGGTAAATTGGGAAAAACGGTAGTAGGAGTGGCTTCTATTATATTTTTTATTCAGTTAATCAGTGGCTTGATCCTCTGGTGGCCAAAAAAATGGAATAAGACGACAAGAACTACCGCATTTAAGATCAAATCAGGAACGAAATGGCGCAGAAAGAATTATGATTTTCATAATGTTTTCGGATTTTATTCTCTATTACCAGCCGTATTTATTACCATTACAGGATTGATTATGGCGTATAAGGTTTTAACAGATCTTACTCAGGTTACTTTTGGAGGAGTTCCCGATGCTCATAAAATTGCTGAAAAATTTGATCCCAAGTATGATCCGGATAAAAAAGCATTGTCGTTTACAGATTTTATAGACCGAAGCTTTAAAGAAATTCCTCAGGCAGAGCAGGTCAGAATGAGTATTCCACGTAAGGATTCTGCAACAGTTTACAATGTAATGGCTGCTAAATTTATTGGGTTAAAAAGTATTGTTGACGGGAAAAGTAAAGAAGTTAATAAATATACCGGAGACGAAATTAATTACCCAAAAGAAGTGCTGATGCATGAAGTGATAGAACATATGAATTTCGATCTGCATGTAGGCTATTGGGGCGGTATGTTCGGGAAAATATTCACTTTATTATCGGGATTATCTGTAGCAGTCTTCCCATTACAGGTTTCCTGATCTGGTGGGGAAGAAGGAATAAAACGACTAAAAAGAATACAGAAATTAAAAATATTCATCAACACAGAAAAGAATCACATCATGAACAACTGGTTTAAAATTATATATCTATCTATATTTTCATTCTTCACACTTGGAAGGGCTCAGGAAAAGCTTACTATTGGGGAAAAACAAACAGTGTTTTCAAAGGTTTTAAATGAAAACAGGGAGATCTGGGTTCATCTGCCTAAAACGTATAATGATACCAACATTCATCCTGCAAAATATCCGGTGATCTATCTTTTAGATGGTGAGATCAATTTTGAATATTATACCGGGTTGACAGATTTTATCGCCAGAACTCCTTACGCTGATATGCCGGAATGTATTGTTGTAGGCATTAAAAATACAGAACGTACAAGAGATCTTACACCTACAAAATCTCAAAAGAAAAGCCCGGTAAATCCGTCTCTGACTCTTTTTGCAGACAGCGGTGGAAGTGAAAACTTTGTGAAATTCTTACAGGACGAGCTGAAACCTTTCATCAGCAAAAACTACAGAACGCAGGATTACTCTGTGTTGGCAGGTCATTCATTTGGAGGCTTGTTTGCCATTAATGTTTTGATTGGCCATCCGGATTATTTCAATGCCTATGTTGCTAATGATCCAAGCCTGTGGTGGGATAATGAAGTAACACTTTCAAGAACAAAAGACTATCTTGATAAACATAAAAATTTTCCTGTCAATAAGTTTTTATATGTTTCTCAGGCTGATAATGAAGAGCAACAGAAAAACTGGAATTCTGATATGACACAAGCCATAGAAAAATTTAAAGCCATGGTAGAGAAAAATGGGACATTGAACTATAAACACCGTTTTTTTGAAGGGGAAACCCATGGAACGGTTTCTTATCCCGGAAACTATGAAGCGCTAAAGTTTATATTCAAAGGTTTCAGAACAGATATTAAGCAGCTCGCTAAAAATCCAGGGTTACTGGAAGCAGAGTATAAAAAATTCTCAGGAAAAATGGGAGCAGAATTTACTCCTTCCGAATCCTGCCTGAATGTGATTCTTAAATTCATGAAAGGAAATGATTTTAAAGAATCCGAAATGTATTTTATAAAGCTGAAAGACAAGCTTTATCCAAAAATTAAATAATTGATAGATTGGGGTACGTTGACAACAGTTCAACGTACCCCATTTTTTATAGATGATTGTTTTATATTTCGTGTTTCATGAAGTAAAGACATGTGAAATTGAATAATGCTAAAGGCAGCCAGAATGGAGAGGCAAGAACAATCGCAAAAATAAACATAGGAATAGCTCCTTTTAGTCCGGCGCTTATGATTCCGTCTGTTGATAAACGATTCCCAATGGAAGTACAAATACATGCAATGAATAAGGATGAAAGACTTAATCCAGCCGAAATTCCAGCCAGTTTCCAATTACCATATTTCTTAGAACTGTTATTCAGTTTATAAAACACAATTCCATAAGTGATGAATATAAAAAGAGAAATAAGAATATGATAAATAGACATCAGACCCGGAAAAATGATGATGAGTACAATGTTGCCAATCAATAGATTAATGAAAATGCATAAGGTAAACAGATGTATATTTTGTTTCATAATTGTGCTTTTGTGTGATATTAAAATTACACTATTTTTTTGCTTCCGGATTCTTTTTATATAAAAAAAGCAAACCTGTGAATACACAGATTTGCTTATAAGTCTATTTCTTTAAAAAATACCTTGCAAATATTACTGATCGAGCATATTCAACAAGCTGTTTTTTTAGTTCAACAATTAATGTCTGTTGTCACAATTAATACTAAGCTCAGTTTTCTCTTTATCCAGGAATGTAATCACCGGACAACCAAAAGAAGGGGCTAAGAAATTAAAAACTACAGGTGCTTTTCCTTTAAAAAGTTTACCCGTCCATTGAGCATAATAATTGGAGGGATCATTTTCCGTTTTTTCAAGCGGATTAAATTCTGCACCGTCTCCAATGGAAAATGTTTTCTCAAATACTTTCTCATTATGATCGTTAACGACCACTAATTTACGCTCCTGAGTTCCATATTCTTCAAGAAGATCCTGTACATAATACGTCAGATTTTCATATTGAGACTGGTAAGTGCCACCATATTTTAATTTTGAACCCGGAAAATACTTTTGCTGAATATCAGCTCCGGCTTTTTTCCATTTGATCATCTTCATCTGATTTTCTACAAATGGATTTTTGTTTCCAAAATAAGCGATTACATTAGCATATTTATCAAAGATATCATTGCTTTTTTGAGTATCGAGTTGGAATCCCAGCATATAAGATTCAGGATCTATTTCATCTCCTTCGCCCATATAAGGGGAGATATAGGCCACAGCTTTTAGCTTATTTACAGGGATTTTTTGCAATTTATTAGTCCCGTAATTGTAAAGATATAAGGAATCATTTTCGGTAATGTGAATGCCATCCAGCATTTTTTTTCTGTAAGGAGCATCCAACTCAATATAGGACATTTTTTCAAAAGGAAGTTCCTTTTGCTTGTTTAGAAAATCTGCCGGAATAGCATTTTTATCATTATAAATGTCGGATACGGAAATAAAAGAATCCATAAGCTCTTTGCGCTGAACGGTAGAAACATTAAAAATATTGAAATTCTTAAAATCTATTTCCTCTTCTGTTGTAACCGTTTTTACAGAATCTTGAGTGATCGTTGTCTGATCCTGTACCGGTTTGTTGTCATCTTTTTTACAGCTGATGATCATCAGTTGTGAACATAAAAGCACTATGGCTGTATTAATCTTCATTATTTAAGAATATTTTCAATTATAATTTATAATAAGGCTCTGCATAAAATCTACTGGGCTTAATGTAGACCGTATTCCTGTCAGAATCAAAAATCCAGATAAATCTGCGCATCATGTCTGCTCCAAAATAGCTCACATTTTGAGTTTTAAGATCACCTGCAAAAAATCCTACAGAAGCATCCTTGAAAATAAAATCTCCAATTTTGAAAGCAGGAAGAATTCCCTGTTTGGTTATCAGACTTTCATTATTGGCATTTTTTAATGTCTTTTCTCCGATGATCTTTAATTTTTTGTTGAGGTCATGTTTTTCAGCAAAATCATTACTGTACAATATACCGCCTGAGTAGCCGGATTGAAGAATGAATAAAGCTTCATGAGACAGACTTCCATCAATAGTATTATCGCCTGAAATTTGAAAAGAGCCGTTATTCATCGCTATTTTAAGAGGCTGAAACCCTTTCAAATCAGGTTTTTTATCATAAATGACAAATTGGTTGTTGTCATAATCAATCTTAAAAGATTTTCCCTCAAAAAGAGCAGTTCCAATCTTTCCATCAGCTTCAAGACCTGTCAATTGATTGTCTGTAAAGCTGATGTCTTTCCAACTCATATTGCCAATGTCTATGGTATTGTGCTTACTAATTTCCTCTTTATTGAAAATAATATGATCCGTTTTTCGCTTTCGTTGCGGCGAAATAGCACCATCTTTCATTGCAATCTGAAACATCAGATCTAAGGAGTCTTTTTTGTTGACAAGTGTTTTTACAATAATAGTATTATACTTAGTCATCCGGAAAGGGATAGTTTGTTGAGCTTTTATACCGGAAATACCGGCAGAAAAGAACAGAAGAATACTTATTTTTTTGAGCATTATTCGTGATTAGTGTTTCAACCTCTAAAATTACCCATTATCTTTGGAACACCAAATAATAATATGAAATGGTTGAAAAATTGCTTCAAAGCGGAATTCATTGGGAAGATAGAGAATTCAAACGGAATGAATTTCTCAAGATCTCAGGAAGTACAGATACTGACATTTATTGTATCGAAAAAGGAAGCGTTCGGATCTTTATGATGGATGAAAATGAAGAAAGAATCATTCGTTTTGGATATACCGGGAATATTATTGTTTCTCTGGATTCCTTTCTTTCAGGCAAACCATCGGAGCTTTATATTCAGGCCATAAAAAAAAACTACTGTGAAAGTGGCTTCAAAAAAGGATTTCTATGATTTTATTCAATCCGATGAAGATCATATGAAATTCTGGATGAATGTTTTAGAAGACCTTGTACTTCAGCAGCTGGAAAGAGAGAAAGACTTGTTGATTAATGCTCCGGGAGAACGTTTTGAAAGAGTATTAAAAAGAAGTCCAAAGCTATTTCAGGAAGTCCCCAATAAATATATTGCCAATTATCTCAGGATGTCACCGGAAACCTTATCAAGGCTTAAAAAATCTTGAGTTGAATCAATATTTAAGAATAAACCGATTCGGAAATTTGTAAAAAAACAGTAATGAAAATTTCAACCGAAATATTGTTAAATGAATTAAAAAGCAAAACCGGGCAGCACTTGCAATATGCCGAAACTCTTTTGTTAAAACCGGAAGATGAACTGAATTTCAGAATATCTGCCGATAGTTGGAGTGTATTGGAATGTCTCGAACATCTCAACTGTTACGGAAACTTTTACATCCCTGAAATTTCCCATAGAATTTCTTCTTCTGCAACAACCCCGAAATCTGATTTTAAGTCAGGGATTTTAGGAAATTATTTTGCTAATATGATGCTTCCCAAGGAAAGTTGAATAAGATGAAGACGCTCGAAATCATGAATCCGATTCATAGTCAATTAAATAAGGGTGTTGTGAATGAATTTATACAGCAGCAACAACAATTATTAGATCTATTGGAAAAGGCAAAGCATATCAATCTGGAAAAAACAAAAACCGCCATCAGTATTTCAAAATTAATCACTTTAAAATTGGGGGATACTTTCCGTTTTGTGATCTATCATAATCAAAGGCATATTGTACAGGCAGAAAAGGTTATAAAGAATATATAAAAGAAAGCGGTGTGAATTCCGGAAAAATAGTACATTTAAACTAATGGAATTCATACATCAAAAAACGATACAGACTCCACTTGGAGAAATGATTGCCTGCGCGATTGATCAGGGAATCTGCCTGTTGGAATTTACAGACAGGAAAAATTTTGAAAAGCAACTGAAGTCCCTATCAAAGACATTGAAGGCTGAAATCGTAGAAAAAGAGCATATTCATTTTCAACAGCTCGAAACCGAATTGGGCGAATATTTTGAAGGAAAAAGATCACAGTTTGAGATCCCGTTATTCACCACAGGTACTGAATTTCAGGAAAAAGTTTGGCAGTTGCTGCGCGAAATACCAATGGGAGAGATCAGAACCTATAAACAACAATCTGAACTGCTGGGAAATCCCAAAGCTATACGTGCTGTAGGTACTGCTAATGGGATCAATAAGATTGCCATTTTAATTCCGTGCCATCGTGTGATTGGCTCCAGCGGTGAATTGGTAGGGTATGCAGGCGGAATCTGGAGAAAGCAAAAGCTGCTGGAATTGGAAAAAGCAATTTTATTTTAGAGTAGAAATCATTTAATAAGTGAATTTGGTGATAAAATATAGCCTAAATAAGGCTAAAGAATTATATCTTAAATTTTAGTCATTTATCAATTCAATAAATTTTCCACTTCCATTCTCAAGCCTCCTTATTCTGTTTTTAAAAATACTTGTTCATTTTTCGGTTGCAGTGACCTGAACAATGTTTCTACTTTTGAATAAAAAAAGAATGATCAGTTTCAAAAGTTTACATCGGAAAGAAGAGCCTTTATTAGTAGGGAATGTGTGGAATGTACAAAGCGCAAAAGTATACGAAACGTTAAAGTACAAAGCCTTGGCAACTTCAAGTTCAGCAGTAGCGGTGAGCTTAGGATATGAAGATGGGGAACAAATGAGTTTCGAAGAATATTTTTATATAATTAAAAGAATAAAAGCATCTGTTTCAATACCTTTATCTGTTGATTTGGAAAGCGGGTATGGGAGAACTGATGAGATCATTGTTTCCAATATTATCAAACTGTTGGAAATCGGCATAGTCGGAATAAATCTGGAAGATAGCTGTGTTATTGACGGAGAAAGACAGCTTTTAGACAGAAACTTATTCTTTGAAAAACTAAGCAATATTTTGTCAATGCTAAAAGATAGACGAGGTGAAATCTTTATCAATGTAAGAACGGATCCTTTTTTATTGGGAACGGAAAATGCATTGGAAGAGACGCTAAAGAGAGTTGAACTGTTTGAAAAAATTAATGTTGATGGAATTTTCGTTCCCGGGATGACGGACGAAGAGGATATTAAAGCAATTGTCAAGGCAACATCACTTCCAATTAACGTTATGTGTTTACCTGATCTTCCGGATTTTGAAACTTTGAAATCAGCAGGTGTAAAAAGAATTACTTCAGGCGCTTTTTTAAACAGACATATTTATGATGAACTGGAAAAAATAAGCAATACAATTACCATTAACAAAAGCTTTACTGCACTTTTTATCTGATTATGGAACTTACAGAAAAAATAATGTATGATGCTTCCTTTCGAAAAGATTCTTCCTTTGAAGGGATCTTCTGGATGGGAGTAAAGACGACCGGAATATTCTGCCGTCCCACTTGTACTGCCCGTAAACCGAAATTTGAAAATGTAGAGTTTTTTTCTCATACAAAAGATGCCATGTTGAAGGGCTATCGTCCCTGTAAGGTTTGTAAACCTCTTGAAACCCTAAATGTAACTCCTTCGTCTATTAAAGAATTGTTACAGGAGATTTCAGATGATCCTACTTTAAAACTTAAAGATTATGATCTGGTAAAAAGAGGATTAGAGCCGGCAACTGTACGCAGGTGGTTTCTGAAGTATCATGGTGTTACGTTTCATACCTTTCAGAGAATGTCTAAACTGAATACTGCATTTAAAAAACTTCAGCAAGGTGAGCTGGTTACTGAAGTTGCTTTTGATTCAGGATATGAAAGCCTGAGTGGTTTTAATGAAAGCTTTAAAAATATCTTTGGAGTATCACCCGGAAACAATAAAGCAGAGAAGATCATTGATTTAAAAAGAATTGAAACTTTATTGGGAACCATGGTGGCTTGTGCTGATGAACACGGAATTTGTCTGCTGGAATTTTCAGACAGAAAGGCTCTCCCTACAGAACTAAAGAATATTTCAACTTATTTTAATGCTAATATTGTACAAGGGGAAAATCCTCATTTTATAACCTTGGAAAAAGAGCTTGGCGAATATTTTGAAGGCAAAAGAATTGAATTTACCGTTCCTCTTTCTCCTGTGGGAACAACTTTTCAGAAACAGGTTTGGGAGATTCTACAGCAAATCCCTTATGGAGCTACCAGAAGCTATCAGGAACAGGCCGATATTCTTGGAAATCCTAAGTCTGTTCGGGCAGTGGCCAATGCTAATGGACTCAATAAAATATCCATTTTGATTCCCTGTCATCGGGTTATTGGAAGCAATGGGCAGCTAACGGGTTATGGTGGCGGGATCTGGAGAAAACAAAAATTATTGGAACTAGAGAAAGCTATTTTGTTTTGATTTTTGTAATTTTAAGCAAAAATTTACACGTGAAAAAGTTATTAGTAGCAGTTTGTATTTCAGTTTCAGCATTCGCTTTAGCACAGGATTATTCCGTACCAGCGGTGAGCCCACGTCAGAAAGTAGAACAGCAGTTTTCTATGTCAAAAATTTCTATCGATTATGGAAGACCAGGAGTAAAAGGGCGTAAAATTTTTGGAGAACTAGTTCCTTATGGTCAGATTTGGAGAGCAGGAGCGAACTCATCTACAAAAATTACATTCGGACAGACCGTTAATTTTGGCGGGAAAAATGTTCCGGCAGGAACGTACGGATTATTCATTGTTCCTACAGAAAAAGAATGGAAAGTAATTTTGAATAAAGATTTCCAACAATGGGGAGCGTATACCTACGACCCTAAACAAGATGTAGTAGATGTTACTGTACCAGTGAACAAACTGGCAGATAAGCAGGAATGGTTTGAAATTACCCTGAACCCAACAGATGAAAACACAGGAAACCTTGTGATCAAATGGGATACGAACCAGGCTGAAATTCCATTGAAACCAGCAAAATTGGATACTGTAATTAAGATTTCTGATAAATTGAAAGAAATCCAGAGAATAGAATCAGACTCTAACAAAAAAGGCTAAGCATGAATTTTTCTATTCAGCCTATTTTAGAGAGTGAAGAATTTCAATTAATCCCCTTACAACAAGGGGATTTTGAATCTTTATATGAAGTAGCCTCAGATCCTAAAGTATGGGAACAACACCCGAACAAGGATCGTTATCAAAGAGAAGTTTTTGAAAATTTCTTTAGAGGAGCTATGGAAAGCAAAGGTGCTTTTAAAATTGTAGAAAAAGCAACCGGAGATGTATTAGGAAGCAGCCGTTATTATAATTTTGATGAAAAAGACAGTCATATTTTTATAGGCTATACTTTCTATGGTACAAAATCATGGGGAAAGGGAATTAACCCAAAGGTTAAGAAACTGATGCTGGATTATATCTTGCAATATGTAGATAAAGTACATTTTCATATTGGAAAAGAAAATTTCCGTTCACAGAAAGCCCTTGAAAAACTTGGCGGAATAAAAATAGCGGAAGAAGAAGTTGCCTATTTTGCAGAGCCTACAAGAACTAATTTTGTATACGAAATCAAAAAAGAAGCTTGGGTATGAAAAAGTATAAAATACAACAGTCTCCTTTTGTAGTTCCTACTACAGACGGAAAATTGATTGAAGAGCATTGGGGAAATTCTACTGGAAATTCTACTGTTTCCATTGCTCACATGGTAGCTCCTCCGGATTGGAGTGAGCCCCATCAAACTCCTCAATTTGATGAATTCACTTACATTATTTCAGGGAAGAAACAGTTTGAAATTGATGGAGAAATCGTTGTTCTGGAAAAAGGAAGCAGTATCCTTATTGAAAAAGGAGCGAGAATTCGTTACAGCAATCCATTTTCAGAACCTTGTGAATATCTTGCGATTTGCTTGCCAGCCTTTTCTATGGAATTGGTTAATAGGGAAGTGGAAGGAGTAGATTAATCTATTGATAGCTACTCAGATTTGCCCTAAATGTAAAGAGAATTCTTTTACATGGTATATGGATGATGAACCAGATGTAACCCATTGGATCTGTAATTTCTGTGGCTTCAATGCTTTAGAAAATGAAAAGGATGAATGTATTTGTAATGATTGTGGTGCTAAAGCAAAAACAAAACTGAAAGATCCTTCAAAAGAATTTTGATGGTGTTCAGCCTGTAATACAATACAAGAATAAATGAAAGCTATCTCAATTTTGAGATAGCTTTTTTCTTTAGATGTCCTTTTTAACCTGTATAATTATCTAAGAATTTCTTTTAAAAACAATAGGGTATGGCTCCAGGCTCTTTTGGCCATCGTTTCATTATAATCCGGTGATTTGGGATCTGTGAATGTATGCTTGGAATGCGCGTAAGTAATGATTTGCCAGTCTGCATTTCCATCATTCATTTCCTTGATGAGGTTGTTATAATCTTCCGGGGTTACACTTTTGTCATCGGCTGGATTTTCTACCAGAATTTTGGCATTCAATTTTTCAATTTTTCTGCTCTGATCCCTTCCCAGACTTCCATGAATAGAGACAACTCCTGCTACAGAAAGATTTCCTCTTGCAGACTCCAGAGCACCTGTTCCTCCAAAGCAATAACCAATTACTGCAATTTTATCAGAAATGGCTCCGCCTCTTTTTAGTTGTTCTAAAGCCAATGCAATCCTATTTTGATACTCTTTATAATTTTGTTTATAATATCCTGAGCTTTTGGCTGCTTCTTCATTATTGGCAGGAATCTTACCTTCTCCATAAATATCTGCAATGAAGGCGATATAGCCTTGTTTTTCAAGTTTAAGAGCCGCTGTTTTGGCCTCTTCATCAATACCTTTCCAGGCAGGAAGAATGAGGACTCCGGGAAGCTTCTGTCCTGCGTTGGACGTGACTAAACCATTCAGTTTTTGTGAGCCGTCTTTATAAGAAACCTGTTTAAGATTTTGGCTAAAAAAAGTTCCTGATGCCATAATGCATGTGGTTAATAGGATTGAACGTATCATATTTTTTATTTTGTGCTGGGGTTAAAAAATGAATAAAAAGATATAATTGTTAAATGGATATCTAAGTTAATGAAAAATATTTGGTTATGGATTTACTCTTTATAAGATTCCCATTGTCCATTTTTATATTCATAGATTTTTGGAAAGGTAGGATCCACAACTTTGATTTTAAATGGTGTTATGAATTGTATATATATAGGAATGTAATTCTTAGGTCTTATTTTATTTTTGGATGGAATGATGATATTGTCACTTTCTTTATCGTGATATTGAAGAAGATACTGAAAAGTTTCTTTACCCATTAAGCTTTCCAGTTCAGTATTCATAGATTCATGAAAGACTATTCTTCTGATAAGGATTTCCTTGTTGTATTTTTTTAACGTGTATTCGAAGATATCTTTATTCCAGAATTTTGAAATCAGAAAGTTATTGATATTTCTGGGATAGGGATCGTCACAACCCACTCCACATATGGAAGTGAATTGTATGTATCCGATATTGATTCCAAAATCACGACTGAGTGCCTCTTTTTTATGAGAAGCAAGAACATCTTCCATGATTTTTTTATTGAGAAGACTATATATGGCTCCAATATTTTGATGTTCTTCCTGAAATTGCTCGTATTTTATTTGTTGTTGCTTTTGAAATCTTCCACAATCTTGCTGAGTAGGTCTGGGACAGCCACTATTTTCAGGTAATCCGGGTATTGTGGGACATGCATCATCTTTATCCAGGATGCCATCATTATCATAGTCTGGCCATGGACAGCCTGCATTTTCAGTGGAACCAGCTATTTCGGGACATTGGTCGTCTTTATCTAGTGTGCCATCTTTATCGGTATCAGGCCACGGACAACCATTGTTTTCTGCTGCACCGGCTTCTATAGGGCATTTGTCAAGATACAACGGGATATTGTCCTGATCTTCATCCGAAAGACAGATTTTCTTATTGAATTCTTTGCGACATTTTTTGAAGGCTTCTTGATTTTCAATAGTTTGAGTATGAAAGCTTGTAGCAGCGAATAAAAATAAAAGTAAAAGTAAAATTTTTCTCATATTTATAAAAAATCCTCAGCCAAATTAATAAAAATAACTTAACTGAGGATTTTTTTAATATTTATGGTAAAACTACTGGATTTCGATACCCAGATGGGCTAGTTCCTGCTTCAAATCCGTATCTGGCAAGATATGAATGGTTTTGAATCCCAGAGATTGTGCCATTTCAATATTTTTTAAGTTATCATCGATGAAAATAGATTCTGTCGCTTGGATATTATATCTTTCCAATAAAACATGCCAGATTTTAGGATCAGGTTTAATCAGTTTTTCTGTTCCGGAAACGACTATTTTTCCATCAAAAAGCTGGAAGAAATCATAATTTTCTAATGCATAAGGAAAAGTTTCTGCTGACCAGTTGGTTAATCCAAATAGATGGTAATCTGTGTTCTTTAGTTTTCTTAAAATATCAACATTTTGAGGAATATCACTTTTCAGCATTACCGTCCAGTTATCGTAATAGGCTCTGATCTCTTTTTCCCATTCCGGAAACTTTTTCACCTGGATTTCTGTGCCCTCTGAAAGACTTCTTCCTCTGTCCTGTTCAATATTCCATTCATCCTGAGCAATATTTTCCAGAAAATATTCCATTTTTTCATCATCCCTGAAATAATCTTTAAAGAAATATCTCGGATTCCAATCCATTAATACACCGCCAAAATCGAATACTATATTTTTAATTTTCATACACATTATTATGCCTTAAAATTAAATAATTTTTATTGGGCTGAGGAATGATTCGTCTACTTTATTTTATGATAAAAACATAAAAAAACCGGAAGAAATTTTCCGGTTTATAATATTGTTTATCCATGATGTTCTCGATGTCTGTCGTGATGGTCATCAAACCTTCTGTCATACATTTGAGGTCTGTTTTGATATCTTCGGTAATCGTTATCATATTTTAATCTTGGATTTTGTCCGTTATAATACCTTGAATAAAATTTTTTATATTGTTCAGGGGTCATAATTCTTTCAATTTCATAGTATCGGTCATTATACCATCGGTTGGGTTCTTTAGCATAGACGCGATTCCATGAGTTGTAATCCGGATAACGGTTATTCAATACAGTCAGTTGATTGATCTGGCTTCTGTTTAAGCCCAGAAAAATGGCTAGCTGACCCCAATTTATAGAAGAAACGCTTCCTCTGTAATCATTGTAATAATTTTGTGAAAAGCCTAATGTGAATACTCCTAAGGCTGCCACAATTAATAACTTTTTCATAACTAAAAATGTATTTTAAAACTAATTAGAAAATACCCAAAAGCATACCATTATCTATTGCTTTAACATACATTTATAATTGTTTTATAATCTTTATTGAGGGCGGTAAAATTGGTATTGTCCGTCTTCATAGTACGCATTAATATGCTGAAGCCCATTTGTTAAAATAATTTCCTTAGCTTCGATAATAGAGTTGTATCTGGCAGTTTGTTCAAATGTTTTTTCCGTAAGTTTTATTTGTGGTGCTTTACATTCGATCAGAATAATAGGCTCTGTTTTTTCGGTGACTAAGAGATCGATTCTTTTGGTCAGACCATTTAAAACAATCTTTTTTTCGGTAATTAAAGCAGAGGTAGAGTAGGACTTTACAGTAAGATAATAATGTATCCAATGTTGCCTTACCCATTCCTCAGGAGTGAGTAGAAGATAAGTTTTGCGAACTAAATCATAAATAAAAAACTTATCTTTGTCTTTCTTGAATTTAAAATCAAAAGTTTCCTGAAAATTCAGTTTTGGAAGTTCCATTAGTAAGATGAAAGAATTAGATTTAATCCTCAAAAATATTAAAAATAAAGAAGTTTTACCTATTTATTTTTTCCACGGAGAAGAAGCCTACTTTATTGATGTTGTCGTAAAAGCCCTTGAACACAACTTTTTGGAAGAGGATGAAAAGGCCTTCAACCAAACCGTTACCTACGGAAAAGATACTTCTTATCAGGAAGTGCTTTCTTTGGCAAGGCAGTTTCCCATGATGGGTGATAAGCAGGTAATTATCGTGAAAGAAGCTCAGGATCTAAAGTTTAATGAAGAGGAGAACAGAATTCTGGAAGCTTATGTTGAAAACCCTATTCCTTCTACGGTATTGGTTTTTGCTCACAAGCATAAGAAACTGGACAGTAGAAAAAAAGCTGCTAAAGCTCTGGATAAAGCCAATGCTCTTTTTCTCAGCGAATCTGTGAAAGAAAGTAATCTTCCGAAATGGATCTCTGATGAATGTGTGAAACTTAAGATCAAAACGGCTCCTAATATTTCTCATCTTCTGGCAGAATATCTTGGAAATGACCTTTCAAGAATTGCCAATGAACTGAATAAGCTAAAAATTATCCTTAAAGAAGGAGAGGTGTTAGACGGAACGATCGTTGAAAACCATATTGGTATCAGTAAAGAATATAATATTTTTGAACTTCAAAAGGCTTTGGGTACAAAAAACGCCAACACAGCTTTTAAGATTGCTCATTTTATGGGTAAGAATCCCAAAAACAATCCTTTTGTGATGATGCTGGCAAGTCTTTATAATTATTTTTCCAATGTAATCATTTATCAGACGATGGCGGGACAATCGCCACAAACCATAGCCTCACAAATGGGCGTGAACCCTTATTTTGTTAAAGATTATGCAGAAAGTGCAAGGCTATATCCTTTGAAACATGCTACAAGAGTGATTTCCATTCTGAGAGAATTTGATATGAAAGGAAAAGGATTAGGGGCAGTGAATATGGGAGAGGCTGAGCTCATCAAAGAATTGGTGTATAAGATCATTAATGTGGACAAGATTAAAATGAAGGTGTAAGGTAGAGAGATAGATAATAGACGGAGAGATGATAGACTGAGAGATGATAGATAGGGGATAAGGGGACTTAACAACAAGTTGTGAACTTTAGAACACTGTTACTCAGCATCTATCTAATGTTTTGAAACCTGCATCCCGCACTTTCATTGACAATCCGCATATCTCTTATTGACAACTATCATTAAAATAACTTTAAAAAGACGACAAAAATTACGAAATTAGCAGTCTTAATTTAATTAAATCCTTTTCGAACAAGTAAGTTATGGAGCAAAACATTTTAGATTGTGTGATCGTTGGATCTGGACCTTCTGGTTTCACAGCTGCTATCTATGTAGCAAGAGCAGACTTAAAGCCTGAATTATATACAGGTTTGGAGCCGGGCGGACAATTAACTACAACTACCGAGGTTGATAACTTTCCAGGATATCCAGCAGGGATTACAGGCCCTGAAATGATGATGGATCTGCAGAAGCAGGCGGAAAGATTTGAAACTAAAGTACATTACGAAATGATCACTAAAGCTGAATTTTCAAAAGAAGTAGGCGGTGTTCACAAATTATATGCTGGAAACAAAGAGATTTTAGCCAAATCGGTAATCATCTCTACAGGAGCTACAGCAAAATACTTAGGTCTTGATGATGAGAAAAAATATGCAGGCGGTGGAGTTTCCGCTTGTGCTACTTGTGACGGATTTTTCTACAGAGGAAAAGATGTAGTGGTAGTAGGAGCAGGAGATACAGCTGCTGAAGAAGCTACTTATCTTGCTAAACTTTGCAGAAAGGTAACATTATTGGTTAGAAAAGACGTTTTCAGAGCTTCAAAAGCAATGGTTCACAGAGTAGAAAATACTCCGAATATCGAAGTGAAATTTCACCATGAATTAATTGGTATTGAAGGCGAAAACAGCTTAGTAGAAAGAGCGGTAATTATCAATAACCAGACTCAGGAGACTTCTAAGGTAGATGTTGAAGGGATCTTCATTGCAATCGGTCACAAACCGAATACAGATATCTTCGTAGGTCAGGTAGATCTTGATGAAAACGGATACATTGTAACAGAAAAAGGTTCTTCAAGAACCAATCTTCCGGGAGTTTTTGCTGCAGGTGACGTTCAGGATCATATCTACAGACAAGCTATTACAGCTGCGGGAAGCGGATGTATGGCTGCAATGGATGCAGAAAAATATTTAGCTGAATTACACTAATTATTCAGCTTTTAATGATACAAAGCGTACCCGATGGGTGCGCTTTTTTGTTGGCCACAAATGCACGAATGAGATGTAAAAATGCAGATAAAAACATTTAGAGCTTGTCACTTTATATTATTCTATGTGCCTATGTGGTAAAAATAAAACCACATAGATTTCTATGTTAATAAGCAAGTATTATAAGTGTTTTTTATTGATAAAAATTCTTCTTTTGGAAAAAATGGCTGTTTTCGTTTGATTACGGCCATTATTCGATGTACTAATTTGTTTCTTATAGCATTAAGAACACTCATTTTATTTTTACCCTCTTCTACTTTTTCTCAGAAAAATAGGTCTTTAATTCCTTGTCTGCTCGTATACTTGCCATGGCAGATAAATGAAGCAGCTTTTTTTCAGTTTTTTTGATTCGCCATTTTTCGATACACGTTCTTTTTTTTTACGATGGTTCCTGATTGATTTTTTTGAACGGAACAACTCCTGCATAACAAGCAAGGTGTTTAGCATTATCAAACGATTTGAAGTTATTGGTAATGATGATCAAATTAAGAGCACATTGAGTTCCGATTCCAGGAATGGAAATCAAAAAGTTCTTTGTTTTTTTCTTAATCTCATCTTGGATTTCCATAAGTTCTGAAAGCTGATTTTCTATTGTTTTTATAGATGTGGTAAGAGTTTTCAGCGTTTTTGAAAAGGCTTGGGTCAATAGCTTAAACACATACACATCGTGACTTTTGGCTTCCCTTAATTGATTTTCCAAAGCCGTTTTTTGCAATAGTAAAGTATCACGGGATTTAGCCAGCACGTTCATTCGTTGTATAACTTCCTCTGATTCCTCATAAGGCATTATTTTATCGTGATAGCGAACAGCGTATTCTGCAATTCTTCTGGCATCTTTTTCGATCATCTTTTTCCTCTTAAATCACTGGCTGCTTTTTTTGATTTTTAACAGGATGTTCCACCCAAAGCAGATACTCTGATTTTTGAACAAAAACTTCTCTAATGGTCGGTTATAAATTCCAGTATTTTCGCAGCAAATCAAAAGGTCTTCTTTGGTTATTTTCAGAAGCTTTAAAATACCTTTCAAAAATGAAGATATTCCTTTCTCTGTGTTGGGAATGATCTGCTCACATTGGATCTTATACTCAGAATCCATTATAGCACAATCTAATTTTGATTTGGAAATATCAATGCCGATAACGTACTTTTGTCTCATAACTTTTTTGAGGTTATCATTCACATTGAGAATCGTGTCTAAGCCCTTGATAATAGGTCTCGAACCTAAATTTCTATAATGACCTTATTCTCAAAGAAACAGGGTTCATAATCTATGTATAGGCCTCGAATCCTTGGACACATAATGGTTCACCCTGTTTCTTGTGAATGCTTTTATTTTGTAAACTTAATTTCTTTTTACAAACTAAAGGGCACATAGGTTTTATGCGCTAATAAGATTATTCGTGTATTCGTGGCGATTTTAAAAAGTACATCAGTGTACCATTTTAATATTTGTGCCTTACAGCATGTTATTTTATATTATTTTACGCCTTTGTGATTTCCCAGCCATAAAAGTATAGGAAAACTTCATTCAATTTAATAAATGTATAATGAAACATTGATATATTTGTGAAATTTCAAAAAAAATATAACGCTTAAAATAACAGGCATGAAAAAAGTAACAGCAATTGGAGGAATCTTCTTTAAATGTAAAGATCCGGAACAAGTGAACGATTGGTATAAGACTCACCTTGGAGTAGAAACCAGTCCATATGGAGCAAAATTCGATTGGAGAGAGGCAGAATCAGAGAAAAAAGGATATACATTATGGAGTCCGTTTAAGGAATCTACCCAATATTTTGAACCTTCAGAAAAGGATTTTATGATCAATTATCATGTGGAGAATATTGAAGCATTGGTAGAAGAGTTAAAAAAGGAAGGGGTTACTATTCTGGATGAAATTGCAACTTATGAATATGGTAAATTTGTTCATATTATGGATCCTGAAGGCAATAAAATTGAATTATTTGAACCGACAGGAGAATAAAAAGTTGATGAATCATAATAGATAAAAACTGTTTCTTAGGGGAGCGGTTTTTATTTTTTAGCTGAGGATCTTCATTTATTTTTTCTGTTGTTTTTAATTTTATATTCTTATGTCCCATTTTTACAGCGTTTTTTAATTTGTAGTCTTTATTTTTGTAGGATAAACTTTATCTATGAAATATTATATGCTGATGCTTTTGGGCTTGTTTAGTTTTTTTGTAAGAGCACAGGAAAATTACTCTACACTCACTGAGAAGGCTTCAGCTTTAATGGAAGAATCCAAAGATAATGCAGGCTATAGAAAAGCATTTGATCTGTATGAAGAAGCATTTAAGCTTTATCCTAAAGATATTGATGGGGAAGGGCTCTACAATGCATCACTTCTGGCTTCAAAATTGAAAAATAATAATAAGGCATTTGAATATCTTACTTCACTTTCTTTAATCAAAGGAAATGGTGGAAATTTTCCAGGCTGGACATATATTATTGGAAAGAATTCTGAAACGGAGTATAATAATTTACTTTCAGATCCACGATGGAAGACATTGCAGCAAAAAGTGGCCGGATACAAAAAGACGTTTTATACGGAATTGAAGGAAAAAGAAAATGAATTTTACAGCACCCGTAAAAACATACTGAAGAACGTCAGAAGTACTGAAGCTTTGTATACAGAAATCAAAAATTTCAATCCATATCAAGCCAAGAAGGAACGTGATTATTCTATTTCATTTAAGATCAATGATTCTGCTAAAACTTCATTTTTTATTCACCTGCCTCAAAACTACAATCCTCAAAAGAAATATTCTCTGCTCTTTTTTCTTCATGGAGCAGTAAGAAATAATACGCTCATAGATTATCAGTTTGCTGATGGGAATTTAGACGGTTGGAACAGGTATTATACAAAATACGCAGATCAGAATGATGTGATTTTAGTTTTTCCAAGAGCGAGCAAACAATACAACTGGATGTTGTCTGATCATGGTTTTTTTATGATTCCGGATATGCTTAAACAAATCAAGAAGAGCATTAATGTTGATGATAATAAAGTGTTTATATCAGGCCATTCTAATGGAGCAACTGGCTCTTTTTCTTATCTGATGAAACAGCCTACACAATTTGCTGGATTTTATGGGTTTAATGCCTATCCTAAAGTGTTCACAGGCGGAACTTTTGTAAATAATATTAAAAACCGTTCTTTTATCAATTTCTCAACAGATCAGGATTACTATTACCCGCCTAATGCCAATAATGATTTTACAAAATTGATGAACGGAATAGCTGCAGATTATAAAGAATATCGCTATAATGGGTTTCCGCATTGGTTTCCTCAGTTTAACGAGTCCGAACCTGCCTATCAGATTCTTTTTAAAGACCTGGCTGGCCGAAAGAGAAATCCGTTCCCGAAAGAAATTTCATGGGAATTGGATGACGATAGAAATGGAAATGCAGATTGGATTTCCCATATTAAATTAGATACTCTAAGCAAGAATATCAATGAGCATAAAGCGCTTAATTTTAAAATTAATAAATGGCTGGCTTATGATGACCATGATAGTTTAAAAGTAAAAGATGTTGATAAGAATGCATTTGATTTTCCGAGAAAATTTGGAGCCATGAAAGCAGAATATGAGCACAATGTTTTCCGGGTTGAAGCATCTAATATTAAATCCTTTTCAATCAATATCTCTCCTGAAGCTGTTGACCTGAAAGAGAATGTAAAAGTGTATGTCAACGGAAAGCTTTATTTCAATGAAAAGGTTAAATATAACCGGGAATTTATGTTGAAAAATTTTGAGGATACAAAAGACAGAGATCAGGTTTGGGTCAATTATATTGCAATAAAAATATAATATCCCATTATCTTCCATAAAAAGACTGCCTTTTTTAAAAGGCAGTCTTTTGCTATATTGTTATTGAAGAACACTTACTCTAAAATATAGATCTTCTTTTCTTTCAAATTAAACCCAAGTTTCTTCCCAAGCCAATTAATACTGGTTTTACCTTCATAGATTAATCCTTCCACAAAAAACACATTAGGTTTATCGACCTTTGCAAACGCATTGGAAACAGAGTTTACACTTGCCTTGTAAAATTTGTTGCTAATGGTCGGATTAAACTCGCTTTTCTTTTCGATAGGCTGAAGACCTTCTTTCTTAATGCCCAAAGTACTCATCAATCTTTCACTCAGCCAGAAAGAATCATTACCTGCTCCGGAATCCAGAAGAACATTGATCTTGTATTTATTGTCCAGAAGGACATAGGTGGTAATATCCAGCGACTGATCAGCATTCGTAGATAATTGAATATCCATTACTTTTTTTCCGGTTAATTTTTCTTTTGGAAAAATAAGTTCCTTGGTTGTATAATCGATGATGAATTCTGTGTCATAAAGCATCGCCAGGGAAATCAGTCCGTCAATTCCTTTGATTTCCATGCTGTGGGTAGCATACCAAGTGTCTTTGAATGTTTTACCATTCAAAACAATCTCTTTCGATTTGAACATGGGTACCGTAAGCTGTTCTCCGGTAGCACGGAAAGCGGTCAGGAAATTATAGGAATCCTTGTGACTAAGATCTTTAGAGAAGTTATTCAGGAAAAGGTTGACTCCGCCACCGGTATCAAAAATAAAGTTCCCTTTTTTACCCTCTACTTCAGCCTGTACAATAAGGTGACCTGATGGTAATATATTGAGCGGTGATTTTTGCGCCAATGCAGTAATAGAGTATAGGAATACCGATGCGGTAAATATCGATTTTTTGATAAAGTATTGATTGAACATGGATAATATGGTTATTGTTTTTAAACTATTCTTCATTAATGATGAATGTTACAAATATAAAATTTTCTTGTAGGAATGCAGAAAAGTTTTTATTGTAGTAAACAAAAGAACGGCTTCCATCTGAAAGCCGTTCTTTATTTTTTATATTTAAGATTATTTCTTTTTTAGTTTTGCATTTTCAGCTTTTAAAATCTCTATTTGTTCTTTCAAAAGTTTGATGTATTCCTGCTGATTTTCTAATAGATAATTTGGAATATTGCAAAACTGATTATAGTTTATGCTTGCATTATCATTAAAGCTCGCGCTATCATTAAGTGTAGTATTTTGATTATTCTGAGCAGTTCTATCCTCTTTAATATCCTCTACGGAAACATCCAAAGCCTTAGCTATTTTTTCCCACTCCTCATCATATATTTTAACGTCTCCGTTCTCTTTTCTACTGTAGTTAGAGACATCGGTTGCAATGATATCAGCAATCTGTTGTTGTGTATAACCTCTCTGTTTTCTTAGATTTTTTAGCTTTTCCATAGTGGGCACGCGTGTTTTTACAAATATAGAAAAAATAGCGGTAACAAGTTATAGGAGAAAACCATTTCTTGAGTTTAATTTTTATGATTGTACAGATGATAATGATAGAGAATATTGTGGATTTTATTGATAGTATTTAAGATAAAGCTATTAGAAAAAAGAGCTTCCTTTTTCTAATATTTTTTTAATTTCATTATCATTATCTAATCCCTGATAAGGGCTTGTTAAAACAACTCTATCTTTGAGGGGGTGTGGTAAGCCATTTAAAGATTTATCATCATCGATAATAATAATCTCATTGACACTATAATTTTTAAGATTTACCCATTTCTCAATTTCTTCTCGTCTAGAGATTTTATGCGAGTTTTCAGTTTCGATTATAGAAATAGAAACAAAATGAATACCTCGCTTTTCAAATATTTTTTCCCACTCATGGATTGTAAATCTATGTCTGTGAGATGTTGATAAAATAATTTCAGCATTCTCGATAGAATTAATAACAGATATTGCTTTAGATGCAAATCTGTAAAATCCATCATCCTCTAACTCAATAGTTCTATGAGGATTGGCGTGAACCATCACGCCATCTATGTCTAAAAATAGCTTCATTATATTATAATGAGATCATTTTGTTATACTTAAGTTGAAATAACGATCTGACGAACTCCTGTTTTTTAACTAAATTAAAGATAATACATTGAGTTTGTTTGATCATATCTTGCCATACGACAAGACTTACAGACAATTATTTTAATAATTTTATAAAGCTAAAAAAAATATAAGATATGACCCCTCAATTTGAAGCTGGAATCAACATTGCGATTAAAATTCCGAAAAGTAAATATGATAAGACTGTTGCTTTTTACAGAGATATTTTAAAGCTGCCGGTGGAGGAGAAGCCGATTGATAATCCTACGGTTTCCCGAACCCATGAAGTGAAGTTTGGACATAATATTATTTGGCTGGATTGTGTAGATAATTATACGCACTCTGAAACCTGGTTACAGTTAACCGTTCCTGATGTTGAAGAGGCAACGAAATATCTGCAGTCAAACGGAGTAGAAACCTGTGATGAGATTGAAGAACTTCCGGAAAATATGCATTGGATCACTGATCCGGCAGGTACGGTGTTTAATGTACAGAAAACTCCATCATAAGATATATATGCAAAAACCTACTGCAATCAGTAGGTTTTTATTTTGTTAAAAGAAAGTGATGGATATTTAATATCGCTCCAAATCAGCAAAACTTAAATCCTGTATTTTCGGTAATGCATTTACTTTGATCTTTTTTGTCTTTTTGTTTGAAATTTTAGCAGAACCTAAATCACGCTGAAAATCTACCTGAGTTTGTGCTAATAAATCAATTTCGGATTCAGACGTCGTATTTTTCCCATCCCAGGATACGTGTGAGATCTTAATAAGCTCAAAATTATTTTGTTTCAATCTGAATTCGTAGATGCTCTTGCGGTCGTTAATATCCGTCAGTATTTTTAAGTTGCCATCTTCAATGATAAAATCCGGAATGTTATTTCCGTTATGATTTCCCTTTTTATGAGCAGGGTATTGGCTTTCAATAATTTTGGTAGAAGATACCGCTAGTTGCAGTTTTTTATTAGGCTGTGAAAGGAATATCTGGACTCTCAAAGGTCTTGTCTCGTCCTTTACATCCATTTCTACAACGACTTTGTCATTGTATGTGTCGTTATTGAGATCTCCTTCTTCGGCTTGTACCTGAGCGGTGTAATTATTTTTATCAGTCGTCTTTTGTGCACATGCATTGGCTGTTGTTAAAAGAACGAGTAAAACAATATATAGGGATGATTTTTTCATATTTTAATAATAAATTGGCTTAATGAATACTTCAGTAACGTGAATGATTTGAATTTTATCGTTGTCCCAGAGGAATATCTATTAATCTCTCTTGTTTGATTTTGAACTCAGTTTCATTAATTGGTTTATAGATCACTTCGGAACTCACAGGATATTTTGCAAGAAGACTTTTAGGTCTGATAGGCCGTTTTTCTAATCCACCACCACAGTTTGGGCAGACATTCTTGAAAATCTGGTCAACACAATCTTTACAAAATGTACATTCAAAAGTACATATCATAGCTTCAGGAGAATCGTAGGGTAAAGGTTTCTGACAATTTTCGCAACTGGTTCTGATCTCTAACATAGATGTATTGTTCTGATTATTGGTGATACGAAGTTAATTTAAATTTGATACATACAATGATATTCCTCGTGATTTATTCGGTTTTTATCTGATTGAATTATGTAGTATTGCTGTACTTTCCTGATAGACAAAAACCTACTGAAAGCAGTAGGTTCTGAGGTATTGTTTCAATAAATAACTTATTTGGAACCAGTTGAAGAATTCATTTTTAGTATGAATTTTTGTTACTGTTTATATAAAGCTTAATTTCTTTTTTTTGTTGATTATTTTAAAACCTTTTCGTAGATTTCATTCAATAAGTTCTGTCTCATTTTTGAGTTTCTTTGATTTAAAAGAATGATGATTCCCCAGTTTTTAGCTCTGTTGTAGCAAATGATGGAAGATTGTCCCATAGAATCACCGGATTTTAAATAGATGGTATTCTGATCGTCAGTACTGATGTTAAATCCTAGTCCCATTTCTCTCTTTTCATCCTTGTAGTAGATCTTTTCGGTCAACAATTCTGCTTCGGATATTGGATTTCCTTTGCTTAAAACAGCTTTTAAATATTTAACCATATCAGAAGCATTAGACTTTACCAATCCGGCTGGTGCGGTCACATTCCATTTGAAGAATTCCTGAGTACCACCTTGAGGATTGTAACCCGTTGTTTTGTTTTTTACATCGAAATTTTTGGTCAAAGTCTCATTCATTTTCACAGGATTCAAAATTTTATTTCTTAAAATCTCATCATAGCTTTTACCATATACCTTTTCCAGAATCTGCCCCAATAGAGTATAGCCAATGGTAGAATATCGGTATTTTCCATAGTCGATAAGCTCACCACAATTGTTGATGATTTCTGTGAGTGTTTTTTCAGTAACATTGCTTACAGGTTGTTGTGGATTAAGTTCTATCAGCTTTGCAAAATCGATGTCTGGTAAACCTGATTGATGGGAGGCCAGGTCTGAAATTTTTATTTTGTTTTTAAGGTTTTTCTGTAATATATAGTCTTTAGATAAATAACCATCAATATAATCATCAAGTTTTAGTTTTTTATCAATACTAGCCTGAGCAATTAAATTGGAGGTCAGAATTTTGGTAATGGAAGCAATTTCGAATACTGTGTTTTTGTCAACTTTCGTCTGGCTTTCTTTATTCAAATTACCATAAACTGTATAATATGTTTCATTGTTTTTGACGAATCCGACACTAATGGATACATCCGGATTTTTTTGATAATTGTCTTTAATAATTGAATCTATTTTCTTGGTAATATCTTGTCCAAAAGAAAAGCTGCTGATGAATAATAGTACTGCAAAGAAGGTGAATGAAGTTTTCATTGTATCGTTGTTTTTAATGTTAAAAAATGATTTCGATACAAAGATGGGGAAGTGTTTGATCTTAAGCGACCGAATAAAAGTATTCGGGCTCATTTATCCTGAAAAATAGGTTCGAGTAGTTCAAAAAAGGCGTTCGATTAATTACAAAATATTGGTTTGTAATGAGTTGTGATATTTGATAGACCTGTTTTATGTGTGCTTTTTAAAAAGCAGTATTGAACGATGATTCTGAATTAAAACCCACTTCATGCAGAATTTCAAGAATGATTACCTTGTTTTTTTTGTTTTTAAAAAAGACATTTCGTTTTGAGTTAGCCTTTTGAATTAAATTTTGTTCGATTCTTCCATTGGATCCATGTAACTGCTTCTGCAAGAAATAGGCTGTTAATACACTGATTTTTCATATTTTAAAATGGTGTATTTGTGTTTTATGAATTTATATAATAAATTTCAATAATGATTTATTACGTATAATTTATTTGAATTGATAAAATTTAATTAATTTAGATTTCCATTAAATCTAAATATTATGAAAAATTTACAAAAAATCCAAAGACAGGAAATGAAATCAATTAAAGGAGGTATCAACTGCCCTGGTGGGCAAATATGTTTGATCGGCGGAAAATGGCAATGTATGCCATACGATGGATGTGGCGGTGGAAATCAACCTTAAATTGTAAACGTAACCCAACTTGACTATGAAAAATTGTAAAAAAATTTCAAGAGATCAGCTGAAGAGCATCAACGGAGGTGCGGTAAGTTGTTCAGAGGAATGCTGCCCGCCTCCGGGAATAAAAAGATGTCCTTGGGTCTATTGTGTAGCACCCTGTGAGATATTGAGCTAATAGTTTAAATTGTGTATCAAAGTAAATAAAGCCTTAAATTCATTGATTTAAGGCTTTTTGTAATGAAAAATAAGGTATTACTTATTTTATTTATACATTCTAGCTCTATTTTATTTCCTTTATTTGCAATTTATTTCAGACCAATTACTTCTCAAAATGCCATTGTTTATGGAAGACAGCCTGAACTGTATTTATAAAGTTATCAATTTCATTGAAAGAAATTATGATCAGCAGATTTCTGTAAAAGATTTAGAAGAAATTTCAAATTACTCTTACAGAAATATTCAGCGTATCTTTAAATACAGCTGTGGGGAAACCATAGGCGCTTTTCAGCAAAGACTGAAAGTGGAAAATGCGTATAAACGAATATTGTATACTCAGGAAAGCCTTACGTCTATTGGGGTAGAAGTAGGATTTTCTTCTATAGCTTCTTTTTCAAAAGCATTCAAGCTGCATTTTGGGATATCTCCTAAAGAAGCGAAACTAAGTAAGCAGAAGTTACTTTGTGAGCCGGATCTGATTCCGGTAAGTTCTGATGTCTTGTTAGAACCCGAAATTGTATACCTTAAACCAATACAGGTGTATTATCAGAGTGTTAAAACCTATTACAATAATGAAGAAATTGAATGGCTTTGGGAAAGATTTATGCATAATGAATTTCCCAATTTCGATGCCGAATATTTTGGAGTCATAGCAGACGAACCTTTAATTAAGACTGAAATAAACTGTCGGTATGATGCCTGCTCAACCATCCAGTCTCAGAATAAAAAATTGCCTTCAAAACCTATATTGGGAGGTAAATATGCGCGCTTTATCCATTCCGGAACCTATGAAACAATAGATGATACTTATACTAAAATTTATTCCCGGTGGATTTTTAATTCCGGACTTGAGTTTTCGCATCGTCCTATCATAGAAAAATATGAAAGGTACGCAGAGGATATGGAGGATCAGGAGAAACAATTGACTTATATTTTATTGCCTTTGAAATAGATTGTCAATTTTGGACAACTTTGACGCTGTTTATCGATCTAATTTTGCCGTATCAAAAAAATAGATCACTTATGCAAAAAAAGAAAATCATGCTCTTATTGTTACCTGCTATCATGTTTTCCTGTTCTCAGGATGAGGTAACGACTTCTCCTACTTCAGGTACACCTGACCCGGCTTCTGTTGTTTACAAAATGCCTGAAGAATCAGCTCCACACGAAGGAACCTGGCTTCAGTGGCCCCACAAGTATCAATATGGTATTACCTATCAGAACCGACTGGATCCTACCTGGGTAGCAATGACTAAAGCGCTTGTAGAAAGTGAAAAAGTGCACCTTGTTGTTTATGACGCTACGGAAAAAAATCGTATTATGGGGTTGTTGACCAATGCAGGCGTGCCACTCACCAATATCGACTTTAAACTATATCCAACCAATGATGTTTGGGTAAGAGATAATGGACCTATCTATGTGAAAGATAAAAATGGCAAGTTGTTTATTCAGGACTGGGGATTTAACGGTTGGGGAAATAAAGCCCAATATACTAACTGTAATACCATTCCTTCTAAAATTGCAGCCGATAGTGGAATTCCAAAAATAGATCTTAATTCTGTAATGATCAATGAAGGGGGAAGTGTTGAAATTGATGGAAATGGAGTATTAATGGCTTGTAAAAGCTCTATTCTTAATGAGAACAGAA
Organism: Chryseobacterium tructae; assembly: GCF_030409875.1. Taxonomy (NCBI): domain Bacteria; kingdom Pseudomonadati; phylum Bacteroidota; class Flavobacteriia; order Flavobacteriales; family Weeksellaceae; genus Chryseobacterium; species Chryseobacterium tructae. The sequence continues at coordinate 3,323,655 of NZ_JAUFQR010000001.1, read as the reverse complement.
ATCCTGGAATGACCCAACAGCAGGCAGAAGCTATTTTTACAAAGAATCTGGGAATTACAAAATTTATCTGGCTGGACGGAAAAGCCAATCTTGATATCACCGATATGCATATTGACGGATTTGCCAGATTTGCAAACCCTACTACTATTATTACTATGAATACTGATGATCTGGCTTACTGGCAAGTTCCGGATAGTGATATGGATAAACTTTATAATGCTACACAAAAAAATGGTACAGCCTATCAGTTTGTGAAAGTTCCTTTAACAAAGTATGATGTGATGACCACCTATGGGAAAAATGTAGGTAAAGCATCTTATATCAATTATTATATTGCGAATAACCGTGTTTTGGTACCTAATTATAATGATCCTAATGATACCGTTGCTAACCGCATCATACAACAATTATATCCCGATAAAAAAGTGATTGGAATTGACTGTCGTAACCTGTTTGCTAATGGTGGAATGGTACATTGTGTGACGCAACAGCAACCAAAATAGATTATCTTACAATAAAAAACAAAAAACCTGCTGGTATTCAGTAGGTTTTTGTGTGTTTTTGAGGAGAATGAGGGATTCGAACCCATGAATCTATTGCAGTCAATAGTTTTCAAGATGACTGTAATCAACCACCATGCTGGTGGGAGTATGGTGGGATAGTACTAATGATTTTTATTTGGGTTCGTGCTAAGAACAAACTTTAGGTTTGCAAAATCTGTATTAGCTTCAACCAGGGTGCAGATTCCGCTGCTGTATGTATACGTAGTAGTATTTCCGTTGGGCAGATTGATTCTGTATCTTTTGGAATCAATCTTCTGAATAGGAACCATTTTCTGGAACTTTTCCGAAAAAACAGATTTTAGATTTCCGGGCTCATTAAAATAGAGACTTGCGGTAGAGCAGGAAATAGATTGTTGCAGAAAGCCATTGGCACCATCCTTATCCGAAAGATTATAAAAACTCCCGTTCCAGGTAGCCGTATTGTTTACTTTTAGTTTTCCGTTCATTGTCCGGTAAAGTTTTGCCTGCTGTAGAATATTTTGTTTAAAAGTAACTCCCATTTTGTCATAAATCTCAATGCTGTAGAGAATTTTAACTTTAGCTCGGGATTCAAAAAGATATTCAGTGATATCATTTTTCAAAGAACGTTCTACGCGGATGTTACCAATGGTTTTATCATCTTTTATAATAGAATAATTCAGATGTTCTTTGGTAATGAGCGCTGCGGTATTGGATTGAAAATAACCTGGCAGTAATATTGAAAAAATCAGGAATGCTTTCATTGTATTTATTCTTTAAAATAATTATTGATGTACGTTGAAGGGTCGAAATGGATTTTGACCAGTATTCCTTTTCTGGATTGATAATAGAATAGAAATATCTAATGCAAAATTAGGCATGAAAAAAGCCTGAAATGTTCTGTAAGATAAGTACGAACTTATTAAATTGAAATGATTTAATGTTTTGAAAATCACGTGTTTAGATCGAAATTGCGTTCCAGTTTATAACTCTGAACGCCTTTTATACTTTGAAGATTTTAAACAGTGATTTTGTAAGAAGAAATAATGATGAATGCGGGATCAAAAAGTCTAATAAAAAACCTACTGGTATTCAGTAGGTTTTTTTGTGTCTGCGAAGAGTGAGGGATTCGAACCTTATGCTTTAAATTATTGAAAATCTATTTTGCAAAAGTGCCATGATATAAATATAGTACAAGGGTTCTTTTATATAATGCTTGATCTGCTTTTTTTGTACAGAAAGCGTATTACCTGCTGTAATTGTAGTAGGGTTTGAGTCAGTGATTGGCGCTTTACTCATTTTATCATTTTTATTTTGACACGACATCGTCACAAATAGAAATAGTAATAATAAATTCTTCATCTTACAAAAATTAAAATTTTAGTATATTAAAGGTGTGTACGCTAAAAACATTAAACTCTGCTGTTTGGCATGTTAGCGAAGTACTAAAGATACTAAAGATTTTAAATCCTGCTGTATTCAGGTTCGGGATGTTCCGCAGGAACATCCCGAACCTGAATATGAAAAATTTAACAAGAATAATAAGAAAATTAAAAACCAGGATTTACCTCTTTCTCCTAATAAAGGTTCGTTTTTCAAATCTTTGACCATTGCTTTCTTTATCGACCCCAGGAATTCTTATAGGTATATTGTCTTTCGGTTACTTACTAATATTTTTCTCTTCGCTCTTTTTGTCAGACTGTAATTACAGGTTTTGTTTTCTGTATATTCAATTTTATATTCAGACAGAAGCTGTGTAATTATTTCGTTGGTTTCATTTTCGTTCAATCCTATTTTTTCTCCGAGGTCAATTTCGTTTAGGTGACCAGCATTGTCTATGAGTGCGTTGTAATATCTCTCTTTATTTTCCATGATTATATCTTTTTTTGTACAGCAATCATCATATGTGGACTGAATGGTAGAAGATAGCTGTCATTTTCAGTTATTTGGATAAGTTCCATCAATGTTTCCCGCCTTCTGCAGTTCATCATATTAGCAAAAAAGTCTTTGTCCAGCCACGCCATACCTTCAACCGCATAGGTATTAAGATAGGTTAATTTTTGATTTATAAATTCATCCTTTAGCTGTTCTGGTTTATGATAAAATGCTTCGGCTAAAAGCCAGGGGAAATCATCGGGCGGGTTATGTTTGCCAATTGTGAGTTCTTCTTTACACATTTCAAAAAATGACTTTTTGTGAATTAAGCCATTTAAAAGACCTACCAAAGTTGATGCAGTATAATTTATGGCGAAACCTAATATAATTCCATTGTTTTTCAAAACACGTTTGGCTTCAAAAATGGTTAAATCTCTGTGTTCTTTCTCTTGAAGGTGATAAAGAGGACCGTGTAGTATAATAAGATCTGCATAGTTATTTGGGAATTCCAATTTTCGAGATTCTCCTATGTGTACCGAAAATTTGTTTTTCAATTTATTAGCTCTGTTTCGGGCTATTTTTATATGTTTTGAAACTGGCTCTACCAAATGAACCTTATGTCCTTTCTTTGCAAGCCATTCCGAATACTTTCCTGTACCGCCACCAATATCAATTATTGTTAAAGGTGAAGAGAAAATGTGTTTTTCTATAAGTGATTTGATTCTTTCAAACTCAAATATACCCATTCCCTTATCAAGTCGGGTTTCTTCGGATGCTTTATCGTAGAATATCTCTATTTCTCTACTTATTAACTGTTTACTATTCATTATATTCCTTGTATTATCATCATTTTTGAATGCTGAATACATTATAAAATGATAAGACAATCGACTTGATAATCAATTGTTTGTTTATGATTTAATAAAATAAGTGGATAGAATTATCTGTGCATTGAAAATCAAAAGATTTCACGCATTAATTACTCTTTTTCGAGTCCGTCTTTTTTTGATTAAGACGCAGATAATATGTTAGATATAGTATAACAGACTACAAAAATAGAAATTTTTCACAACTTATTCCTTTTAATTAGATAGAAATTTTCTGATGCCCTTTGGTCTTGATGAACAGTAAAAATGGTAATTATAATCTCCTTCTTTTCTTTTTTCTTCATTCGTTTGGCAACTGTTCTTCTTCATAACATTTGTCCCATGCTTTGGGTAACAGACTGAAAAATTCCATATTGTCATTAATAATTTGGAAATGGAGAGCAATCGTAAAAATATCATCGAAAAGAGCACCCAAATGCAGAAAGTCGAAGAAAAAAGTATGTAACAACGAAATAATAAACCTTAAAGGGGTGATAGAACGGTTGAGCAATGACCCAAACAAGGCATTTCGTGTCCTGGAAGGTAAGTTAAACCTATTTCGGCATGCACCATGTGTATACGGTATTTGATACCCTGCAAAAAAGAAGAGAATTTGTAAAAAGGGTGTTCGAGAGCATCTGTACTATGAAAACGGAATTTATCGAACATCTACCATGCTCGGTTTATTGTTGCATAACCATTTGGGAATAAGAGAAAGTAAATTGCTGATTTACGAAAAAAAAAGAGGGTCTTCATGATGAAGACCCTCTCAGCGGAGAGTGAGGGATTCGAACCCCCGGACCTGTTACAGTCAATAGTTTTCAAGATGACTATAATCGATCCTTTGCTGGTGGGAGTATGGTGTGACAGCGCTAATGATCTTTATTTGGAGTGATTTTATAAAAGACAAATTCCCTCCAATTTTAGAGGGAATTTTTGTTTCTTTATATATGTAATAACATAAGTGCTTTATTTCATGTATTAATTAAATGATTATCAGTTATTTATTAAAAAAAGGCAGATTGGGTTTTTAGCTAAAAACTAGACTCTTTTTTACTCCTGAACAAAGCTCTGGGCTGACTTTACAACTGATATTTTGCCACCAACAGAACATTGGCACGTAGAGGTGTCTAATAGCTCTTTTTTGCCTTCAATTTCAAAATTAGAGGTATTTCCACTTAATAGGTGAAGGTGCACAAGAAGACCTTAAAACACTACACATTCCAAAAGGTTTAATGTTAATGTTAGGCTGTTTGTCCTTTTCTGTAGCCTGTAGCTTTCCATCAATACTCATAAAAGATTGACTTGTTACTGTGAGTGGAGTTGGCGAACTTCCTTTATCACACTTTAGCTGTGTTGTATCTATGATGTGCTGGGGCATGTTGTCATTTTTTTGAGATTTTCTTTTTTTGTGTCAAACCAATAGCCTTCTTATATAATTATCTAATTCTTTGGATTCATATAACCATATCATACAGTGTCCAAAAATATAGTTAGCTTTATTGCCTTCAAGATTCTCCATTACATCCATTTTATGATTATTTGAAATTGTTTTATTAACGAATGGTACATCTAATAAGTTGAGATTATTTTAATTTGTATTTTGAGTCTGAAGCATTTAAGATACTGGATAATTATGGCTGATAAATAACAAATATGCTTGTTTACAGCTTGTTTTCAAGCATCTATTATGAAGCAAGTTTTTTTTAAAAAATTGCACTTTTGTTCCTATACTCTTATTCTGTTTGAACCTTTACAAAATAGCTTTCCAGATAATCTTTCATGTAATTTTTTAAATCTGAATCATTCTCTACTTTATATTCTTTAATTTTTTTCACCAATTCTAAATATGAGGTTTTTAATTTCATATTTTTAACATTGTAGATATCAGTACATTTTTCAACAATTAAATATCCATTTTTCATTTCTTTTGAGATATTTTTAAGCTCCAAATTATAAGGGTCTTGAAATTTCTTAATTGAGATTAAAATATCTTCTTTTTCAAATAGTCTTGGGAATGGTTCTAAATTATTAAATGTTGAAATATAGTTTTCATCAAAAGTCTTAAGATGGAGTGATTCATCTAAACAATTTGAAAAACCATAAAATGCATATTGTTCATAAGATTTTTGGTCATTACTAAGTTTCTTCATAACCAATATTTTAGCATTTTGTTGAGCTTGACAGCTAACAAATACGGAAGTAAAAAAAAGTAAAAAAAAGTATTTCATTCTAAATTATTTTAATTCCCAAAAATACATTGCTTTAGCACTTTTTTCATAATGATGTTCTCCAAATACATATTTTTCAGAAGCATTATTTGTCCAATAGCTCTTTTTTACCATCAATTTCAAAATCAGAGGTATTGTCCCATTTAAAGGGTGAGGGAGTGCAGGAAGACCTTAAAATACTACATGCACCAAAAGGCTTAATGTTAGTGTTAGGTTGCTTATCCTCTTCTGTAGCCTGTAGCTTTCCCTCAATCTTCATAAAAGACTGACTTGTTACTGTGAATGGAGTTGGTGAAGCTCCTTTATCACATTTTAGCTGGGTTGTATCTGTGATGTGTTGGTGCATAATTTGAATTTATCTCGGATTTTAATAATGTATCTAATGTCTTCAATTTTTATACTTTTTACTCCGTTTGAATTCTTATATAATAGTTCTCAAGATAATCTTTCATATAGTTTTCAATGTCATATTCAGGTTCTCTATTGTAATTTTTCTTATTTTCTACTAAATTAATGTACACCTTTTTCAAGTCACTATTTGACCGATATATGCAATTACATTTTTTCTTTTTGTGATTTTTATTATAATTGGCAAATTGCTGTTTTATTGCTTTAATACTTATTAGTCTGGGTAGGGGAAATAATAAATTATATTTTGAACCATATTCATCATCTAAAGCATATAATTTGCTATTTAAACAATAAATTTTCCCAAACTCAATATATTGGTTATAAGAAATACTATCTTTTTTTAATTTAATTACAACAGAATCAAATCTCGTTTTTTGTGCATTTAATGAAATAAAAAACACGGTAAAAATTACTATCCATTTCATAATTAAAATTTACTTTAATTCCCAAAAATACATTGCCTTAGCACTTTTTTCATAATGATGTCCTCCAAATGCATATTTTTCAGAAGCATTATTTGTCCAATAGCTCTTTTTTACCATCAATTTCAAAATCAGAGGTATTGTCCCATTTAACGGGTGAGGGAGTGCAGGAAGACCTTAAAACACTACATACACCAAAGGGTTTAATGTTACTGTTAGGTTGCTTGTCTTCCTCTGTAGCCTGTAGCTTCCCATCAATACTCATAAAGGATTGACTAGTCACCGTGAGTGGGGCTGGTGAAGCTCCTTTGTCACATTTTAACTGGGTGGTATCTGTTATATATTGAGACATAGTATATCATTTATAATCCTCCATAAATTGTTGTTCTTTATTCCAAAGTTTTTTACTTTTCAACAAACTAACAATGTATTTTTTTAAGCTTTGGGAAACCATCCCCCTAAAGAAGCAAGGGTCAATTTCTTGTTTATTTTCATCAATATGGGTTTTACATCCTGTTTTTTTTATAACCAGATTTTTTGTTTCAGAAGAAATGGTAACAGTTTGAACAATTTTATTTTTTTTGTAAAAATCTAACTGAATGTCATACTGATATGGTAAAGCATGGCCTAATTCAATTTTTTGTAAGTTTTGAAATAACAATATAGTTTCCTTTTTATTTAATTTTGATTTTCCTGTACAAGAAATGCTTTCTTTAATTTCTGGATCCGCATAGTAAGATAATCCAGAAATACTATCTTTTTTACGATAAATACTATCTTCTTTAGCTGTAGGAATATAAGTTGTTTTATCTTGAAAATTAATAGTAGAAATCGTTATATTATCTACATTTTTTTCAATATAATTGAAAGTATCATACTTTTGACCATAAGCTATATTTATAAAGATTAATAAAAAAATATTAAAGAGGATTTTTATATTTTTCATTTTTATATGTTTTACGGAGTTAATAACCTTCCAATAGTAGTTTTATCATATATACCATAATGTAACTCTCCAATAGCTATACCTAAATATTTTTCAAAAAAAGAAACATTCATTTTGGTATCATCTGAAATCCTAAAAACTTCAGGAGAACCAAATGATGCATAAGTAGCAGGTAAAGAATATTGCACTTTTACATCAACCATATAGGCCAACCAAGCTGCATAATTTGTGTAATATTGATAAGAAAATATTTTTTTCGCCTGCAATAAAGTTATTTTAATCTTATTATTTGGTAATTTAGTGTAGTTTTTAGAATCTATATAGTGAGAAACTATCTCATAATTTCCAAGATTATGACCTTTTGGTATTTCTATATCATTAATTACAAATTCATCAGTATCTTTGTTAGTACCATCTCTTTTATAATTAACACTTTGCATTATTCTTTTTAATATATAATTAAGAGGTGGGTGGCTTTGACATCCCCCTATTTTAAAGATTCCTGTTGGAGTGAATGCATTTTTAAAATTTGTAAAATCAAATATCTTATTCTCAATATCTTTTATCCTCATATCTATATCCATTACATCAGTTTCAGATGAATTAGCTAAAATTGGTCCACCTGAATACGCATGCGAAAAAATATTTACTTCCTGTAATGTATTAGGGTCATCAGCTCCAATTTTCTCAACAATCTCATAAATACTTTTTTTGGTAACGTATTTTGATTTACCTAACGAGTCAAATCCATGTCCTTTACTTGCTGGATAGTTTGCTTTAGAAATTTTATCATAGTTTTCTACAGAAATTGATTTTCCATTATCTATAGTTTCAATTGTGCCTTTCATGTCTATAATGATAAATGTCAAATCTTCTTTATTCTTATTATTGGCAATAATTTTTGCTTTATAATCATTACAATATTTTAGAAAAGAACTACCTGTTTCATAATTTACTTCTGCGACTAAAATATATTTTTTTGCCCCCTTTTATATCTAAAGTCACTTCCCAATCAAGGATGCTATTTCCATCAAATTCTGATATTATTAAATTTAAATCATTCATTTTATCATGTTATTTTGGTATTGTATTTTCGATGATAATTAAATTTTTATACCCATTATTAGTTGAAATTTTATACAGTAAAGCTTTTAATTTGAAGTTTTCATTTGGTTTTATTTTCAATATTTTAAATGATCTAATATTAAAGACTTTTCCATCTTGGGTAATTGAGTATTCTGCAATAGCAGAATTCATTTTTTTATACTTTTTAACACCTATTTTTGCTTTTAATCCAATATAATTCTTTATCTCTATTTCAATGGGGCTAGGTTTTGTATAGTCAGTTGATTCAAATTTTGAATAAAAACAGATTTCTTTTACAATTACATCTTTAATGATATCATCCTTTTCTATTATGGCATTATCTATGGCTATTTTATGATTGCTTTTTTCAATTTGTAGGCTATCAATTTTTTGTGAATATAAAATGACTGTACAGAGAATTGCTAAGATTAATAAAATTCTTTTTTTCATTATTTCTTTTTTAAAATAGTTTTTTTTACTGAAGTTCTAATAGATGTTACAGTATATACCAAAACTGTACTAGTACCTGTTCTTCGATCAGTAATCGTTGAATATCTTGATTTTGGATCAGCATTTCCTTCTAATTTATTTCCCTTACAATTACAATATAATTTGTTGGCAGATGATGTTCCAATAGAACTATCAGCATTATCATAGAATAAAAAATAATTTCCTTTACTATCTGCTCCCATGCCAACAATGACTACAAAATGATCTGTAGTTAAATCAGGATTTCCTGGGGTGATTTCTTCATGATTATCAATACCTACTGTTACAGGAATACCATTTTTTAATGCAGATTTTATATAGGAAGTCCCTTTCTTAAATTCATCATTATTGTATTCCATTGAAATAAATTCTTCCTTTTTATTTCTTATAGCTTTAGCAATTTGGTAACGCGGAAAACCTTCTTTGTACCCCATAACATCAAGTTGCTTATGAGTTGCTACATGACAATCTGTAGCATAGCCTACAAATTTATTTGCAGGTATTACAGGTGCTATTGTCTGCCAATCGTCACAAACACATGTATCGACAGTCAAAGTGATATTTCTATCAACAATATTCTTTTCGTCGAATTCTGATATTATTAAATTTAAATCATCCATTTGGTGTACTATTTTGATTTTTAGGTATTTCTACAGCTTCTTTGAGTATTACATACCCTTCCTTATCAACTGTTCCAGATAAAGTAAGCTCCTTTTCTCCATCCTTAATTTCTTTGCCATTTTTATCAATTACTTTCAAACTAACAGTTTCTCCTTCCTCATAGTTTCTTGTATATGCCAAAACACTTACTTTATTTCCTCGATGGGATTGTTGTATATTATTTTCAACTACATCATCCATCCATTGGATGTTTACTAATTGCTTTTCCTTGTTGTATTCAAATTTCCCATTTCAGGAAGCTTATTCATTTGAGGAGCTTTATACTCAATCTTATCTTTAGCTGTTAATAATGAGTTAGCTCCATACACATGCATTCTGTCCTTTGCTCCGAACTCAGTCTGTCCATCTGTGTAACCTATGAATTTTTCCTTACCGTAAAGGTCAAGGTGTGCTTTTGCTGATATTTCAGTATTAGTTCCAGCATTGATAATGGTTTTCTTACCACTGTCTTGGCTTATCTCTTGTTTGGCAATAATCTTGATATTCTGTCCAACATTGGTATCCATATTCTTTCCTGCTTTGGTTTCGATATTCTCTTCAATATCAAATTTCAGGTTCTTTGATTTTATAGTAATGGTTTCGGGAGCTGTAATGTTAATATTGCTTCCCTCTGTATCAAACCTTAGCTCATTTCCACTTTTGTCTGTCAATAAAATACTCTCATCTTCGGTAAACACTAATCTGTGCCCACTTCTGGTCTGTAAAGACTTCACACGATTATCCATACCTCCTCCCAATCCTATACCTCCATGAAACATCCCACCCATTGCAAAAGGAAAATCTGGATTATGGTATTCAAAGTTTACCATTACTTGGTCTCCAATTTCTGGAACAGCCACGAATCCTCTATTTTGACTTATCGCATCTGTACCACCAGCATCAGGGCTCATCATTCTAATAAAATGAGTGGTATCATTTAACTGCCAGTCAAACTGCACCTGTATTCTGCCTTGGTTTAAAGGGTCGATATTGGAAACTACAGTGGCTACCTGTGGCTCTGCTTTCGGCATCACAAAATCAGGTTTAGGCATGAAGCCCGTTCCCTCGGCTATAGCTTCAAAACTTCCAGTGTAATATCCTCTTGCATCAACTTCGTGATTAACCTCTGTTATCATCAAAGTTGTAAAGTGAGAGGTCTCATTACTATCCTGTTTTCTCATGTCTATATCTGCCACACAACCTATGAATAAAAAAGGAACTGTTGTACTTCCAGATACAGTAAAAACTTCAACGGCTTTACTTCCTCTTGCACTTTTTTGGGAATCATCCACATCCAGAAACATATTGGCATTGATGGGAGTGGGTGTAAGTGAACGGGTTTTAAAAATATTGTTATTCAGCTCATAGGCTTTGGATGATAGGTCTCCTAAATGCTTAATCTCATTGTTAGAGCCATTTATTTTAGCATGACTACTGCTGTTATAGCCAAAGTATTCAGGTTTTGTGTGAACTGCCTTTAACTCTACCTGAACATCGTTAACGTTACTGCCATAAATAAGTTGGATAGGCTTTTCATGAGGGGGAAGCTTTCCAAAGTGTAGCACATCCCCATCATAGTAAAATTGCTCTCCATAGGCTTCTGCTAATCTTGTCAGGTAATTGTAATGAGTTTCGCAATATTGAGCACTGTAATTAATGTAGCTTTTATTCTGGGTGTCTATTCTGAAATCAAATTGAGTTGTTCCCAGTGTTTCCCTGATGATATTGTCAGCAATAATGGAAGTGTTGACAGACTGAGTACCTCCAAAACTCTGAGTATGGGGTGCTGAATCCATTAGTATAGTTGGGCTATAGCCTTTGAGTACAATATTGCCTAGGCTCATTTTTTCCTGACTGAATGCCACTTTCGTAACAACACCAACAAACGTTCTTTCGGGACTTTCGTTTTCAGCATCTTTGTATTTAAAAGTAACGGTCAGACGTTTTCCTAGAAATTGCTGTGCCTGTTCTAAGTTATGGCTCTGTACTTCATCAAGAGAGTCATGTGCTAAAGTAAGTTCAAAGTAGTGGTGTTTTCTGGCACTCTGCTGTAAACGGAAGTGTTTAAAGTGTCTGATAGGTTTTCCATTAACCACAATGTCAAGCTTAACCACACGGTTAATGCCTGCAATATGGTTCTCGGAAATCCTCTCAGAATTTGAGACATTTTTTTTCATTTGTATATCTGTGTGTTTTTGATGTTATATCACTAAAGGTAGATAAAATATCATGCCAGATATAATGTTTTTTGTTAAATTTTTAAAAGTGTAGTAGAACTACGATTGAGTTTTAATCGTTAAGATAGCTAAAACCATATTAAGAGAACTTTGGTTTTATCCAGAATGTAAAGCCCTATTTTACTACTGAAACCACTTTATATACGTAATTCAAGCTACCATATGAATAACAAGCCCCCTCCGTTGTTTCAGTCTTGGTAGTGCCCCCTCTTTTTGAAATCGGACTTATCTCTATTTATCTGGAAAAAGATAAAATATTTTTAGTTTGGAGATTTTTCGAGAGCTACAGCAGTCTGTTTTGAGCCTAAAAATTTACCAAATGAGGTACTGAGGTTAGAAATCATTATCTTTTTTATATAAGAAATGTAGGGAAAATGTGGGGAAGAAAACTTTAATAAAAAACAAAACCCACTGATTATCAGTAGGTTTATGTTTAATACTTGCGGAGAGTGAGGGATTCGAACCCCCGGACCTGTTACAGTCAACAGTTTTCAAGACTGCCGCAATCGACCACTCTGCCAACTCTCCTTAAACTCCGATTGTATCGTTGTTTTCAGTGGTGCAAATATAGAACGATTTTTAATTTCTGCAAAACTTTTTCAATATAAATTTTAACAAAACTTAATAATGGGTTAAAAATCAGATTGATTATTTTTATTAATTCTTGTAAAATTGAAGGAGTTCTTCTGTTTTTACTCCTGTTCATCCTATTTTTAAAAGGAAAGCAGTTGTGTTTTTCGAGAAAAATTGATGTGAAAAAACAAATTAGCCGCTGAATTTTTGATTTGGTGTATTTTTTGCAATCCCTGTCAGACAAAAAAAAAATTAATTATTTATGAAATTATCTTATCTGGGAGCAGGTATTTTAAGTATTGGATTAACATTCACTTTGGGATCTAATCTTGTTTTTGCCAATCAGCCTTTGGCTGCAGTTGCAGAACATGTACAAAGCAGTTCAGATTCCCTAAAGGTTGAGAATCTGGCTAAAGAGCTGAAGAAACTGAAACCTATCAGTTCTAATGACTTTAAAGCTAAGTTTAAAAAAGAAATCAATGGTTTTAAACTTACAGAAGTGACCGCTTTTGAAGATAAAGAAACAGGATCATATGCTACAGCAAACTATGCTAAGGGATCTCAGAATGTTTATTTAATGGTGACAGACGGAGCTGGAGCCGGAGCTGAGTCGGTAAAAGGAAATCTTCTAAGCTATCTGGAATTAAAGGCTGTAGAAGAGCCGGAAGATAAGACAAACATCAAAAGCTATAAAGGTTGGCTGGTTTATTTTGATCACAGTATGTACGAAAATGATAAGATGACAAGCATTCAATATCTGGAAGGAAACAGATATGGAGTAGTAGCTTCTGGAACTAACATCTCACTTGAAGAACTAAAAAAGCTTTTAGATACCGTTAGTTTGTAATATGATCATATCACAATATAGAGCTCTGATTTATGAAAATAAGTCAGAGCTTTTTCTTTGTTTTTATGTACCTGATCATTTATCTTCTAAATTCCTTTACTCATACCTTTATTTCCTTGGCTTATTGTTTTTTCCTTGAATAAAGCATTCTGTTATAATAGTTTTGAATCATCAACATAAAACAAATAACACGATACCATTATGAACAGGGAATTAATTTTTTTAAGAACATTTGCTTTAGCATCAGTGATCGGGATCATTTTCTTAACGGCTTCTGCATTCAAAACAGACGGCCATCAAAAATTTACCGAAATTGATGTGGAAAGAATCAATGTAGTGGAAAAAGACGGAACAGTAAAAATGATCATTACTAATGTTGACAGGTTTCCGTCCGGAGAAGAAAAAGTAAATGGAAGTGCTCCTAATAAGACCAGAAAAAAGCGCTCCGGAATGCTTTTCTTCAACGAAGAAGGAATTGAATGTGGCGGTTTTATTTATGATGGAAGGAAAAACAAAAACGGACATAGTTCGGGTTTGTCTTTAACGTATGATCAATACGATGGCGATCAGGTGATGCAATTATTGACGCAAGACTATATGAAGGGAGAAAAAAGAACCGTATCCAGCGGAATCTATTTTAATGATCGCCCGGTAAAAGAATCACAAGTAAGAACCGGTGAAATTATGGAGGAGCTGGATAAATTGGAAAAGAATCCCGAGGCTTTACAGAAAAAATACAAGGAATATGAGCAACAAGGACTTATTGGGGGAACCCCAAGAATGATGTTGGGTAAAACTAAAGATGAAAATAACGGATTGTTTTTATTTGATAGTAAAGGACTTCCGCGTGCCAGATTCTGTGTAGACAAAAACAATGACGCTAAGTTGGATTTCCTGGATGATAAAGGAAATATTACAGCATCCTTTCCCGAAAAGAAAAAATAATGACCTAGAAGCAGCCCTGTAAAAAATATAGGGCTATTTTTGTAAAAAAGACCTCTGATCACTGCATGAAAACCATTTTAAAACAGATCAATCAAAACAGGTACTTCCTGCTGTTTATCCTTTTGTTTGCTTATGTACAGTCTATTCATGTCCGTATTGCTGTCAGAGGAAAGGTGGATCAATATATTTTCACTCCCGAAGCAGCCGTAGCGACCTTGATCAGTGCTTGTATTCTGTTTTTTGTGATGGATCTCTTTATTCAAAAGTGGCAAAGATCGTTAACCTTCAGTGGCAAAGAAGTTTTTAAGATCTTCAGTTCTTCATTGTTGGTTTATCTTTTGGTCATGAAGGCCATCGGCTTTTTAATTGCCTTGGCATTCGGCACTATTGAAAGAAATTTTAATAGGGAGACCTTTGTTTTTACCGCTTTTTCAGATCTTATAGATGGATTTGTGTATGGTAGTTTCTTCTTGGCTTACCGTTATTATAAGAAGAATGTAGTATATCAGAAACAGGTGTTACTTTATGAGCAGGCATTATCTGACAGTAAAATTGATCAGTTGAAAACGCAACTCAACCCTCATTTCCTATTCAATAACCTTAATATTTTGGATCAGCTGATAGAAGAGGATAAGTATAAAGCTTCTGATTTCCTGAATGAATTTGCAGAAATTTATCGATATGTATTGGAGGCTTCTGATAAAAAACTGATTTCTGTAAAAGAAGAACTAATATTTGCTGAAAAATATTTTAATCTGATGCAATATAAATATGGGACCGCATACACCCTTCATATAGATCATGGAAATATAAAAGGAGAAATAGTTCCGCTTTCTTTACAGTTGTTGCTGGAAAATGCCGTTCAGCATAATTTGGGAAGTGTATCCAATCCTGTTTTGATTACCATTTGTATCGGAGAAAAGATAGCTGTAACGAATAATAGAATTTCTAAACGAAACTTTAAAAGAACTTCAGGAAGAGCTTTAAATAATCTTAAGGAACAATATTCTGTGCTGACTGATCAGCAATTGGAAATTTTAGAAACAGAAACAAAATTCACCGCTATAATCCCTATAATCCCGGAATAAATATGATAAAAGTTGTCATTATTGAGGATGAAATTCCTGCCAGAAGCAAACTAAAGCGTTTTATCAGTGAGTTGAAATCACCGGTAGAGGTGGTAGCAGAAATTGATACGGTAGAGACAGCCATTAGCTTTTTGAAAAGCACCAATGTAGACCTTATTTTTTCAGACATTGAGCTATTGGATGGGAATGCTTTTGAGATCTATGATCAGGTTAATATAAGGTGTCCGATTATTTTTACGACTGCATATAACCAATTCTGGATGAATGCTTTTGAAACTAATGGAATTGAATATCTTTTAAAACCTTTTACTCAGGATCGTTTCAAAAAAGCCTGGGATAAATTTTTATTGCTAAGAAGATCAGATGCTGGTGAACATCATGTATTAATGAAGCTTCAACAGATGCTAAGTAACAGTCAGCAGGAGAAAAGCTATAAGAAACGCTTTACGATTAGCTCCCATCAAGGAAGTTACTTTTTAAATACAGACGATATCGCATTTTTTGCAGCAGAGGAAGGAATAATTTTCGCTATTGATATTTCGGGTAAAAAACACTTGCTTAATGAATCTACATTGAAGGATATTGAAATGCTTCTCAATCCTTCAGCATTTTTCAGGATCAACCGTAGTGAGCTTGTACAAAAACAGCATGTTGAAAGAATAGAACGGTACAATAAAAACACACTAGCCCTTCAGTTGAAAGGTTATAAACATCATCTGCTTACAAGCCAGGGAAGTACTGCTGCTTTTCGAATCTGGATTGAAGACTAGTGGATCAGTGAAATTCAATATTCAACATTAATCATAATAATGTTATCGAATCATTGAAAGTCCCAATCCCTAAAAAATCATCTTTTAATTTTTTTTTTGATAGAGGTATGTTTTTTACATCTATTCTAAAAAAACAGAATTACATTAATGAAAAACTGAGGTTTTATAGGTTTTTTGATGCAAAATAGGGTCTGGTTTGCCTTATTTTATCAAATATTTTATATTATTATATAGACAAAAATTAATTTAACTTTGTAAATTGAATGATATTTTGACATTATTAAATTTTTATTAATAATATTATATTGTTTAAAATTAATAAAGAGACTTAGGAAAATAGGGAGTTAATTTAGCTGGCAGTAAATATGAAATATAAATTCTTAAATTTTAAATTGAGGAAGGTTGTTCATTACTCATTGATTCTGTGTGTTTTATTGATACAGATTATTATAGGTGTATTCTTTTACAATGAGTTTGTGAATGAGAGAAAACTGCAGTTTATAAAAACCCAGCTGGAAGAGAGTAGAGCTTTGGGTGGGCTTACGGATAATTCAAGAAAAGATTTTTTGGATGCGCAGGAACATCTCCAAAAGTATATGGTGAGTCAGGATAATAAAGATCTGCAACTCTATTTTGAATCATTAAGGAAACTTAAAAAGAATTTTGATAAGATCGGGGAGTATGAAAATACAAGCCCAAGGCTGAAAAAAAGCCTGGCTCAGAAGAAAATGGATACCCTGAAAGTCACCAAGCTGAAAACCCTTATTGATTCTGTATACGAAACTTCTTTGAAACCTCCTACAAAGATAGAAGATAAGCAATACGAGCCTGCAAAATATAAGAATGACTTTGAAAACTTAAGCGTACAGACTCATACCTATGCTGATACCATTAAGAAAAAAGGCTTTATGGGGCGTTTGAAAGATGCCATAACAGGGAAGGTAAATGTTCAAAAGGAAAGTACAGTCGTTACTTTAACGAATCACAAGACGATAGACATTTCTAATGTAAAAAATGAAATGGATAAGGCTTTAAAGTCGATGGATAAACACTATGCTGCTGAAGTAAAGAAAGCACAACAGTTTGCCATCAAAAATCAGCGTGAGAATATGCAATTTTATAGCAATTTCAGCAAGTTATTGGTGTATAGTAACGGACTGATTGATGTATATGAAAATGCCATTAAGGATTTCAAAACAGAACTTGAAAAGGAGTATACGAAGCAAAGTTCTGATAATAATAAAATCAGAAGATATTTGGTACTTGGCCTGATGGTTTTAATGTTTATTGTATCTATTCTGATCATGTACTTTACGAGAGTTGCCTTCATCTATGAAAGAAAACTTGATGCTGCCAATAAAGAAATCAAGAACAATCTGAATTTCAAGAACAGAATATTGGGAATGTTGAGCCACGATTTAAGATCACCATTGAAAATTATTAATATTTTCATTGATAAGATTTACAGAACAACAGGTGATGAAACAATCAAAGATTATCTAAAATCAATTAAATTTACCAATAGTACTTTGCTCCTGCAGTCTAACCAGATCCTGGAATATACTAAGAACCAGGATGCAGAAAAAAAGCTCATACAATCTGTTTTTAATCTTAAAGATGAGATTGGTTCTATTGTAAAGGTTATTTCTCCTTATCTGGAAACGAGAAATAATAAATTTGCAGTAACGGACAGAATTCCCGAAGGGGTAGTGGTATTCTCTGATAATATCAGAATTAACCAGATCTTTATGAATATTCTTGGGAACGCAAACAAATATACCGAAAATGGAAAGGTAGATCTTGCGATGACAACAGAACCGCTAGGTGCTGATAAAATTACGCTGATCACAACAGTAGCAGATACCGGAGTAGGAATCTCTGAGTCTGATTTGAAAAAGATTTTTGACCCTTATTATCAGGGAACTGTTTCAGATGAGGTAGATAACCTTGGAGTAGGACTAGGGCTGAATCTTGTTAAAGAAATTGTAGAGCTGTTCGATGGGGAAATATCAGTTTCCAGCAAACCGCATAAAGGAACACAGGTAACATTCAGGATCAATTTAAATATCAATAATAAATAATGGAAATGCCAATTGAAAATAAGGAAATCATATTCCTTTTAGCCGATGATCACAGTATTGTAAGACAAGGAATGGAGATCGTTATTAGTGATATTGCTCCCAATGCTAAAGTCTATCATACTTCATCTTTACAGCAGGCGGTAGAACTGATAGAGACCAAAGGAATTGAAATGGCTATTATTGATGCGCATTTTCCCGAAGGAAACAGTCTGCACATTTTACCCCAAATGAAAAGTATAAACCCTGATCTCAAGATCCTTATTTTTACGGGACTTGAAGAGGATTCATACGCACTTAAGTTTATCAAAGCCGGAGCCAATGGATATTTGAGCAAACTGAGTGAAGAGGAAGAGGTAAGAGAAGCGATCTCGAGCTTTATCCAAAAAGGAGAATATTTTTCTGATCTGACAAGAAATTTATTGGTACAGTTTATTTACGATCCAAATGTAATAAGCCCGTTAAGCAGCCTAACCAAAAGAGAACTGCAGATTGCAGAAATGTATGCAGATGGATATGGAAATCTGGAAATTGCGAATAATTTAAATATAAAGCAAAATACAGTAAGTACAATCAAAAAAAATATCTTTGAAAAGCTAAAAATAGAAAATATTGTAGAGTTGATCGACCTTATCAAAACGCATCATAAAATATAGGATTCCGCAGTCTTATTCCGCACTTCTTCATTGTCTAATTCATTTTATCGATAAATATCTATATCACGTCCGATATGTATCTACGGGGTTTATAGATGATATTATCCTGCGATGTCGTTACTTTGTAGTATAAAATTTACCAAATGAATTGCTAATGCTTTTTTTAGTTTTTTCACTTCATTAAAGCTGGTAAATTGAAATAACTGTAAAAATAATAAACTATAGTTATATAAAACGCAAGTGATGAAAATGAATTAGCAAGTGATGAGATTAATATAGAAGTGTATGAATGACCTTAAAACGTGGATTTCTTGAAAAAAACAAATGAGAAAAAGAAAAAAACACAAATTAACATAAAGAAATTCAAGGTTTGGTTATTAGTACAAAAGAAAAGGGAGGCAATAAAAGCCTCCTTTTTTTTATGATCATCAATGGTTTAGTTCTCATCCAATATCTAAAGCCATCAAAGGATTCAGAAAATAGAATCTAAATGAATAATCATTACATTACTTATAACTTCCCACTTTATTTAAACTTTTGAATTGCCTCAGAACTCACAGGGGTGAAGAAATTAATCAGGTTTCCATCCGGATCACAAAACAGGAGCGACCGATTCCCCCAAGGCATTGTTGTAGGTTCCTGTACAATATGATCTGTCAAATTTTTAATCTTTTCATATTCACTATCTACATCATCTACCATAAATTCTATGATTGTACTGATCTGCCCGTTGGATTCAGTGAGATGTTCACCACCAAACATCTTCATGGTACGGGTACTCCCGATAGCAATGGTAATTGAATTGGTTGTAAGTTCAGCAAAATCTTCAGTATACCATTGGGCAGTTAACCCCATTGCTTTTTCATAAAACGCAACGGATTGGCTGATGTCTTTTGTAATGATTCTTAACGACATTAATTTCATATAATCTTATATTTAAAATAATTTGATACAAAATTAAGAGGAGTATATGACAACAGGATGTCAGTAGGGGTTTTGAAATTGGAATTTATTTTTTATAAAGTCGACTCTTTAGATGGAGTTGGAAGTTGATTAATAAAAGTTAGCAATATGAATCAACTGTTTGAAGTCAAGGATACGTAATTTTCGCCCCTCCGATGTAATGAGTTTTTCTTGTTTAAAATCATTAAGGATTCGCGCGAGGGTTTCTCTGGCAGTTCCTACCATATTGGCGAGGTCTACACGGGAGAGGGAAATCAATACTTCTTCTTCAGGAGTGTCATTGGATTTATATTTGTCGTGAAGAATCAGTAAGCTTAATGCTGCCCGCTCTCGGACGGTACGATGTGATAAAATCGCAATAAGATTAGCCATTACACTGAATTCATGACTCAAAGATTTTAATAAAAGTCTTGAAAATACAGAAGACTGGCTAAGGATTTCCAGAAAGCTGTCTTTTGAAATAAAAGATACAACAGAGTTTTCAAGGGTGGAAGTAGTATCTCCATATGATTCCTGACTCAAAATAGCCGAATATCCGAAAAATTCTCCGGAGCTATAGATATAAATGATTTGCTCTCTGCCATCATTATCTACTTTGTATTTTTTTATTTTTCCTTCGTTAAGATAATAAATGCCATTAGGTTTTGTACCATCCGTGAATATAGCCTCATTTTTACGGTAGTTTTTGGTTTTCATGGCTTTGAGAAGTAAATCCTTGTCATATTGAGAAAGTTCATCAAAAAGATACTGATTGTTGAAAATAAATTTTGAGATCATAATGTTTTACGAAGGCTATTGAATAAACGTCCGGTTTGTAACTTAAATCACATTTTAAACCGATCTAAATCACCCTATTTTTTGTCTGAACGAATTAATTTTACAAAAGTAATAAAATAGATTTTGAATTAGGAATGATAATGGGTAAGGCTGGCAGAAGTCAGCTAATAATCCCTATAAATAAAGGGTAATTATTATTTAAAATCATGACTTCCCTGGATGAATTTTAAGACGATTCTTAGAATAAAAATATAAAATTTTACTCATAATAAGAACGTAAAAGAGCACTGGATAAAAATTTAAGTTGACATGTTTTTCACAGCGGTTGCTGACATTTTTCTAAATTATTTTTTTTTACTTATTTATTTTATCCAGTTATTTTTAAGAGATATTCTAGAGCAAGGTTTATGATGAATGTTGTACTTTGAAATGGAAATTAAAATAATATGTTCCTTACTCTTTATAGGGTAAAAAAATAAACGGTTACTCCAAAGTGTTGGAATAACCGTTTTTATGGTAATTATAGAAAGTCTATTGAATCTGCGTAACAAGAGATCTCACAGTATGTGCGGAGAAATATCCTAAAGCTCCGTTACTGATATTGCTTGGCGGATTGGCAGGAGTAACACTGCCTCCATAACCCTCTGAAATCTTAAGAAGTGCGCTGTAATATGTAAATATATTGGTGTCAATAGATTGCATCTCTACCTGAATAACATCTCCAACCACCACTTCATGATCTCTGCCTTTATTGTCATCATTAGGAAGCCCTAATGTCCATTGATTCGGTAATCCGTTATTTAAATTGTCAGAAAGTACACTGATATACTTTTTACTTAAATTATTGATGGTAAAGCTGAAAAGATAACGGTTGCCCAGTTCTGCAGGATCTGTAAATACAGGAAGAAGCGTGTACGTTTTCTTGCTCCCAAACATAAAGGTGTCCTGTACAAGACCTTCCAGTTCTACCGCCTGAGGCATTGTACTTTGTGCTGTATATTGTTTTCCTTCTGCCAATACCTTAAGCGTATATGTTCTGCCTGGGACTCCCATAAAAGTACTTGTTTTATATTCACCTCCACCAGCATATTCCAGCGTTTCTGTTTGCCCCGCGTTATCACTTAAAATAACCTGCGCCCCTGTAACAGCCGGATATTGATTGGGCTGAGCAAAACCAACAGACTTTGTAATTTTTACAGTATATGAACCTTTGGTATCAGTGACGTTTCCTTCAATGACAATGCTGCCGCTTTGGTCCGCGAGATCCAGATCAATTTCTTTTTCACAAGAGGTTAAGGCTAGTGCAGATAATATGATAAAGAATGTTTTTTTCATGATTTAAAATTTGAAATTGTAAGTGATGTTAGGTACCCAACGGAATAGGGAAGTCTGCATAGCGCGTGTTGTTCCCGGATTGTTTGGATTGTCTTCGAAAGTAATGGTGTAAGCATTTTCACGACCGTACAGGTTATAAATTCCGAATGTCCATGATCCGCGGAAGCGCTTATTCGATTCCGGTTCATAAGTAGCACTAAGATCCATTCTGTGATAAGCAGGCATTCTGTCAGCATTTCTACTGTTATATTGGAATATGGTCTGCCCGTTAAGTTCATATTTTCCGACAGGGAAGGTCACTGCATTTCCTGTGCTATAAAGGAACAATCCGGAAAGAGTCCACCTTGGGTTAAGTTGATAAGTCGCTACAATAGACAAATCATGGGTTTTATCCATTCTGGCGTTGTACCATTGATTATCATTAATTCCATCAATCTTTCTTTCCGTTTTAGATAGGGTATAGGAGATCCAGCCTGTTAGCTTTCCACTTTTCTTTTTGGCAATAAGTTCAAGTCCGTAAGCCCTTCCTTTTCCAAATAGTAATTCACTTTCCACATCTGCTGCAGTACTGAACCCAATCTGAGCACCATTTTTGAAGTCGATCTGATTTTGCATGGATTTATAATAGATCTCAGCATTCACTTCATAATTGTTATTATTGAAATTTCTGCTGTATCCTACACTGATCTGATCTGCAATCTCAGGTTTTACAGAATAGCTGCTTCCAATCCACTGATCGGTAGGATTCCCACTGCTGCTGTTGCTGAGAAGGTGAAGATTCTGGGTGTTTCTGGAATAACCACCTTTCACACTGCTCACTTCATTGATTCGGTAATTGGCTGTAATACGCGGTTCAAGATTGGTGTATGTTTTACCAAATTTTCCTTTTTCTAAATATTGGCTTCCTGTAAGTATACCATTTTCATACGTATTGAAAGTATCTCCACCCAATACACTGAATAGAGAAAGTCTCATCCCATAATTGATGGTAAGTTTTTCTGTTGCTTTAAAATCATCATTAATATATACCGCATTTCCCAAGAATATCTAGGGCTTCTTGAATATGAATTGACAATGGTTCCGGAAGCACTGCTTGGTGTCAATGTATGATAAATAGATTGCAGACCGAAACGTACAGAATGCTTATTCCCGGCAAACCAGGTAAAGTCCTGCTTAAGATTCCAGTCCTGAATCTTTGAATTTAAGTTGAACTCACTTTCATTATTTTTCAGACTGATTTTGTAATCGTAATTGCTGTAGATAAAGGACGTATTAGAGAATAATTTACTGTTGATAATACTGTTCCATCGTAATGTGGCTGTCGTATTTCCCCAATCGGTATTGAATGTATCTCCCAATCCTAATACATCTCTTCCGAAATACCCCGAAAGATAAATACGGTTATTTTCATTGATCTGATAGTTGGCTTTCAGGTTAAGATCATAAAAATATAATTTGTTGTCTTTATAATCTTTAGAAGATTTAAGGAATAGATCCGCGTACGTTCTTCTTCCTGATACAATAAAAGAGGACTTTTCTTTCTGAAGTGGACCTTCTACACTCAGCCTGCTGCTAATCAGTCCGATTCCACCGTTGACATTATAATTTTGGTTGTTTCCGTCCTTCATTTTTACGTCCATCACCGAAGAAAGACGACCTCCATACTGAGCCGGGCTATTTCCTTTGATAATACTGGCATCCTTCAAAGCATCACTGTTGAATGTACTGAAGAAACCAAGTAAATGTGAGGCATTATACACCGGAGCTTCATCCAGAAGGATAAGGTTTTGGTCTGTAGCACCTCCTCGTACACTGAATCCACTGCTTCCTTCACCATTACTTTTGATCCCCGGAAGAAGCTGTATGGTTTTCATAACGTCCTTTTCACCAAATAATACAGGAAGTTTTTCTATACTTTTGATGTTTAATGTTTCCGTTCCCATTTGGGCACTTGAAAGATTCTTATCCTTTTTAACTCCAGAAACAACGACTTCATCTATAGCATTAGATTTTTGCTCTTCCTGATTAAGGAAAAGATCCAGTTTTATATTTTGATCAACTTTGATCTGCTGTTCAAAATCTCGATACCCGGGATAGGAAATAATAATAGTATGGTCGCCTTCCGGAAGGGAAAGGGAGTAGAATCCGTATTCATTGGCTACAACGTTAATCGAGGGATCATCGCTTACTTTTACCGTTACACCAATCAGCAATTCGCCGTTTTTTTTATCCTTCACTGTTCCGCTTACAGAGCGGGTTTGCTGTTGGGCCATCACCAGAGTGCTAAAACAGAGCGCAGCAGTGGCGGCAGTAATTTTGAAAAAAGATGTTTGCATTAGTTTTTATTAAAAAAGTAGTAGATCTCTTCTATATTGTAGTGGAGTTTATTGTTTCCTGTTGATTAGTTGAAAGAATAGAGAATTAGTTACAGACAAAGTGCTGTTATTGAATAAATTAATTTTCAGCTTCATCGTTCTTATCCTCATTCAAGTAATTTGGGAACAAATATAATGTAACTTATGTGAAGCATAGCAATGAATTAGAGTAATTGTTCTATTTTTTTCTTTTAATTTGAGAAAGTAGAGATGATGGATCGTTTTCTATGGCTATGAAAGCAATAAAAATTCTATTTTTGTTAAATACGTTTATAGGGTATAAGTATGGAAGATTTAAAAAAATGGATAAGGACGCATTGGTCTACGGTTGTTATGGTGGTTGTATTGATCATTATATTGGTGAATCCTGATGCCAAAGCATGGTTGATGAGGCAGGTAGCATCAACTGGGATTCTTAATTCAAGTATTTCCGAATCTGTAGATAAGCCTGGAAACGTAGCGGCCTATAGCGGCTTGATGGTAAAGAATGAAGATGGAACTCTTATTGATCCTTCTCAACTTAAAAATAAAGTGGTCTTTATCAACTTCTGGGCTTCATGGTGTCCTCCTTGTCGGGCAGAATTTCCTTCTGTTCAGAAATTGTATGATCGATATAAATCGCATCCGGATATGGTATTTCTTACGGTAAATCTGGATGATAATCTTGCTCTGGGGAAAAATTATATAAAGAACAAAGGATTTACCGTTCCTTTTATAACGCCTGCAGGCAGTATTCCGGAAGAACTCTATAATGGTTCATTACCTACTACTGTTGTACTGGATAAAAAAGGAGAAATCCGCCTTCACCATACCGGAGTAGCAGATTACAGCAAAGACTCTTTTTATGAGCAAATTGATTCACTATTGAAATAAATAATAGCAATATAATAAGCATTTTGAGTAGTTGAGAATATATCCGGCTCATACCCATGAAAAAAAATATGAATTTATATACCTTGTTTTCCTTTCATCCAAAAGAAGATTATTATTTCTCAGTGATAGATAAAAAAGGAGATATTTTTGATAAATTTCAACTTCCTGAATGTCGGAAACTTTCGATGAGAAACAATTGTATCCCTATTAAGGAAGAGTTTACAGATCAGTATCTCCTGAATCTGAATGATTTTTTGAAGCAATATGATATCTACACCTGCTATACCGGTGGTGTTGGTGATTTGTTTTCTGAGAAGGCAGTTGCCATTTTAAAAACCGAGCTTCAGGATGAAATTGAGTTTATTCCATGCCTGCTGAAAGGGCAATTGATTCCTGTATATGCTGCTTTATTTCTAAAATCAGCATCTATGGTAAAAGATTTTGAAGGAATGGGACTTGCCTTTGAAGATCCGCTTTTCTTGAATGTGAAATATGCTGTTCAGGATGAAATAAAGGGGTTAAATTGGTTACGCAGGCCTTTGTAGATCTGGTGAAAAAATACCATTTGAATATTGAATTTACATTACAAACTTCAGACAAAGCCTAACCATGATTTTATTTAAAATAGTGCCCATTGAAGAAATAGAATTAGAGATTCTCAAAGAAAAAGAAAACTTACAAAACTTTCCTGAAATCGTTGATTTTCCTTTCCCTGAATACTATAAAAAACTGGTTACTTTAATAAAAACCACGGAAATTTCTACAGAAACTATTTTATATAATGCAGTGGAAGCCTTCAATAACAATAAAGAATTTGTATTGCCCGATCATTGGTGCTTTGCAGGAAATGGGCAAGGGGATCAATGGTTTATGGATAAAGAAGGGATAGTCTTTTTTTATGATCATGATTACGATGAAAAGTTGCAGCCTATGAATATCAATTTTGAGCAGTGGCTGCAGATGGCATTCGTTATTCAGCAGTTGGACGCATATTTTGATGAACATGAAGATATTCCAGGAGTAATAAGAGAAGGGTTTTATAAAGCGTTGAATGGTATTCATCCTACGCTGAGTGAAAATTATCCTTTTATAACTTAACATGAACTGAAATAAGAACTTTAAGATCGCTATTTTTGAATCGAAAGAAAATTATTTAATACCATTTTCACTCCTTATTATGAATATAAATCAACTGAAGGAAAAAGCTCAACCCCTAATCCGTAAAGCCCAATTGTTTATTTTGGCTAATGATCAGGATGAAAAAACAGCTTATACCCATGAAGATAACTCTCTTCGTTTTATCGTAAAACACTCAGATCAATGGATGGGGCTTATAGAAGAACAGGAAGAATTCACTTTTTTACCGATTAATATAAATTCCATTGACTTAAATGCTTATACTGCTTTAACAAACAGAGAGATAGAAATCTATCCGCCATTTGAAACATTAATGCATTATGGAGATCAAGAAGTTCAGCAATGGATTATTGAAAACGAGGGTGATAAGAATGATCTTTCCAGCTTGTTGGCTTTCTCTACAGATGAATACACTGATATCTGGATGGATTCTCATCCTATTTACTCCAATGATGGAGTTTTTGCTTTTCAGGGGGGATGGGCAATGACCTGGCCGGAAGATGATGCACCTATGCAATGGAATGAAGATCTGGAGTTTCTTTTCCAGTTCGGGTTACAGGATGAACCTTTTGTAGAAGTTTTTTATGATAAAAAGAATTTTTCTTATATCTGTATGGAGCGCAATACATAAAGAATATAAAAGCAGTACAGATTATTACTAATGTACAAATACTGATGCTGATCTCCTTCATGAAAAAATGGTACTTTTATAGTTCCAAGAAATAGAATATGTCAGATCAGTTAAGAACCCATATCGAAAAAATACTTCCTCTCAGTGATAAAGAATTTGAATATGTATCTTCCTGTTTTGCTTATAAAAAATACAAGAAACACCAATTTTTAATACAGGAAGGAGAGGCTGTACCTTATAATTACTTTGTATTGAAGGGGCTTTTAAAATTGGTTTATACCGATGAATCCGGAAAAGAACATATCGTAGGGTTTGCGATGGAAGATTGGTGGGAAACTGATTTTGCAGCTTATTATCAGAACCAAAAAGCAACCATGTCATTGGAATGTGTAGAAGATACTGAAGTATTATGTCTCACTCTTGAAAACTACAGAAAAATTTGTAGTATTCATCCTAAAATGGAACACTTCTTTCTGGAAAAGGCTTATCTGGGATTTATTTCAGCACAACAACGGATTATTTCCACAATGACAACAGGAATAAAAGAACGCTACGAGCAATTATTAGAAAAATATCCGTCTCTGGTACAGCGTGTCCCAAAATCATTACTTGCTGCTTATCTGGGAGTTTCCCGAGAAACACTAAGCCGTCTACCTTTATAAGCTGTGATATTCGTCACTTTATAATCGTGATTGGAATCACAGAATTTTGAGGTCTTTATTCTGCAATTTTGCCATGTAACAGATCATAAAATTCTGTAAAAGCAATGGAAAAAAGAATTATCAACCCGTGGACATGGCAGAATGAAAGAAGCTATGCTCAGGCCGTAGAGGTAAAAAATGTAGAAAGTACTTTATACTGCTCAGGACAGGCAGCTATTGATCCTGATGGAACCTCAAGCAATAAGGATATGAAAAGTCAGCTGGAGCAGGCAATAGCCAATCTTGAAGAAGTAATCACAACAGCAGGCTATGCATGCAAAGGAATTGTGAGATTAAATATCTATACCACTTCAACTCAGGAGTTATGGCCTCATTTTCCTATTCTCCAGGAGTGGATTGCCTTACACTCTATTGAACAGACGGTTACTATGCTGGAAGTCAATGGCCTGTTTGAAACCCTAAAAGTGGAACTGGAAGCTACAGTTGTTCAATAATTGATAAAATTATATTTTAAATCACAACCTTTGAATGTTTCAGAGGTTGTGATTTTTTTATGGGCATAATGTTTATTTGTTACATTTATATTAATTCTGTTATTGTTTGTTTTTTATCTTATTTAACTGCTTTATTAGCTTGTTTTTATGGGGTTATAAATAAATTTAAATAACATTATTTAAAAATAATTTGATACTTATATTTGATTATTTTTGAATATTATTTATTAAATTTGTTATTCTCTTTAAGGTGATTTACTTGAAAATACCGCTAAAATTGTATCTAATTAAATTTTGTATCCTTAGTTTGGTAAAATATATTTTAAATAATAATCAGAAAAAGAATTTATTATGAAACAAGCACACATCCTT
This sequence comes from Chryseobacterium tructae, assembly GCF_030409875.1. Lineage (NCBI taxonomy): Bacteria > Pseudomonadati > Bacteroidota > Flavobacteriia > Flavobacteriales > Weeksellaceae > Chryseobacterium > Chryseobacterium tructae. The sequence goes on along the minus strand of NZ_JAUFQR010000001.1, from coordinate 3,295,335 downwards.
TTATTTCTTTTGATTGGGAATCTCTATTTCTTACAAGCGCAAGTAGGGATTCAAACTTCCAATCCACAAGGCGTTTTTAACATTGATGCAGCCAAAGATAATCCGGCTACCGGAGTTCCGTCTGTCGCTCAGCAAGCCAATGATGTTGCCGTAACTGCAGCAGGAAATATGGGAATTGGTATTACAGCTCCCACAAATAAACTGCATATCAATGGAACTGATCCTCTACGTTTGCAGGGACTTACTACTGGAAATACGACCACAGATCCCTTAATGGTAGTGGATGCTACCGGAGTTGTAAAAAATATTGGTACATTAGGCGCTTTATCTATTCCCAACCCGGCAGTTTTCCGACTGGAAACAGCACAAGCCAATTTCTTGCAGGCGCAAGGTGCCGGAGGATCACAGGTAGTTCCTATGTCTGTCGTTAAAAACTCTATTTCGGGAATGAGTTTTAATGCAGGAACAAGCACAATTACTTTTCCGGCAGGAACTTATCAGATAACCTTTGTGTATGAGGCTATACATAATGCCACAGGTTGCAATATCAGCTCGTACTTTGTAGATTTCCTCTCAATACAGGAACGACCAGAATCCATAATACGGCTTCACATATTGAGGGAGCTCTTTCCAATCATGGAGGAACCATAACTTACGCCACCACAGTTCCAGCCAATAGAACATGGACAATAACTCTTGGAAGGGGGCAATCTGGTAACTGTTCAGGAGCAGGTATGAGTCTGGCTGCAACATCTACCCAATTGTTGGTTTTCCGAATAGGAGATTAATTCTTTATAAGCTCACATATCAGGCGTTGTAATAACGAAAATTCTAATAACACAAATATAACACTGGCTTTAGCTGGTGTTTTTATTATATATCAAGGTTATAATGATAATATTCTATGGGTAACCCTTTTTTTAACTGAGGCTTTTCTTACCTTTATATAAGCTAATTTGTAATGATATAAAGGATATGAATATTCAACTTTCTTCAAAAATGCGCTCGTAGGAGGAGCTACACAAGGAATAGGAGCCGGAATTGCCATTGAGCTGGCTAAATGTGGTGCCAATGTTACGGTCATGGCTCGCAACGAAACAAAACTTCAAGATTTCGTAGCAAGATTACCAAAAGTAAACCCGGATCAGAAACATGAATATCTGGTAGCTGATTTTTCAGATTTTAAAAGCTATCAACAAATCATTACACAATATTTTAGTACACACTCCATCGATATTTTGGTAAACAATACCAATGGCCCGGAACCGGGACTTGCTGTTGATAAAAAGGTCTCGGATTATCAGAAAGCTTTTGATCTCTTATTTAAAACAGTCTGTGAAACAACCTTATTGGCTTTACCTCATATGATTGAACAGAAAAATGGACGAATCATTAATGTTTCTTCACTTTCTGTAAAAGAACCTATCGGAAACCTTGCCCTTTCCAATTCCATACGGTCAGCAGTAGTGGCATGGGCAAAGACTTTATCCAACGAAGTAGCCCAGCATCATATTACCGTCAATAATATTTTAACAGGCTATTTTGATACCGAACGTATTAAAAAGCTCGTGAACCATGAATCTCAACAGTCAGGTATTTCTGAGGAAGACATCAGAAAAAACCGAGAAAATAAAATTCCAATGAAAAGATTCGGAAAACCGGAAGAATATGGTCATCTGGTAGCTTTTCTCGCTTCAGAATATTCCTCTTATCTTACCGGAACAAGTATTCCTTTGGATGGAGGACTGAATAATACCTATTAAAAAGTTTAATTGATATGGCTGGAAGCAGGAAGTGAGAGGCTGGAAGTTACTATTAGACTTAATATTTAATATAAGTCAGCATGAGTCAATTTAAATAGCTGGGCTATAATTTATATGTCAACAACTTTCAGTTCCGCGCTTCCATTCTCATGCCTCATTTACGATTTTGTAAAAAAAAATCACAGGTTGATGTAATAAACCTTTCCTGTCAGTTGTCATACTAATATTGGAAAATATTATATGAAAAACTGGTCTTTTAAAAAATGGAACACCGTACTGGGCTGGTTCCTTTTCGCTATTGCATTGATTACTTATTTCTCCACTATGGAACATTTCCTGAGTTTTTGGGATTGTGGGGAGTATATATCTTCGGGGGCAAAACTTGAAGTAACACACGCTCCGGGAGCTGCTTTATTTCAGATTGTGGGAGCGGTGGCCAGTATCTTTGCATTAGGAGATAGCAGTAATTATTCTATTGTGATCAATGCAATGTCAGCACTTTTCAGTGCATTAACTATTTTGTTTCTGTTCTGGACGATTACTCATTTTTTAAGGAGACTTCTCAATAAGGATTTTGAAGAAATTACAAAGCATCAGGAAATTTCGATTCTGTTTTGCAGGAGTTATAGGAGCTTTATGTTTTTACATTTTTCAGATACGTTTTGGGTTTTTCAGCGGTAGAAGGAGAGGTGTATTCTATGGCTTCTCTGTTTATTGCATTGCTCATTTGGCTGATTACGAAATGGGAAAATGAATATAATGCAGCAGATAATGAAAGATGGATCATTCTTATTTTCTTTATTATTGGACTTTCGGTGGGAGTACATATGATGTGTATGTTGGCTATTCCGGCCATATGCCTGATCTATTACGCCAGAAACTATACATTTACCTGGAAAAGTTTTATCATAGCCAACCTGGTTACATTGTGCGTTCTTGCATTTGTTTTTAAAATTATTTTTCCGTTGATTATGACGTTGTTTGGGCAGCTGGAGATCTTCTTTGTAAACGGTTTAAGACTTCCTTTCCATTCCGGGACGATTGTCGCTTTTGTTGTGATGACGGGCATTTGTTATGGGTTGATTATGTATGCCAGAAAAACAAAAAAGAAAATTTATCAAACCATTGTTTTATCCATCGTATATATGATGATAGGCTTTTCATGCTGGCTGGTAATTCCGATCAGGGCAAATGCCAATCCGCCTATGAATCTTAATAATCCTGATACTGCTATTGGGATGAAGGACTATTACAATAGGGAACAGTACGGAGACTGGCCTACTATTTATGGACAAAATTATACGGCAGCTCTTGATAAGAAAGGATTGGAAAAGAATGAAGACGGAAGCTATAAAAGGAAAGTAACCGGAGATATGTACGAAAAGGATGAAAAGACCCAAACGTACAGAAAAACCGGAGAACGATTTAATTACGTCTACAATAAGTCCCATATAAGTTTCATGCCTAGGATGTTTAGTGAAGATAAAGAGGTAATGGCTAATTATATTTCGATGTATGGAGCTCCTGATTTTACGTTCAATGATGCTAATGAGGATGTAGCAGACAATCCACAGGCGAAACAGATTTTTGATGAATTAAGAGCTAAATATGAAGATGATTCTATCACAGTTGACGATTATATGAAGGTGAAACCTTATGACCTTATCAATGTTCAAAGACCTTCATTGAGTCAGAATATGAACTATTTCTTTTCCTTTCAAAATGGCTATTATTTTGTAAGATACCTGATGTGGAATTTCGTAGGAAGACAGAATGATTTTCAGGGACATCTGGAAAACACCCATGGAAATTGGATTTCCGGTTTTTCTTTTATAGACAATGCCTTATTAGGAAATCAGGATAATATACCGGCTAAATTTAAAAATGAAAGTACTGTAAAATTCTTCTTTTTTCCCCTTATCTTGGGACTGGTTGGCTTCTTCTTTCAGTTGAACAGAGATTTTGGAAGGTTTTATGCACTTTTATCGCTATTTATCGTGACCAGTGTAGGGATTGTTTTTTATACGGGTGTAAAACCATTTGAAGTAAGAGAAAGGGACTATGCCATGGTAGGCTCATTCTATGCTTTTGCTATTTGGATAGGATTGGGGGCAGGATCAATTTTGTGGTTTATTCAATCCAGAATAAAATCTAATGCAGTGAATATTGCATTGGGAATAGTCTTGCTGGGAATTCCTTTTATGATGGGTTTCCAGAACTATGTTCCCCATGATAGAAGCCGAAAATCTGCTGCATATGACTCTGCCTATTCTATCTTGGCATCTTTACCTAAAAATGATATTGTTTTCATTTATGGAGATAATGATACCTATCCGGTTTGGGGAATTCAGGAAACAGAAAGGCTTCGGGACGATGTAAAAACAGTAAATTTCACCATGTTGGCCACTCCATGGAACATCGATCAGGTAAAAAGAAGAACATATAATGCTATGGCTGTTCCTGGTGAATTAACTCATGAGGATTACCGAGATGGCGTAAATGATCAGGTGTATCTTATGAAAAAGGAAGACTGGGAAGGCCTTTTTGCCATGTTAAAAGAACAGGGAGCTCCCGAGACTGAGTTTCAGGAATTCAGAAAATTTCTGACTCAGGATTCAATGACATTAAAAGATGCGCTTAAGTTTCTTAAATATAAGTCTCCGGCAAAAGACGAGCTGTTGAAAATGTATTTTGGGGAAAAAGAATATGAAAAATACAATATTATTCCGGTACACAATTTTATTCTTCCTGTCAATAAGGAGAATGCTGTAAAGTCGGGAATTATTAATCCGTCTGACCTTCCCAATACAGTAGATCAGATAACGATTAATTATGAAGCCAATACTCTTTATAAAAGCCATCTTATTATGTTGGATATGTTAGCTAATTTCGATTGGAAACGTCCGATTAATTTTTCTTCAGGCGGAATGTATGATAGTCAGAATATCTTTTATCTTGATAATTATCTACAGTTTGACGGTTTTAGTTATAGATTAATTCCTATTCAGACTCTTCAGGCAGAAGATGGAGATAAAGGTAGAGTGGATGCTAATTCTCTTTATCATATCGTAAAGAATTTTAAATGGGGAAATTTTAAAGATTTGAGTATTTATTATGATGAAACCGCTACGTCCAATATTATAGGGTACAGAACATCTGCAAACCGAGCCGTTTTAGGACTGGTTGCAAGTGGGCAGAAAGCTAAAGCAATGGAAATACTAGATCTTGTTAATAATGAAATTCCTGCTGAAAAATATAATGATCCGCGAACATTAAGTTCCATTATAACAGCTTCTATTGTGGCAGGACAGGAACAGAAAGGACTTCAAATGGCTGCAAACCTTATAAAGGACATTTTTAATGAATATGATTATTATCTGAATCTTTCGCCCAAGTTTCGCGCAGCAGCCAGAAGGCAGATGAGGTCTAAACCGATGGAATATGCCCTTGTGGTTTCTGCAGTGGTAGAAGCTTACAAAAAGTTGGGACAAAATGAAAAAGCACAAAACTATTTACTGAAGTCTGTAGAGCCGATAGATAAGAAATTCAATGTGTTTATTAAAAAGCTTCAGCAGATGGATAAAGAAAAGGCGATGAAAGAAGCTGAAAATGTTCAGCAGATTGCTCCTTTTTATCAGTATTTGTTTAATGTAATGGAGCCTTTTGACTCTACCTATTCAAAAAAGAAAGAACAGCAGATCACCACAGCGATTATGAAAGCTACTCAATAATAAAAAATATAACCATTAAGGTCAGATAAATACTCAGGACTAAGGATTTTGTTTTTATAGTTTCGTTTTAAAATCTTTGATTTTACCTTGTACATTCTGAGCTTTATCTCCTTAATGGTTTATATATTATAATATATGGAAACTATTTCCAGAATTCATCAATATACATATCTTTTTTATCAGTATGAATATGATCTAGTTTTTTTCCTATCGTATTCAGTACAGAACGATCTAACTTTTCTTCTAAATGGGGAAACCAATTCCGTTCCTCAAAGCGGATATGCTGTTCAAGAAGGTCTGCAAAATCAGAAAATAAATGAGCTGCTTCCGAATCTTTAATTTGACAAACCAATACCTTTATCTGTTGATGTTCTGATCGGATGCGCTCTGTATATTCATCCTCAAAATAAGGACAAAGAATTTCTTCTTCCTCTCTGAAATGATCTTCCAGATGATCTTCAAAAAAATAAAGAATATACTTTTTAATTCGGTTAGATTCAATTTCTTTTTTTATTCCCTGTCTTATTTTCCAGCTGCAAAGCAATCCGGAATGATGATCTCTTGAAAGAAGAACAATATTTTCATTACGTTTCATGTTGTTTTAATTTTAGAAGAGATAAAAAATATTAAACCCTGTAGATTTTCAAGCCTAGAAGGTTTAATGAAGATGAGTTAACGTTTTTCTTTCAATGACCATCCAAATTTTAATCCGATAATGAAAATAACAAGCAACAGTTCTCCGGCAGCCAATAAATATCACCTGGAACCCTCATCCATCGTAAGAAATGCATGATGTCTGTCTGCATAAACTCTGCAGAACGTGCATACCAATATCCTTCTTTAATAGAAGCCACGGATTGCATTATTCCTATCGGAAGAAGGCTGATAGTCACCATCACCAGTAATCCGATATTGGTTAACCAGAAAGCCCAGCCTATTAATTTGTCATTCCACTCACGATCAGGATAAAGGCCCCGAAGTACAAACATCATCAATCCGATTCCTAAAATTCCATATACTCCAAACAGGGCTGCATGACCATGTACAGCAGTGGTGTTTAATCCCTGAATATAATATAAGGCAATAGGAGGGTTGATGGCGAATCCAAAGATTCCGGCTCCCAGGAAATTCCAGAAGCACATGGCAATAAAACAATAGATAGGCCATTTGTAAGCTTTGATCCACTGGGTAGATTTACTTAGCTGGTAGTTTTGATAAGCTTCATATCCAATCAATACAAGAGGTACAATTTCCAACGCACTGAAAGTAGCTCCTAATGCAAGTACTGCGGTAGGCGTTGCACTGAAATATAAGTGATGAAATGTTCCCAGAATACCTCCTGCCAGGAAAATAATAGTGGAAAATAACACTGAATTGGTGGCAGACTTTAATCGTAATAACCCTAATCTTGTAAACAGAAAAGCAGCAACCACTGTGGCAAAAACCTCGAAGAAGCCTTCTACCCAAAGGTGAACCACCCACCATCTCCAATATTCTGCAATTGCCATATGGGTTTGTCTTCCATACATAAGTCCGGCACCATAGAACATAGCAATTGCCACAGAAGAAAGTGTAAATAAAAGCAATAAATGACGATCACCATCTTTACGTTTTAGTGCAGGAAGAAGAGCTCTTACCATTAAAACCAACCAAAGAATTAACCCGATAAGCAATAAAATCTGCCAGATTCTTCCCAATTCTACATATTCATAGCCCTGATGACCCCATAGGAAATTATCAACCAGTCCCAATTTTTGTATGACCCCAAGCCATTGTCCGGTTAAAGATCCTAATACAACAATTAATAATGCTCCAAACAGGATATTGACTCCTAATTTTTGATATTTCGGCTCATGTCCGGATACCGCCGGAGCAATATATAGCCCTGTAGCCAGCCATGAAGTGGCAATCCAGAAGATGGCTAATTGTACATGCCAGCTTCTGGAAACTGACTGGGGTAGAACTCATCCAGAGGAATTCCATAGAATCCGCTTCCTTCCACTCCATAATGAGCGGTAATGACTCCGGCAAGCATCTGTACCAGTATCAGTAATGCAACTACCCAGATATATTTCAGAGTAGCTTTCATAGATGGAGTAGGCTTCATATTTCGTAATGGGTCTTCAATAGGAAGAGCTTCACTGATTTCTTCTTCTTTATTTCTGGCATGATAGAACACCAACAGCCCGACGGAAGCCAGCAATAATAATATACTGAATCCTGACCATAAGTGTAAAGAAGGTGGTGGAACATTGCCTACAGACTCATCGTGCGGCCAGTTATTGGTATAAGTGACATTATCCCCGGGACGTTCTGTAATGCATACCCATGTACTCCAGGCGAAAAAAGCGCTCATTTGAGACATTCTTCCACTATCTTTGACTGTATTTTTTGGAATAGCATACTGATCACGTAGCTGCGCCATGGAAGGGTCATTCATGAATAATTTTGAGTAATATTGAGAAAGCAGCTTCTGTACTTTTGCTCTTTCCGGGGAGAATATGATTGCATTTTTTCCTTCATCAAAAGTATTGGTGCGAAGTTCCTTTTTCAGCAATACCTGATATTTTGCCTGTTCGTCATCAGGCAGTTCTTTATAGATCTTATTATCTTTTTTAGCCAGCTCATCAAGCAGGAGAAGAGATTCTCTGTGAAGGTAATCGGCAGTCCAGTCGGGAGCAATATAGGCACCATGTCCCATATACTTCCTACGGTTTGTCCTCCAATAGATTGCCAAACATTCTGTCCGTCTTTAATGTCCTGTCCCGTAGCAAGTACTGTACCATCGGTGCTTACGACCTGATTAGGAATAGGAGGGATTTTCCTGTAAATTTCAGTTCCGTAAAATATAAGGACAGCAAACGAAGCAACCATTACTACAGCAAGCCATCTCCAAAGTTTTTTAGGTGTCATTTGATATCAGTTTTTAAGGTTCAATACTAAATTCTTTTTCCAATTGGATAGCTTTCGGGAAAAGAATATTATTTTCAAGATGAATATGTTTGTGAAGGTCATTTTCAAAATCCTGGAGCATAGCAAAAGCCACTTTGTACGTATTGCACGCATCAGCAGGAGGAGTGTATTCGTTAGTAATCTCTGCAATTTTTCTGAAACGGTCTCCTTCTACTGTATGTTCATGCTGCATCATATGCACCGGATTTTCTACTGTTCCGAATGGCGGTTGTACCAGGTTGTTTCCGGATGTTTTGGATTTTATCATATTTCTTACAAAAGGAAACAGGATCAGTTCTTCTTTTTTCATGTGAGCTGCCAGATCGTGAGCAGATTCATTAAATATGGCGTTGATCTCAAATAATTCCGGATGTCTGCCTCCGTGAACTTTGCATAATTTATCAAGAAAAGCCTGTAAAACGGAAGTTTTTTCCTCCACATACCGATGGTGTGTTTTCTCGATATAATCTGCCAGAAGATCCAGTGGCCAGCTATTGAAGTCGATAGAAGTGCCGTCATTTTTTGGGAGAGCTTCCAGCTCTTCATAAATTTTTTCCGGATCAAGTTTTTTATTGCTACATGCTTCTTCTATTGTTCTTCCGCCTTTACAGCAGAAATCGATTCCGTGTCTTTTAAAAATAGCAGCAGTTCTGAAGTCTTCAGCTACCATATTTCCTATAAAATCTGTTTTTGCGTTCATAATATAATACTTTTTTGTCTTTTATTATTTTAAATTTTTTTTATTTCTTTAATGAAAGAATATATTTCACCATAAGTTTTGCGTTGTCTTTACTCAAGCCATTATGAGGAGCCATTGGAATATCACCCCAATTTCCTTTTCCCCCTTCAATGATTTTCTGAGCCAGCCTATCAATATCTGCTTCAGTATATTTTGCAGCGACTTCCTGATAGGAGGGGCCTATTAATTTTGCATCTGTTTTGTGGCAGGTAAGGCAGTCCATTCCCTGAATTAATTTTAAACCTTCATCTAAAGAAGCTGTACTGGCAACCACCGGCGGGGCTGGAGTTTCTACAGGTTGAGATGTTTGCTGTGTAGAATATGGATCTGCTTGTGGAATAGGCGTGGTTTCTGGTTTTGAACAGGATAATAAAATAGAACTGAAAGCCAGGATAATTGTGGTATTAAAAAATTGTGTTTTCATAATGAGTATCGTTTATAATTATTTTTTCTGAGCAAGAATGGCAACCGCGCAAAGGCAATCCTCATATTTTTTAAAAGTTTTACTCATTCTTATGATCCTGGATCGGATTCTAGGCTGTGTTAAGATATTCCCTGCAATTTTCAGAAATCCGGAAAACCCTTCATCACTGATGATTCTTTGAGGTTTTAAAAGATTCATGGGAGCGGTTTCCACTTTTATAATTTCAAATCCTTCTTTTTCCAATAAACGAGTCCACTCTGAGATCGTTAATGGTCTTGTATTTACTTTCAGGGTTACAGCGAGTTCTTTTTGTATCTGTACTTTTACATTTTCATCCAAACTATCAGGAGCTAAGGCAAGCTCATGAATCGCATAGTATCCCTTTGGAATTAAAATTCTGGAAGCCTCCTGAATAATTTCAGATTTTCTGTGATCCGCATGCATGCTCAGCATGGCTTCTCCATACACTTTGTTAACGGATTGTTCAGACAGAGAGCTTAGTGCTGCGCTCCCCAATCGGAATACAGCAGGACTTTTTTCAAATTTTCTATTCAAATAGCTTATCGCATTTTCATCTGCATCGATCCCTGTATAAGATTTTGGTCTTTTTTTTAAGGTTATTTGTGCTGTCTGCCCAAGGCCGGGAGCAAATTCTACTACATCATCATTGATTGTTATTTTTAACATCGATAACATTTTCTGAGTAAGGGCAATACCACCTGGACGAAGTACTTTTTTGCCCATCTTAGCTAATAACCAATGAGCAGACATTTTTTCAATAGGATCTGTTTTCATGAGACTGAATTTTAAATTGTAATATGATGGCAAGCATTAGAAGGATAGCTTTTCCTGTTTCGGCATAAATAAATAATCATGCAGTGGAGTAGGTGATAAAGGCTTACCAGATGAAAGTAAATCAACTCTTGAATTCAGAATTGGCAACATCCAAAGATGTTCTGAAGCAAGGATACAGACTAAAGCTGTAAAGATCATAAAGTCGGTTCTGGTATAGTTTTTACGACTAATTAGCATAAGTATCATAATTAGGATCAAAAATATCCATTGTATGTTAGTAGAGATTCCAAACATAATTTTTCCCAACCCTAAAGCTGTTGTTAAGGTGATTCCCTGTACCTGAAACTTCAAGGGAGTTTCTAAAAAGCTAACCGTTATAAACATTCCTGCCATAAAGCTGAATAACATGAGTACGAAAGGGTTTTTGAGATGAATCTTCATTTTTTTTAATTTAAATATATTAAGACCTTTTTATCTTTTATTGTTTTAAATTTTTTTTTACGTTTTAAGATAAGTCAATTCTAAATCAAGGTTATCCACAAACATCTGTATTTTAGAGGTTTCAAGCATAATGCGAAGGTTCTGTCTGATGCTTTTGAATTGTTCATGAAGCGGACAGGGATGAGTTTCTGAGCATTGCTTAAGCCCAAGCCCACATCCTGAAAATAATTTATCACCATCTATTTCCCTTACAATATCTGCAATGCTGGTATTCAGGTTTCTAGAATCCATGTAAAATCCTCCGTTGGGGCCTTTTGCAGATTGTACAAATCCTTTTCTACTCAGATCCTGTAGAATTTTAGCAATAAAATGTTCGGGAGAATTGATGCTTTTTGCAATATCTTTAATACCGACCCTGCTGTCATTTTTAGATTGCTGGGCAATGTAAATTAGTGCTCTTAAGGCATATTCGCAGGTTTTTGAAAACATTTTAGCTGAATTTTATAGGACAAAGGTATAAATTTATTTTTAATAAAAGACAAAATAGTCTTTTATTTGATGAAGATCATATTATTTCCATCTTACGGATGGGTTGGCGGAATTCAAATAAATTATGATGAAATGGTCTCAAAATCTTATGCGCAAATGATCAGAAAGCCTTACTACTTTTTCTAAGATCCGAAGGTCGGGACTGCGTAAACTCATGAAACGTATCACTAAAAGCACTGATTGAACTATAGCCAACATCATTCGCGATCTCATTAATGGGCTTATCCGTACTGAGAAGAAGTTCTATGGCTTTGATAATCCTTAATGTTTTCAGATACTGAAGAAAGGAAATGTCCATATCTGCTTTAAAGAGGCGTGACATAGAGCGCTCACTCAATCCGAACCTGTCACTTACATTGGTAAGGGTTAACTTTTCTCCCATATTCCATTCCAGATAAGAAACTATTTTCATCATCTGCTTGTTATGAGTGGCAGGAAGAATAATAGGCAAGGGTTGTTTATGGGTTTTAGGCAGAATTTTTTTTAAAGCAACCAAGAACTCAAAATTTTCATCTTTATCAGTAACATGTTTTTCGTCCCATATCTCTGTATATTTGATCATTTGGATTAAAAGTTCCGACGCCGGATATATTCCCAGTCTGCCATAAAAAGGATCCAAAAAATCATCATAGGCATAGAAATATAAAGAACGTAGAACGGTAGCCGTATGCCCAACTTCTAAAATATGTTCCATTCCCTGAGGAATCCAAAAGAAGTGTCGGGCAGGAACTACATAGGTTCGATTACTGATGGTAATATAGGCAATACCGCCTTCCACGTAGCTCAATTGCCCTTTGGTATGTTTATGAAAAGGGATGAGTTTCTCTGATTTTTCATGCATAACGAATACACTTTTCTCGTGTTTATCGATGTCAGGAAGTGCTGCAATTAATCCCATATTAAAACTAAAATATTGATGAAAATGCAAATATAACAATTTGGCCGGAATCATGTAAAACTTGACTATTTTAGATAAAAATAATTTCAGGATTGCCAATAAATTTGCAGTGCAATAATTCGAAAAATTCAAATGAAAATGTATGTCACCGGATTGCTGATGCTAGGAGCTTCCTACACAATATCAGCTCAGACAGGCAGTCCACGAAATGATACCATACGGATTTCCCTAAAAGACGCATGGCAAAGAGCTGAAGAAAACAGCCGTCATATTAAAATCAATACCATTAATGTAGACATCGCGGAAGCCGAAGTAAAAGACACCAAAAGAGAGCGACTTCCGGAAATACAAGTTAAAGGATCTGCAGAAAAAGCGTCCAACATCCCCATCTATGAAAACGGAATATTTTCCAAGCCTACCCAACATGAGGTCATCCACACCCTTTACAGAGTAGGAGCCGATTTTTACCTGAACATTTACAACGGAAATAAGCTTAATCTTAAGATCAAAGAAAACCAAACTTTGCAGAAGGTTAAAGAAATTCAAAAAGAACAGGCCGTTTCCGATATTCATTATAAAACAGCAGCCCTTTATCTAGAACTTCAGAAAACATTAATATTCAGAGATCTTATTCAACAGGATATTAAAGACCAGGAAGTACAGCTTAAAGAAATCAAGTCTTTATATAAGAACGGAGTGGTTTTGAAAAGTGATGTTTTAAGAATAGAACTTGAACTTTCAAAACGTAAAATGACCCTGATTACGATTCAAAATGATATTCTGATTGCCATGCAGAAACTGAATATTATTTAGGAGTTCCTGATGAGCAGATCGTGATTCCGGAAGCTCCTTCTGTACAATGGGATGCCAATACAACCTACGCAGAATATTTGAAACTGGCGATGGAGCATTCATTTGATTATCATGTTTCTGAACAGGGAACAGAATTAAGTAAACTGAAATTGAAGCAGGTAAAAGCTAATGTACTCCCTAAAATAGGAATGTATGGGGAATTTTATTATGCCAATCCACAGATTTTCCTTTACCCTTATAATCCTTATTGGTATTCATTAGGGATAGTGGGACTTAAGGCTTCGTTTTCCATTTCTTCGCTGTATCACAATACCAATAAAGTAAAAGCTGCTAAGCTGGAGTTTGAAAAAGAAGAAGAGGTACATAAAGATACGGAAGATAAGGTAAGACAACAGGTAAAAGAAGCCTATTTACGATATCAGGAGGCTCTTGAACAGATCAAAGTTGCTGAAACCAATGTCGCCCAAGCTAAAGAAAATGCACGTATTATCAAAAATACTTATTTCAACCAAACCTCCCTTATTACAGAGCTTTTGGATGCAGATATCCAGGTACTTCAGACAAAATTTGAATTGGAAGCAGCGAAAATCATGGCACAGAACAATTATTATTTACTACAAAATATTACAGGCGTTTTATAATACAATGAAAAAAAAATATACCCCAACCGACAGATTGATCACAAAGATCACAGGATGGATTTCAGTTTTAATCGTTGCCTCACTTGCTGTTTGGGGCGGTTTTACTCTAAAAAATTATTACAGATATGAACAGACCAATGATGCTCAGGTTCAGGAATATATAAATCCTGTTATTTCAAGAGCAGGCGGGTTTATTGTAGCCGTAAAATTTGAGGAAAATCAGGAAGTAAAAAAAGGAGATACTCTTTTATTAATTGATAATCGTGAATATGTTCTTCAGCAAAAACAAACTCAGGCTGCTCTTCAGAAAACCCGTGCACAATTGAAAGTCTTACAAAGTACTACGGGGACAACCGAGAAGGAAGCTGCTGCTGCACAGGCACAAGTAGATGCTAATAAGGCAAAAGTGTGGAAACAACAACTTGATTACAACCGTTATAAAAAGCTTTATGATGAAGAATCTGCTACAAAACAGAGACTTGAAGATGTAAAAGCAACACTGGATGTTAACGAAAGTGATTATAAATCTTCCCAGGATAATTATGCTGCTTCTGTATCTAAAATTAGTGATATTCAGGTCGAAAAAACCGTCGTTCAGGCTGAAATTGCAAGATTAGAAGCTTTATTAGACCGTCATAAACTCGATGTGAGTTATACCGCTGTAGTAGCTTCATATGATGGGCGAATGGGACGAAGAACTGTTGAGGTCGGACAAATGATCGATGCCGGAGAAACACTTGCATTTATCGTTAATAACGAAACTGATAAATGGGTAGTGGCTAATTATAAAGAAACCCAGATCAAGGATATGAAAATTGGAGATCAGGTGAAAATTGTTGCAGATTCTTATCCTGATAAAGAATTCAAAGGAACTATTATTTCATTGTCTCCGGCTACAGGTTCCAGTTTTTCATTACTGCCTCCTGATAATTCTACCGGAAACTATGTGAAAATTGTTCAGCGTATTCCTGTAAGAATTAGAGTAGAAGGGAAAAAACGAGAGATCGACATTCTCAAAATGGGAATGAATGTAAATGTATATGCGAATAAAAAGCATTCCTAATGGCTAAAAGACAAATGCCCTTTTTTAAAAGGTGGGCACCGGAATGGCTGGTGAAAATTATTCTTTTTTCCATGACTTTACCGGGAATTATCATTTTCTTTCTCCCATTGACCAATATTAATGCAGCGGCAGGATATTATGGGAGTGAACCTGCTGATATACAGTTTTCAGTAGCCTTATTCTATGCCGGATATGTTGGATTTTATAGCCTGGAAAGAAGATTTTTCAGTTTTCTGGCCGCGAAGGAATATTTTCTTCTATTTACGACCTTGCAGATTGTAGCTTGTCTTATATGTTATTTTACCCGTGAAGTTTATATTCTTTTTCCCATACGTTTTATTCAGGGAATGTTATTTGCCGGAAATGTCAACCTTTCATTGACCTTGATTTTTACGCGGTTAAACAGTGAAAGGGGAAGGGAAGTCAGTTTTTCCGTGTTTTTTGGAATTCTGATCTGTGCATTACCTTTTAATAACCTGCTAACGGCAGATCTTATAGATTCCTATAATTTTAATATCGTGTATAAAACAGCGATCTTCTCATATCTGCCGGGACTTATTTTTCTGACACTGTCCATGACGAACTACAGACCCAATGTGAGATTTCATTTGTATAAATTGGATTGGCAGAGTTTTGCTGTTTTGAGTACGATTTTAGTGCTGGTAGGATATATAAGCATTTTTGGACAGGAATATTATTGGCTGGAAGATAACCGGATTTTAGGAAGTGTAATAACGATCATTATCTTGATCGGGATATCTATTTTCCGTCAGAATTCAATTAAAAGACCTTATATAGACCTTAGGGTTTTCAAATACAGAAATTTTAAAGTCGGAGTATTGATTCTTTTCGTCATGTATATTTGTCGTTTTGCTTCAGGAATTACAAACAGCTTTTTTGCAACAGAACTGCATCTGGATCCATTTTATATCTCTTATATCAATGTATTTAATCTTTCGGGGTTAATTATTGGAGTTATCATAGCCTGTTGTATGGTTTTACAGAAAAAAAAGATACAATATATCTGGGTGCCGGGTTTTCTGATGCTGCTTTTATTTCATGCTTTGATGTATTACTCCTTTGATGTACAGGCAGATGAATTCAATTATTATATTCCATTATTTCTTCAGGGATTGGGAGTAGGATTAATCATGGTTCCGACAATTATTTATATCATATCATCAGTTCCGGCCTCTATGGGGCCATCTGCAGCAGCAACCGCTTTAGCGATTCGTTATTTTGGATTTTGTGCCAGTATTGCATTGATCAACTTTTTTGAACTTTTTGAAAAAAGTCGTCATTATAATGCTTTTCAGGATCATGTAACAGCGGTTGATCCCTATGTAAAAGACTTTCTTCATAAACAGACTGCCAAACTTACAGCCAAAGGAATGCTTGAAGATCATGCGGTAAAGGCTTCCAATAAATTGTTGGTAGGAAGGCTTAACGTTCAGGATCATGTCCGTTTTGCGATGGACTATTATGAAATGATGGTATGGCTTTTAGCAGGTGCATTACTATTGATCATCTTATTTCCCTATTTGAATCGTACAGCCCTTTATTTAAAATCCCGCAGGTTATCGCCCGCATAATTGTTTAATGTAAAAGTATAGCTTATTAGCTAATTTTATAGTGAGAGTGCTGAGGCTGCCTTTTAAGGCAGTCTCTTTTTTGATGATAGAAATAAATATAAAGATGGCCGAAACTGTTGTTTTTTTGTCATTGCAGCCATATTACATTCTCTGTACCTTTGTATCATACAAATTGAGATATGGAAAATGCAGGAAAAGAATCAGGAATAAAACATATAGCACTTTTAGTCTTACCACAGGTTCAGTTGTTGGATGTTGCGGGACCGTGTGATGTATTTACAGGAGCTAATCTCTTTTTGTCAGATGATAAAGTCCTTCAAAAATATCAAGTTCATTTAATATCCGGAACCGCCAATACAATAATATACTCAAGTTCAGGAATTCCTTTGTCATGTACCCATACCATTTATGACATAGACTTTCCGATAGACACCCTGTTGGTGGCGGGTACAGATCTTGGAACCTTACATGAGATCAATGCAGACCTTTATTCCTATCTGCAAAATATGACGGGAAAGGTGAGGCGTATAGGTTCAGTTTGTGTGGGGGCTTTTGTTTTAGCTAAAGCCGGATTGTTAAAGGGAAAACAAGTGACCACCCATTGGAAATATGCTGATATACTGCAACGGACTTATCCTGAACTGGAGGTGAATATTAATCCGTTTTTATTCATGATCACGGAATTTATACTTCAGGAGGTGTATCTTCCGGAATAGATCTGGCGCTGGCATTATTAGAGGAGGATTTCGGAAAGTCAATTGCTTCAGAAGTAGCCAAGCATCTTGTGTTACATTTGAAAAGACCAGGTACACAATCTCAGTTTGGAAATGCTATTTCTGATTATGAAATACTGTCGCCCTTCACAAAGGAGATCAGGGATTTGCTTAAAGACAAATTGGGGCAGGCGATCAGCATAGAATTTATAGCCGAATCTGTACATATGAGTGTTCGTAATTTCTCCAGAGTCTTTTTGAAAGAATCAGGAATGACTCCCGGTCGGTTTCTTGAAAAAATGAGATTAGATCAGGCTAAAAATATGTTGGAATATACAGAAATGAGCATTGAAATGATTGCTGAAAAGTGTGGCTTTGGAAGCGTAGTCTCTCTTCGTCGGCTATTTTTAAAATATCTCTCCATTTCTCCGGTACAATACCGTAAAACCTGTACGGGAATCGAATAATTCTTTTACTCTTTATAATCTATTAAGGCTGATAACCAATTGTCAGCAAGGAAAAACATATCCTTATTTAAACTATTAATTTTTAGAATATCATTATGAATCAACAACAAAAGAACAAGACAATGAATGTAGCATTTTTGATTTATGATCAGGTAGAAGCTCTTGACCTGAATGGTCCGCTGGATGTTTTTATTAAAGCGGATCTCATATCTACAGGAAGCTATCATTGTTATACGGTTGGGAAAACAAAAGACGCTGTATGCATGGAAGCTAATACCATGACTGTTGTTCCGACTTATGATATACAAACAGCTCCCAAGCCAGATATGATTGTCATTCCAGGAGCTAATCCGGATTATGTGATGGAATACTTACAGAATAAGGATTTTCAGAATACAGTCATGCAATGGATCAAAGATCAATATCAAAATGGAGCTGTTGTTTTTACAATTTGTACAGGAAGTATGCATCTGTCTAAAACAGGAATCCTGAATCATAAGGAAATTACCACCCATTCTATGTTGCTGGATGCCTTAGAACAATATAATCCGGAAAGCATAGTGAAAAGAAATGTTCGGTTTGTAGATCAAGGACAATTGATTACTACAGCGGGAATAACAGCTGGAATAGATGCTGCGCTATATTTGGTTGAAAAGCATCATGGAAAGGAATTGGCAAATACTATTGTAGAGCTTTTTGAATACCAGCAGAAAGAACTTAAATATTAATATTTAGACAACTAATATACATTATAAGTATTTATAAAGAGGAGAGCTCTGCGTGATCCGTGAAATCTGTGAGAAAATATAAAAATTCATTTTGCAGATGGAGTATTGGAGGTTTTTCGGCGGGCCAAAGGCCCGCCGAAAAACCTCCAATACTATGATCCTTTACAGAACTCCGCTTTCCAGAATAGAGAACGTCTTATGTATACAGTTGATTTCAGCCAATCTTCCGTAAGGAAGAGTAAAAGTAGGGCAGGTATGCCCAAAATCCATTTGGGTAATAACCGGCAGATCATATAAACCTTCTTCATCCAGAACCTTTAATATTTCTGTTTCATATTCTTCAGCATAAAGATTGTCATAAGGTCTCCCGAAAATTATTCCCTTAGCATTTTTCAAAATTCCTGTTGCCGCATAATTTCGAAGCCAATATCTGACATAATCAGGATGAGGTTTGCCTTCGGATGTTTCAAAAAAGAGGATGCAGTCTTTCCATATAGCAGGATCTGGCCAATAGTCAGTTCCTTTAAGCATTTCTAAACTTCCATACAACCACCAATCAAATGTCCTTGAACAATAGAATTTCCTCTCATAAATCGCCATCCTGAAGGTGGAGTTAATTTTCTTTTAGTATCCTGTAGGGAAATATCAAACCAATCAAGAAATTCAGTCGTCCAGCCTTCCCGGTTAGGATGAATCTGGCCGATTACAGAAGGAGAGAACAAAGTACGTTTAATATCATTAATCTGATAATCATGCATGGCTCCGTTTTCTGCAAAACCAACCAGTAGGGAAGTGCCATAGAATGAGCTTAAACCTGCTTTGAGGCAGATAAAATGAGTAATAGTACTGTCTGAAAAGCCTAGAAATATTTTAGGATTATTTTTAATGATATCCAAATCAATATATTTCAGCATTCGGATGCTGTCATCCCCACCAATATTTGAAATAATGGCTTTTATAGAAGGATCAGAAATGCCTCCATAAGGTCATGAGCTCTTGCTTCCGGATTATTATAGATCCATTGTGCTGGTTGCAAGGCGTGCTCAGTTTCAGTAACTTCCAGATTGAAGATCTTATTCAATCGCTCTTTGCCTTTTAAATATCGGTATGGGAGATCACCGGCTGCACCCCATGACATAGAAATGCTTGCCACTTTATCACCATCGACTAATCTTTTGGGAGTAATTAATTTCATAAATATTGAACTGCAAAATAAAACAGAAAGATTTGATTGAGAATGATTTAATTGTGAGAAAATAAACCAAATAATGGCTTTTATAACCACTTTTTTCAAAAATAAAACATCTTTATCAGAAATCCAATGATAAACAGTAAAAATAAATGAAATGATTTTTATCTGAGGATGTACAGGCTCTGATTGATCAAAAGATTCTCTGAGGATTTGACCAATTTGGAATTTTTGAAAAAAAAATAATTAACATAATTAATTTATAAACAGATGTTTGCTGATTTTGCGTGAAAATTTATGATAAAAAAGTCTAAAAAGACTTGGGTTTAAAGGAGATTTTCCTATCTTTGCAGTCCCTTAAACAAAGGGATTTACTTAAAAAAGTAAGTGGCCGACTCGGTAGCTCAGCTGGTAGAGCAATACACTTTTAATGTATGGGTCCTGGGTTCGAATCCCAGCCGGGTCACAAACAAAAAAAACTGCTGTTTTAGTGGTTTTCTCTTAAAAAAAATATTTACTTGAAAGAGTAAGTGGCCGACTCGGTAGCTCAGCTGGTAGAGCAATACACTTTTAATGTATGGGTCCTGGGTTCGAATCCCAGCCGGGTCACAAATAAAAACTACTGTTTCAGTAGTTTTCTCTTAAAACATATTTACTTGAAAGAGTAAGTGGCCGACTCGGTAGCTCAGCTGGTAGAGCAATACACTTTTAATGTATGGGTCCTGGGTTCGAATCCCAGCCGGGTCACAAATACAAAGAACTACTGTTTCAGTGGTTCTTTTTTCGTTTTATTCCCTTCTTATAGTCATATTGTTATTTCTTCTTAGGATAGAATTCAATCGTAACGTTCAGTTAAATTTAAAAGAATTCAATACCCATAATATTTTGCTTCCCCATTTTTAATACTGATCCGAAATGAAGAATCTGAATGACTATTTCAATAAGAATACATATTACAATCTACAATTAATACTGGTATATTTATATCCATAAAAATTATTAAAAATCCATGAAAATAAGTTTGTGCTTAATTGTTAAAAATGAGGAGAAGTTTTTAAGCAGATGCTTGGAAAGTGCAACAAAATTTGCAGACGAAATTATTATAGTAGATACAGGGTCTACAGACAGAACCAAAGAAATTGCTAGGAAATTTACAGACAAGGTTTTTGATTTTGAATGGATTAATGATTTTTCAGCGGCACGTAATTTTGCATTTTCTAAAGCGACCATGAGCTATCAGATGTGGTTAGATGCTGATGATGTGGTGCCAGAAAAATCAGTGAAGGAAATTAATGAATTGAAGAAAATGTTGAATGATGATGTTGAAATGGTTACGATGAAATATGTTTTATCGTTCGACCACAACGATAATCCGGCTTTTTATTCAACACGGGAAAGATTATTCAAAAAGAGTAAAAATTATCAATGGATTGATCCTGTTCACGAATGTATTCCTTTGGTGGGTAATATACACCATACTGACATTGAAATTTGGCATAAAAAAGAGGGGTCTGAAGCGATTTCAACAAGAAATATTGATATATATAAAGCTTTAGAGGCTGGTGGGAAGGAATTTTCTGCAAGGCAGCTGTATTATTATGCAAGAGAATTGAAAGACCATAATGAAACAACTAAAGCAATCACTTTTTTTGAAAAATTTTTAGCATCAGAATCAGGTTGGATAGAAGATGTGGTTACCTGCTGCCAGCAATTAGCGATTGAATATAAAAGAATTGGTGCTCAAGAGAAAATCTTACCAACCTTGTTGAAAAGCTTTGAATATGATATTCCCAGACCGGAAATCTGTTGTGAGTTAGGATATTATTATAAAGATAGGCAAAACTATCATCAGGCTTTTAAATGGTTTGATTTGGCAACGAGATTACCTCAATCTCATTCAGTAGGTTTTGTATTTTCTGATTATGTTGGATATATACCGAATATTGAAGCTTGTGTGTGCCTGTCTTTTTTAGGTGAATATAAAAAAGCTAATGAATATAATGAAAAAGCAGCTCTTCTAAGACCAAATTGTCCTTCTGTAAAGCAAAATAGGGATTATTTAAGAGAGTTTATCTAGTCTTTTCAAACATTAAGATCTAATGGAGAAGCTATAAATGATCGTATAAATAAGGAATATATTACACCGTTGGTGTAATGTTTATATTTTTAATCATATATTAATATACTTATCATAATATAATTATATATTTGAATAATATTTGAAAAACTAATAATATATACATGTATGATATGAAAACTACATTTTTTACACTTTCATTATTTTTTGTTAGTTTCTCTATTCAGATTTCTGCGCAGGAAACATTAAATACTAGTGGAAATAATATGTCAGGGAGTACTGGAAGTGTTACAGCTTCTGTGGGCCAAAGCTTTATGAAACAATAACTTCTTCTACAGGAAGTGTTGCAGCTGGTGTTCAGCGGCCTTATGAGATCATACCGACATTAGGAGTTGAGATTGCTGAAATCAATTTGAGTTTAGCTGTTTTTCCCAACCCTACAACAGATATTCTTAATTTGAAAGTAGGATTTAAAGATTACAATAAATACCGTTATGACCTTTTTGATAGCAGCGGTAAATTACTGACAAGTCAGCCTATCACTCAGTCACAAACTCAAATTACAATGACGTCTTATCCTGCTTCTGTTTATTTACTAAAAATATCAAAAGAAGGGAAAGATATCAAAATCTTTAAGGTTCTAAAAAATAAATAAAATATAAAACTAATTACCTATGAAAAAGCTTTCCATTCTAGCAGCCTCTTTGGCTTCTGCTCTCATGTTCTCGCAAGTGCAGGATGCAATGAGCTACCAGGCTATTATTAGAAATTCAAGTAATCAATTGGTAAGTAACCAGAATGTAGGAATGAGATTTTCTATATTGAAAGGCTCCACAACAGGAACTGTAGTATACTCAGAAACTCAAACTCAATCTACCAATAATAATGGTTTAGTAAGTGTAAAAATCGGAACTGGTACTTTAGTGAGTGGTTCTTATTCTACCATTAATTGGGGGGCAGATATTTACTTTATAAAAATAGAAACGGATCCTAATGGAGCCAATAATTATACCATAACAGGAACATCACAGTTGCTAAGTGTCCCTTATGCTTTATATGCAAAAACTTCAGGAAGTTCTATTCCTGGCCCTCAGGGAGCTACCGGAGCTCAAGGTATCCAGGGTGTGACAGGAGCTACTGGTATTACGGGCGCTCAAGGTATTCAAGGAATTCCAGGTGCAACGGGAGCTACCGGTGCTCAAGGAATTCAGGGAGCTATCGGAGCTACTGGCGTTACAGGCGCTCAAGGTATTCAAGGAGTTACCGGAGCTACTGGTATTACGGGCGCTCAGGGCATTCAAGGAATTACTGGTGCAACAGGAGTTACAGGCGCTCAAGGTATTCAAGGTATTCAGGGAATTACTGGTGCAACGGGTGTTACAGGTGCTCAAGGTATTCAAGGAGTTACCGGAGCTACTGGTATTACAGGCGCTCAAGGTATTCAGGGAATTACTGGTGCAACGGGTGTTACAGGTGCTCAAGGTATTCAAGGAGTTACCGGAGCTACTGGTATTACGGGCGCTCAGGGCATTCAGGGAATTACTGGTGCAACAGGAGTTACAGGCGCTCAAGGTATTCAAGGAGTTACCGGAGCTACTGGTGTTACTGGCGCTCAAGGTATTCAGGGAGTTACAGGAGCAACTGGTGTTACGGGGGTAGGTTTTTCTAATGGAACTGGCGGGGGACAATTGTTTTTGACTAATTCATCAGCACCTTTTTCACCTGGAGTTCCTGTGAATATGAGTGGAGATGCCACTATAAATGCTTCTGGTGCATTAACCATTGGAACCAATAAGATAACTACAACCAAGATAGCAGATGCTTCTGTAACAGTAGCAAAAATAGCGACTACTGCAGGTACTGCAGGTTCTTCTACTTATCTTAGAGGCGATGGAACCTGGGCTGCACCAAGCAGTAGTGGCGGAGCACAACTGCTAACAGGAACTAATACTGTGACTATGCCGGGAGCGAGTACACCTAATGCATTTACTATAACAGTCAATGGAGCAGCGGTAGGGGATGCGGTTATTGTAAACCCGTTAGGCAACATTCCAACAGGAGATTTTCCGCCAATCTACACTGCTAAAGTAACGTCCGCCAATACGATAACTGTTTATATGTATGATGCTGGTTCTATTGCTGGCTTATCTTTTTCTTTTAAAGCTACAGTAATCAAGTAAGGTTAATTTTTTATAAAAATGTAAAATCACACCTCTGTGCTGTCACAAATACAAAGAACTACTGTTTCAGTGGTTCTTTTTTATTGTATTCCCACCTAATAGTCACGTATATTTGTAGGACAATTGAATCAGGAATATGAAATTCATTCACCAGATCGATCCATCAAAGTTTACTTTTTTTGACCTCCAACATTGCCAGGATACTTATATGCAGAATCCTCAGCGGGCTGGCTTTTTTGAAATGATTTGGTCCAAAAATGATCCGGAAATTAATGATGAAGATTCTATGTATTTAATTCCGTTATACCGTTCCGAAAGAATAAGTTTTGAAAAGAAGAAAGGTTGTGTCATAGCCTTTAAAAGGGAATATCTGGAAGAAGATGATAAGGAATTTGCAATTGATGTTTTCAATCTTTTCAATATGCATGGACAGTACACTCATCTTCGTTTGGATAATGATGTTGTAGAAATACTACAATACCTCAGAATATTGATGGAGAAAGAATGTCAAAACTCAATGGGAAGTTATCTGGTTCTAAAATCATTACTGAAAGCCTTTCTGTTAAACCTGATTCGTGCCAGTCAACACTATTTTTTGAACCAGGATCTCCATCAGAAAAGGGTATATCAGTTCATTATGTTGATGGATGACTATTATAAAACTGAACGTAAAGCAGAATTTTATGCTTCAAAAATGGGGATCAGTGAAAAACGAATCAATCAGATTTTGAAGGAAAAAATGAACAAGACCCTTACACAGTTACTGCATGAAAGAGTTGTAGTAGAAGCAGAAAGAATGCTTATTTCCGGAGAATTAACGATAAAAGAAATTGCATTTGATCTTAACTTTGACGATCCGGCCTATTTCTCCCGATTTTATAAGAAACAAACTGGACATACCCCAGAGGATTTCAAAAAAAATAACAATTGCTTGTAAATACAGTTGTCACCTTCTTTTTAAAAATACATTTTTACGTTGTATGGCTTAGATATCAGAAAGCCGGTAATTTGGTGGTCTTCAATTTCCAAATTGTCCTGTTGGATTAGAAAATAATACAATAATCACTGTGATCAGCTAATCTAAATTTGTATAACAATCAAGATGGCTATGGAAGAAATCAAAATATACTTCAGCCTTGGTAGCTCTTCGATTGTAAAATCAAATAATGTAATTAAAATATCACGTATGAAACCGACAAAGGAAACAGAAGAACAAATGTTCAGGGATATTAATGCGCTTTTATCTCCTCAACCTATCGCACTGGAGGCTGGAATCCGGAGAGTAGAGAACGGAATGCTTCATATTGCTATGAGGAACGTTTTGCATCATTGTAAAGGAAAAATGTTGGATTGGTGGTTTAAGTATTTTGAAACAACGGAAGATCTTAAGCTCTGGCATCCTCATGATCATGTGGAACATGGAGGTTGGGATAACAACTGGATCAAAAATGAAAATTATATTGGGGCAACAATTCATGCTACGGAATCTCTGGGAGACATTCCTCCTGTATCTGCTACCATAAAATTCCATGATCCTGCAGAAATCTTTGATGCTGATATTTTAAAGCAGGCTTATGCTGATGGAGCTGTAAGTGCTGTTGTGTATGGAAGAATTGGTTTTGGTGAAAATACTCCAATGGATGCCAATTGTGATCCTATCGATGGCTATATGTTTCATGTGGTTCGGGACACGGTACAGGGCTGTACATTGAGGAGTCACTTTTATCTTGGCGCTTTAATGGCAGATAGTGAAAGTCCGTTATCGGATGACGTGGGATTTGGACTGATGGAACATTGTTATAGTGAATTTACTTATCTCTCTAAGGTGCTTCCTTCTCTTTATTATGCTAAAAATAAACAAGGGGATAAAGCTCCACTTCTTTGGTAAATAAAACATGAATTCATCTAAAGAATAATTTTTTCGATAGAATTATTAGAATACGATATGGGAATTTTTCATGTCGTATTTTTTACAAATAATTAGAGGTCAGATTATTGGGTAGTGTTTTTTTTAGGTATTAAGAAATAGATGAATAATTTTCGGAAATAGAAATCGTTTTTTTTTCGATAAAAAGCATCGGAAAGCTTGTATTTAAAGGATATTTTCATATCTTTGCAACCTCTTAAACAAAGGGATTTACTTTAAAAAGTAAGTGGCCGACTCGGTAGCTCAGCTGGTAGAGCAATACACTTTTAATGTATGGGTCCTGGGTTCGAATCCCAGCCGGGTCACAAATACAAAGAACTACTGTTTCAGTAGTTCTTTTTTTGTTTTTTTATATTGTTTATTAATAATATAGATTGTAGTGCGGAATTTATCTTTGGTGTTGGAAAAGCTGTTCCGTTGAATTCCAATTTTTTGAAAAAACCAAACATAAAATCTTACGTATTGTATCCATTTTTTCTTTACAATAGAGGGTAAAGGCTTGGGTAAATATATTTTAAGCTTAATCGATTTTTATCTCCTGATTGATAGACGAGTTTTGCGGAAGATTATTTCTGAGGTTTTTGCATTTCTATATTTTTCTGAGCTTCTTTGTCCAATCTCTTTTTATCCTGCCAGAACATTAGTAAAAATAATAAACCAACTGCGATACATACATAAGCAATCAGCTTACCGATCCTTTCAAGAAACCTGGTGGCAGTAGCCCGTTCATAATTGGAGAAACCTTCCAAACCGGAAGCGTTGCGTCGATTGAATTTTCTTCTATTAATCCAGTAGCGTAGGGCAATACCAATAATAAAGAAGAAAAGCCCCATAATAAGTGCTGTATAATCCATAGTTGTGTTTTTTTTTGTTGTATAAATTTAAAAAAAATAATTCTTATAAGTGTGATAAAAAAGAATAAACGAAGTAAATATTCAGGCTATTTTTAATATATAATCCTATTCTGATTTCTTCTTAGCTATGAACTCAAAACTCATTGAACTTTCGTTGCCAAAATTTTTCACCAAAATAACGAAAGAAAAATTGCTGTTCTTCTGAAAGTGAAGTATAATCGAAACATGTTTAATGGGGGTCACAAATACAAAGAACTACCGTTTCAGTAGTTCTTTTTTGTTTATTATAGTGTATATTTCATGACAATGACCTCTGAAGTCTCGTTTCTTTCACAATCAGCCTCTTCAAATCCATTTTTTTTATACAGATAATAGGCTGGATGATTTTTAACAGCAACTTCCAAAAAAACTTCGGTTATATTGAATTTTTCTTTGGCTTCTTGAATGACGCTTTGTATTAATCCTGAACCAATATTTTCCCCCTGAAAGTCTTTCTTTACATACATCTGATAAATATTTCCCACATTATTGTCATCAATAACAAAAGCACAAAGGGCAATGAGTTTTTGAGCAATAAAAGCACCCCAAACAAATTTTTTAGGATTTTGATTTTCTATATCAATTTCCATTCTGAGTTTCTCTGTGTTCAACGCTTCTTCATAATTGGTTTCAAAAGAGTCTGGAAATTGTTGAAGACTTTCCAGACGAATCTTCCTATACATTTTGCTTTCGTAGGGAACCAATTTTCGATATTCAATATCCATGATTATTTTTTGTGATCATAAATTTAGAATTAATTTTTCTAAACATAGAAATATAGGAGGTTCGTTTTTATTGGAAGTAAAAAATAACTAAATGAGTTATTTAAATGGAAGCGAAAATGTAACAAAAGTAATTTCAGAGAGTCTTATTGTAAGTACAGAATACTTATTTTAATCTTATAACCTTGGGGAAGGATTGAGGGTTTTAATCAAAAAATAGAATCAAAATTTAAAATATAATATGGGAAAAGAAGGCAATGGATATTAGTCTCTTTTTTCATATTGAAGCGATTTTATTTGAAAATTGATGGTATAAATTATGTATATTTATAACAGAGATTGGTTGAAATATCCATTTTATAGTCTATTTTTTACCCATTCATAAAGGATAATAAGTAAGGATACTGAGTATTTTAAATGGAGCAGAAGGAGAAAAATTAAAATAGATCATTATTAAAAATAATAAAACATATACAGGAATCATACGAAGGATGATGGTCTTTGCTGTAAGCATGGGGCTGCTATTGTACATGGTTTCCTGCAATACGAATTCTCAGGATAAAGAAAGAGATGCCTTCGATGTTGCTTTGATTAATAAGAGCTCAGATCTACAGCTTTCCGGAGAATATGAGGCGCTTATCAAACTCAATATTGAATACTTGAAAAAAGCAGCTAAAATGGGATACAAAGAAGGGATAGGTCTTTGCTATCTTAATATGGCAGAGGTAAATGTATCTGCCGGAAACTATGAAAAAGCATTGTTTTTTTTCAATAAAGCTGAAAAAGATCTGAAAAATTCCGAAAACGGTTTTCATAAAGCAGCCTTCTATGATGATTTTAGCCAATATTATTCTCATCTTAAGCTATATGATAAGGCCATAGAATATAATACCCAGGCATTTTCTTATCTGAAAAAAGCAAAGGATTCGGAACTTAAAAATAAGCTCCTTTCCCGGCTTTATATCAATAAGGGAATTTATTTTACTTTTAAGGCTTGGTATGGAACAGCTTTAAAGTCTTTTTTGAAGGGGAACGAGCTGGAAAATTCAGCATATAGCAATTGTATGGTAGCTCAGTATTATCTTTTCAGACATCAGTCTGATGCTGCTGGACTTTATATTGCAAAATCAGAAGAGAAGATGTTCAGCCAAAAAACCAGTGATGCAGAATCTCTTTGGGTATATTATACCATGGGATATTATTATAATGCGATCAATAATAATGATGAAGCTGAAAAAGCGCTTAAAAAAGCACTGGAAATCAATATAAAAACAAGACGAACTTATTCTTCGCACATCAATAATGTATACAAATCTCTTGCAGAACTCTATAAAAAGAAAGATGATGGTGGTAAAGCTTATTATTATCTGCAAAAGTACATGGAAGAAGAGGGGCGGCTGGATGTAGCCCGATTAAATACTATGAATAAGGCTACGGAGAACTTTATCTCTGAAATGAAGCCCGAATCAGATTGGCATAGAAGTGATTTGCCTTTAGCCATTGCATTATCAATTACTGCGCTTACGGTTTCCGGTATATATGTTAAAAAGACAATTCAATCACAGAGGTTAAAAAAGAAAGCTTTAAAAGAAGAAACCGAAGAATTAAAGACTCATGTTAAAGTAAAGATGCTGAAGGAGGTTACTGAACTTGCCAGAAAAAATGATTCTTCCTTTCTGATGAAGTTTAAGGAGCTGTATCCGGATTTTATAAGCACTCTTTTAAAGATCAACCCGGATCTTGAAAACTCTGAGCTGGCTTTTTGTGCAATGTTAAAACTTCATTTTTCATCCAAAGAGATTGCTGATTATACTTTTGTTCAGCATAGGTCTGTACAACAGAAAAAATACAGAATCCGGAAGAGACTTAATATTCCTGGAGAAGAGGATATCTATGATTTTTTTGATACAATAAACAGCTAAATATTATGAATTGATAGATCATTTAAAAAAAATGTAATATCATAAATTGGAAAAAAACATTTTTTAATCTTATTTTTTACAAAAATTCAGTTAAAGGGAAAAAGCATTATGATCCGCATCCTACTTTCTATTGTACTTATTCTTTTAATTTCCTGCAGTCCTGATTCCGGGAAATATGAAAAGAGCTTTGATATTCCCTTGATGAAGAAGAATGAAGAGCTGCGTCTTGCCGGTGAATATAACTTATTGGTTAATCTTAATAAAAAATACTATAGAAAAGCAGATAAGATTGGATATGAAGATGGAAAAGCATTGTGTTATATCAATCTAGCCCGGGTTAATATGTCATTGGAAAATTATCAGAAATCCAATATCCTTTTTAATAATGCCGAAGAAATTCTGAAAAATTCTGATAATCCTTTGCATAAGGCAATATTCTATAATAATTATGGCAGGTTTAATTCTGAATTAAGAAGAATTGATAAAGCATTTGAGTATAATAATGAGGCTTTTAATAATATTGAAAAAAGTAGAAACTCCGAATTAAAAAAGACGGTTCTCTATAATATTTATCTACAGCAAGCAGATTATTACACCCAAAAAAAGAAATCTAAGGAAGCACTGGAATATTTCCATAAAGCAAGAATGCTGGATAATACCGGGATTGCAGATGGTGCTATATGTGATTACATCTACAACTATAAAAATAAAGATTCAGCCTATAAATACATCACAAGAGCTTATGATAAAATGAGTATGTCTAAAAAAGACGATGCTATAGCTCTTAATATCCATACGGTAATGGGAGAGTATTATGTAGCTTATGGAGAATATGATAAAGCTGAAAAAGAATTTATGAAAGCTTTGGAAATCGATAAGAAGACCAGGCGTATTTTTGCACAATACACTAAATATATTTATAATGATCTGAGGTCTTTATATGCAGCCACAGGAGATAAAGAAAAAGCTTATTTTTATCTGAATGCATATACTGAAGCTAAGAATAAAGCCAATACCGCTTTACTGGCAACAATTAACCAGGATATGGAATTTTTTATTTCAGAAGCAAAAACGGGTACTGAGCAGCATAGAAATAAGGTGCAATGGGTCGTTTTCTTATCTTTTGCCGGACTTTCATTGTTGGCCATATATGCGTGGAGAATCATCAATACATTAAGAAAAAGAAAAGCAGACCTTACATCAGAAGCTGAAAATCTGAAAATTCAGATTAATGATAACAGACAGGAAGAAATAATCGAATTGGTTAAGAGAAATGATCCTGAATTTCTTTCTTATTTTAAAGAATTATATCCTGGATATTTAGATCAGCTTTTAGCCATTAATCCTAGTCTGGAAAATTCAGAATTGATTTTTTGTGCCATGCTGAAGCTGCATTTCAGTTCCAAAGAAATTGCCAGCTATACACTTGTTCAGCATAGAACCATTCAGCAGAAGAAGTATAGGATCAGAAAAAAAATGAATATTCCTACGGAAACAGATATTTATGTTTTTTTTGACAATATAAAGTGATTAAGAAAGGAATCTGAGTATTGTATGGAATAATCCTCGCTATGAAGATTTTTAAGCTCAGTGGACACTTTGTGCTGCTTCTAAGAAGATAATCATTACATCATTATTTAACTCCAAACATTCAAAAATAAATTAGACTCAGAAAGTTCAATATTCTGACAAAATAATTCTTATCTATTTTCTGACCATTTGGACTCATGAAAAAAAACTGCCTGATTCATTATATCAGACAGTATTCGAAATATTTTTTTTCGCCACTCAGTTTCTTTGTGGTCTCTCGGTTCAAATTTGAAAAATTTTTATCAAATAATGAAAAAACACTCTACTACACGAATACTACAGCTGATATAATCGCATTCAATTAATTGTTAGTCAGGTGTTTGTGATTTTGTTAAAAATGGGTAGAAATTTGAAAAAGATATGCGGTATATACTCTTGTATATGCATTTATTGATTTACATCTAAAATACATCCTCTATGTTTTTTTTACGCTTTTTCTCTTCATATTATGATTTTTGATACTATTTATTTTTATTTTAAATTGGATTTAAATAGTTGTTTATTAGTTGTTTAATTTGGTGCTGTATCAGAGTAGTAGGTTAATTTTTTACTTTTTTGAGTTTAAAATATAGATTTGCAGATAGGTTCAGATGAGATATCATTACAGGTAATAAAAGAACAGGTATTTTAATCTCCGCTTCGCCTATCGGATGTTATTATAAATATCAAAACTTAGAAAAATAGTAGATATTAAGAATAAAAAAATTAAAAACACAAATGAATCTCCAAAATCAGGATCTAACGGAGAGAAGAAGAATTATTTTTTTTAGTGGGGAAAAGTGGCTGTCTTATATGAGGCAGCCTTTTTCATGATGCTAATACCTCGAACGAGTTCAAATTAAATTAGGGCAAAATATGTCCATTAAAGAATTCCAACATGGTGGCTAAAGCAGTTTCAGAATGCATCCGCTCTCCGTTTTCAAGAGACTCCCGAGTCGCAGCTGCAGCTCGTCTCTGCATATTGATTTCATATTGGGAAATAGCCTCCTGTAAAGTATGATAAGAGGTATCTGTTAAGTATTCGCTGAGATCAAGGGCGTCGAGCATTGCCATATTGGCACCTTCTCCTGCAAACGGCGGCATAACATGGGCGGCATCGCCCATTAATGTTAAGTTAGATTGGGTTTTCCAGGTCTGATCTAGTGGCATGGCGTAAATAGGACGGGGAATAAAAGGAGGAGTAGCATTCTCAAACAATTCGTACCATATTTCACTCCATTCCGGATACTCTGATTTAAACCACTGGAGAACAGCTTTAGAATCTGAAAAATCAAGATTAATATTATTGGCCCAATTTTCATCTGCCTTAAAGCTGGCGTAAAAACCAAGGTCACCGTTTCCTTTTTGGCCTAATAGGATATTTTGGGTATTGCCAAAAGCCATTATTTTCCCGCCATTAATCAATGCATTAATGTTGGGGGCTTGTTCTTTTGAAACCATTCCTTCCAGCATAATCACTCCTGAATAAACAGGTTTGTTGTCTGTAAGATAAGGCCGGATTTTAGAATGGGCTCCATCTGCTGCAATCACGAGATCAGCATAAACAGATGTTCCGTTTTTAAAATGAAGTAGCCAGCCTTTATTCTGAGGTTCCATAGAGAGAAAGTGACTGTCCCAAACAACAGTCTCCGGATGAAGAGATTCCAAAAGCATATTTCTCAACGGGCCGCGGTCTATTTCAGGGCGAAAATGTTCCGCTCCGAAATCCTCTTGCGGTTTAGTATCATGGTCGCTGAACACTACTTCTGCGTGCTCATTTACAATGAGCATCTTATCAGCACCAGGACGGAATGTCTTCTTAAATTCGTCTAACAATCCTGCTTTGCGCAGAGCTGCCAGTCCGGAATCTTCATGCATGTCAAGCGGAGACCCTTGCACACGTGCTTCTTTATTAAAATCTCTTTCATATACTTTTACATGGGCATTCTTCAGCTGTAAAAGTCTGGCCAGGGTAAGTCCGGCAGGACCACCACCAACGATGGCTATTGATATATTGTCTATCAGCATTGTATTTAAATTGTATAGGACAAAATTACTTTCCTTTCAACACTGATAATAGTATAAATCGGTCGTTTTTATTTTTTGATAATTCTTTGGGAGCCACTCCTGAAAATTTTTTGACTTCCTTAATAAAATGATTCTGATCCGTATAGTTAAGCTCTGGAAATAATCGTCCTTGTGCAATATGTTCCAAAGAAGCTCTAAAACGAAGAATAGTAGAGTAGGCCTTTAAAGATAATCCCAGCTGTTTCGTGAAGTAACGATTAATCTGCCTGCTGCTCCAGCCCGCTTTTTCAGAAAGTTCAGTCACACTCATTTCTCCTTTTGATGCATAGATCAGCTCAAAAAGTAGATGTTTCCTTTCATCTGTTTTCTGAGGAATAAGCTCTTTTATCTTTTGGAGTGCTTTTGTACAACAAAGTTCAAAATCCTGTAAATCCTCAGCTTTAAAGTTCCAGAAATCAGGAGGTAACTCCTTAGCCGAATTTAATACATCAGCAATAGTTGTATGTAAAATATATTCAACAGCAATGGGCTTAAAGCTTACTACAAAAGCTTGGGTCTGTGGGGCTATCTGTCTTTGCTCAGAATAGGTTTCCAATCCGATAAGAGCAATGTGAAATGGTTCTGAAGGTGATTGCATAAAAAATAGATCAACCCTTCCATCCGGAATGATAACCACTTCTTTCACTTCATTGGATCGGTTATGGAATGTTCCCAGATTTTCTACAAAATCTGCAATGCTATGATCTGGTTCGATGAAATGAAACTGGAAGTCATTATCCATAATGAAAAATAGCAGTGTCTTTAATAGATTTGAGTTACAAAAATAGGCTAATAATTAATACATTAGCTAATGAATAACTGTTTTTAAGCAACGAATTCACGAATAAATAATTTATATGCAACGCAAAAATCTATGTTCCCTTTGTGGTTAATTTTTTTGAACCATATAGATTACACGGGCTTGTAAGCCAATGTCAAATCATTTTATTCGTTAATCCGTGGCCATATTAAAGCTTAGCAGTATTCAATTTTATCGGAGATAAAATCTTCGCGTCTTAAAAAGATATCCATTTACATTCTTTTGTGTCTTTGCGCTTTCCAATCCAATAAAAAGCCCGGACTGTAAAAAACAGCCCAGGCTTTATCAAGATTAAAAATAAGTTTAAAAAGAATACCCCACAGAAACTGTTACATTTCTTGGAGCTCCCGGAAAGGCTCGTGTATAATCGAACCCACCAAGAAAGTAGTATTTATCGAAAATATTGTTGACGTTCACTGCCATTTTCATTTTTCCGATATGATAGTAAACGGCTGCATTTACAGTGGTGTAAGAAGGCCATTGCCCCCAAAGAGCACTTCCGTTGCTGTCTTTTCCGATGCTGTTGTCCATACGTCTGGTATCTACATAATACAATCCGGTACCAAAACCAAGCCCTTTTAAAGCTGAGGTTGAGATGACGTATTTTAACCATATACTGGCCATGTTTTTAGGGGCTCCTGGGAGAGCTTGTCCTACCTCAGAGGCGATGGAAGAAGATTTTACTTCAGTATCGTTAAAGGTATAATTTCCCATAACCTGAAACTCTTTGGTCAACTGTCCACGGATGTCCAGTTCTACACCTTTTGATACCGCTTCACCGGATTGTCTGTAGACAGGAAACCCTGTTGTACTGATTTCACCTGTTGCAATCAGCATATTTTTACGCTCAATCTGGAAAAGAGATAAATCCATTTGTAATTGGTTCTTAAAGAATCCGGTTTTAAGTCCAGTTTCAATCTGGAAGCTATGTTCGGCGGTAAAAGGTTTATCAGCGCCATAATCCTGATAGTTCTGGATAAAATTAGCCCCAACAGGAGCAAATCCTTGTGAGTAACTTGCAAAATAATTGATCTGATCATTGATCTGATAGGTCAGTCCAATACGAGGTAACCAAGCATTCTGAGTAGCATTAAAGCGATCTTTACCACTTACTGTTTCGGAATAATAATGTTCGTGACGAAGTCCCACAATAAGTTTGAATCGGTCTGCAAATGAAATCTGATCCTGTACATAGATTCCGGTTGTTTTATAAGGGCTTAAAAAAGGATAACTTCCTTGTGCCAGCCATACATAATTACTCAGGTCATGAGTAGTATAAGTAGGATTGTTAAGATCAAATGTCAATGGAATGTTTTTTCCATCAATTTTTTGTTGTCTTGCTTCTCTTTGCTGATTATTGCTGTCTCCTTCATATTGGGCATAATCTACTCCCGCTACGATGTGATTTTCTATCTTATGACCGGTAAGATCCCATTTTAAATACACTACAGAGTTATCCGTATAATCTTTTCCATGACGGTCAAAGAAACGCATATTCATGATGGTGTTGTTGGGGGCATCTGCATAGCTGTTCAGAGTACGGTGTTCATTCACATCTTCCTGATAGATGGATTTCATATAGCTTGCATTCAATGAAAGGTTATGGGTAAGACGTTGGCTCAGTCTTGCACTGAATGATAAGGTTTTGGTATTATAAAAATCCGATGGCTGGCTTAATGTAAAAGAACGATCCAGAGCATAAAAGTCATTGTTTCTCAACCCCATTCCTCTGTCAAGAAATCCATGAAACTGGTCGTATACCAGATCAATATCTACCTGAGTTCCGTCAAGAGGCTTGAAAGTAAATGATGGAGCAATCATAAAGTTTTTCTGCTTATTGACATTTCGGAAGGTTTTGCTGTCTTCATACCCTGCATTCAGGCGGTATAGGATTTTCTTTTCTTTATCCAATGGTCCTGTCAAATCAACACTGGTACGAATCGTCTGGAAACTACCAACGGAGAAATTAATAGATCCCTTTTGTTTATCCAAAGGCTTTTTAGTCACCATATTGATGGTTCCTCCGGGAGTTACATCTCCGAATAATGAAGCTCCAGGGCCTTTTAAAACAGAAACACTTTCCAGGTTTATTGTTAAAGGCGAGCGGTAGTAACTATTCCCATAACTATATCCCGAACGGAGTCCATTCACAAGTCGGATTCCGGTTTCGTAGCCACTTTTAAACCCGCGGATAATAAGGTCATCATAAGAAGAAGCTGTAGTTACGCCTGCTAAATCTTGTACGACATCACGGGTAGTATATGCCTGTTTGTCTTCCATAAATTCACTACTGACAATAGATACAGATTGTGGTAGATCTTTTAGGTTTCCTGAAAATTTACCACCCAATTCCAGGTTATTGGTAAGGTAAGAGTTATTTCTACGGGCTGTAATTAGAACTTCCTGAAGATCCGTTTGATTTTCAGCCAAATGAATGGTAATCCCATTTTTATCGTCATAAGAAAGAGAATCCAGAGTGATATGAGATCCGGAATATCCTTTGGCATCAATCATTAATTGAGCAGGATACTGAACCGGGGTTTCAAACTGAAATTTCCCGTCTTTACTCGTTGTAGTCGTAGTTCCCTGGTTGATGGAAACTGAGGCATTAGAAATTATTTTTCCCTCCTGATTCAATATTTTTCCGAAAATAGGATGGGTTTCCTGTGCGGATAAAGCAAAAGGAACTAAGAGCATTATACCATTGATGTACAATACTTTTTTGGTTGTGTGTTTCATTGTATCTTTCTACGCAATTGTAGTATTTATTGTTCTTCTGAAATCATAAGCTCCATATGGAGGGTAGGGTAAGTTCCTTCATAGCAAGATTTTAGAAGTGTAAAATCCTGTTTGAGCCAATAGTCATACGCTCCCTGCAGAAAAGGATGGGTATGCAGGTATAATCTTTTTATATTTTTCTGTTGAGCTGTTTTTGCCAGTTCCTGGAACAGTCGGGTGGCAATTCCTGCTCTTCTATATTCTGGATTGACGAATAATCTTGCGACTTCTACGGTTGTTTTTTCATCAATATCCAGATGAGGAAAACGATAGTCAAAGGGCATCATTCCGATAACACCAATGAGTTTTCCGGCTGTGGTTCGAGCCTGTAAAAAGGCTCCGGTGGGAGAGAGTAGATAATTTTGTTCAAAATTGACAAGGTCTTTAGGTACAATCAATGGATCCAATAAAGGATATAATTGGCGTCTGAATTCCATGACATAAGGAAGGACTTCAAATACCTGGTAATCCTGAACCAATGAAATTGTTATTTCTTCATGATCTTTCATATATTTTATTTTAATTGAGGGGCAAATATGGGAGTTCCCTGATTATCCAGAGCGAGTAAAGGAACCTGATACGTTTCTTCAAGAAGCTGTTTCAATTCATCTGTTTCCAACGACTGAACAGCTACCAGTTCATGGTGACGCATTACAAAAAAATTATCACCAAACATGAAGGCCAGATTGGGATCGTGCATAACACATAAAACCGTAGTTCCTTCATTCACCAACTGACGAATGGCTTCCAATACAGCAACCTGATAATGCAGATCCAGATGATTGATAGGTTCATCCAGCATGAGAATGTCCGGTTTTTGAACCAATACCCGGCACAAAAGAACCAATTGACGTTCACCACCTGAAAGAGAAGTATAAGGCTTATCTTTTAAGTGGGTTAAATTAAATTTCTTCAGAATGGTTTCTACTTCCTGATAATCCGATTGTTTAGGGGAGAATTTGGAAAAAGAAGCACGGCCTGTTAAGATCACATCAAAAACTTTAAAGGGAAAAGTAGTCTGATGAAACTGGGTTAAAAATCCTAGGCGAACAGGTGATGTATTTCCTATTTTTATTTTTCGGCGTTCTTTATCGGCAATCCATACTTTTCCTTGGTAGTCTTTTTCTAATCCGGCAATGATCTTAAACAAGGTAGATTTACCACTTCCGTTTCTTCCTAGAATGACCGAAAGTTTTCCTTTTGCAAATTTTGCATTGACATTATTCAGCACCTGATCTTTTCCATAACCAAAAGAAAGCTGTTCTATACTAATCACACTGTTCATGAGTTCCAGTTTATAGCGTTTCTACGCATGAGATAAATAAAAATAGGAGCTCCGATAATCATGGTAAATACTCCGATCGGAATTTCAAAGGGCATTACAGTACGCGAGAAATCATCAATCAATAATAAAAATGTTCCCCCGATACTGATATTCGCCCAAACGGTAATGTTGTTGTTCGGGCCAAAAATCATTCTGCTGATATGGGGAACTATCAATCCAAACAGACTGATGACCCCCACTGCAGCTACAGATGAAGCCGTAATCATCGTAGTTACTGCCATTAAAATCAGTTTCAATACTGTTGGATTTACTCCAACGGCCATGGCTTCATGATCTCCCAACGCTAAAGGTTAAGTTTCCAGCGAAGTACAACAATGACTGTTAAACCAATAAGAATGGGAAATACAGCTGTATGAACTTTCTGCCATGAAGCGGTATGCAGGTTTCCCATAGTCCATTGTACAATAGCCTGTAATTTATAAGGATCACTCAGATATTGTAAAACGGTAAGGAAAGCTGTAAATACCCCTGATACGATCATTCCGGCAAGTACCATACTGACAATAGATGTTTTAGCTCCGGCATACGAGACAAGATAGGTAATGACCACTGCTACAACTCCGAAAATAAATGCCGAAACATTGACTGCCATTATGGGAAACAACATAGCTAATGCTGCTCCAAATGCGGAACCTGAAGAAATTCCCAATGTAAACGGATCAACGATCGGATTTCTGAAAACAGACTGCAGAACCCCTCCGGCAGAGGCCAGAGAACCCCCAACAAGAAATGTAAGAACAATCCTTGGTAAGCGAACCTGCCATAAAATTGTATGCAGACTTCCTTGAGAAACCGCTTCATCTTTAGAAATTCCCAATTCCAGAGCGATATGATGAAACAGTTCTCCCATGCCAATATTCTGGCTGGAACCTATAATCAGTGAAACAAACACCAAAAGTATAGGAAGCAGGATGAGTAGAGAAACTGTTTTAATGCTCTTTATCATCAGATTAATCCTTTTTTACCATAGATTACTTCAAATGCATTTTTTACATCCTGATCGAGTTGTTCCTGTGTATATTCCGGCATACACCAATGACGCAGTTGCTTAGCAAACAACATAAACTTCACGGTATGCGGATCATATGGAAACGATGGTGACATTACAAATACCTGCTTGTTTTTTACAGCAGGAAGCGCTTCCAGTTCTTTAAGGCTATAAACGTCCGATAGTTTTGAATTCCACAGCACGATAAGATCAGGATTCCACTTGTACATGGTCTCGGCACTGATATTGGGTGCTTCCACCGGAACAAGGCAGGCATTCTGAGCTCCGGAAAGGGTGATCGCCATATCAATAAGGCTTCCTTTTCCTGATGTAGACATGATACGCCCTTTTGACCATGCATAGTAGATCTTTTTAGGAGAAGTAACCTGAGAAGCTCTCATTTTTTTTACTTCCTCAGCAACATATCCTGTAACTTCTTCAGCACGTTTCTGTTTTCCAAGCAATTTTCCAACATTTTTTAATTCATCGAGGATCTTTTCATCATTTAAAGAAGAAAAAGTAAATACCGGAATTCCAAGGTTTTCAATCTGATTGATATTATCCTCATCTGTATTAAAGGTCAGTACCAAATCGGGTTTTAAGCCTACAATGCTTTCCGCATTACTGGACTGTCCACCGAAAGTAGGAGTCGCAATGCTTTTGTTTTTAATACGATCATCAAGCTTGGAAAGGAATCTGTAGGTATCTTCCATTTCGTAGATCTGTTGGGGAATTCCTACCATTTTTTCACCAGCCTGAAGCATATAAACATCATCAACCAATGCGTTGTATAGCACAACAATGCGCATGGCTTCATGAGGAAGAATAATTTTTTTACCTCTGCTGTCGGTTGCTGATACTTTCGTATTCGCTGAGGTTTCTTTAGGACTGGAATTTTTCGGGTTATTACAGCTTTGAAATGCCAGCAGCATCGCAGAAAAACTTATAATAAACAAACTTTTAATTTTCATAGATTCTATTTTTTGCTAGATAACGTAAGGATTGATGGGATAAAAGCTGAGCATCCATCAGCTCAATACGCTTACCGTACCTTAAAGAAAGCTGCTCATACAGACGACCATCATAAGGAACAGCGAACTGTTGATTTGATGTGATAAATACCGGAAGGTGCTGATTTCCGATAAAGTAACAGAAGTCTGCCGCTTCGGCATCATTTTCAGCAAGAAAACTTATGGTAAGGCAGGTTTTAATGGCAATAGTTGCGATCAGTTGACCATTATTATATAAGCTGGTTCCCTGTTGCCATTCCTTGATGTTTCCTAATCTCAATTCCAAAACGAGCCCGGATCTGGTAGTCCGGGTTAGTTTTTGCTTTTTGTTTTCAAACCATTCGAGTTCCAGAATGTCAGAATGTTGACCGTTCAGATCAATTCCCATTTTTACTTCATCAATTACGACTGGTTGTACTGTATTCATACTAAGCTTCTTTTGCGCTTTCTTTTTTCAGTTTCACTTTCTCTTTCAGCCAGTTGCACCATTCGTCAATTCCGTCACCGTTTAACGTACTGATGGTCATTACTTCAAGATTAGGGTTTACTTCATGGGCATCTTTTGTTACCGCTTCTACAGAGAATGGAACGTAAGGAAGTAAATCCGCTTTAGAAACAAGCATCAGTTCACTGGTTAGGAACATGCGGGGATACTTTTTAGGTTTATCATCCCCTTCAGTAGAAGCTAGAAGAGTGACGCGATAATCTTCCCCAAGGTCAAAAGCAGACGGGCAAAGAAGGTTTCCTACATTTTCGATGAATAATAAGTCTAACCCTTCTAAATCAATATGATCTAAGGCCTGCAAAATCATCTGAGCCTCAATGTGGCACATTCCGCCAGTCACAATCTGTAAAGCATTGATTCCTGCTTCACGCATTCTGATGGCGTCACGCTCTGTTTCAGGATCGCCCACAAGGATTGAAATAGTAAGATCCTGTGCCAGTCGTTTTCCGGTTTCCTGCATTAATGTTGTTTTCCCGGATCCTGGAGAAGAGCACACATTGATCACGCAGACATCTTTTAAGCGGTCTCTGATGGCTTTGGCTACAAAATCATTAGCCTTTAATAAATGAAGAGTGGTATTATCACATTGAACCGATCCTACGCGGTTTCCTAAACTTTTTGGATTAGCTGTTGACATATTAATGGTCTTTTTGTTTAAAAATTACTTTTGAAATAAAGAGTTCGTTCCCTTGGACGATATTGGAAGAGGGAGCTTTGCAGTCCTCACAGACAAATTTGTGATACCTGACCTGGAAGTCTTTGTTGCACAGGTCACAATGAGCAATAATATCATTGACGAGTACTTCGAGTTCCATTTCCCGATAGTACGGATGATCGGTAATGAAGGCATCAAAAGCATTCTGAATCAGGACGGGCTGAACATTGGAAAGGAGTCCTGCCGTTACCTGAACCTGTTGGATATCTTCAACTTTAGCATCATAATGCTCTTCCAAAGTGTCAAAGATATCCTTCACTATACTCAATTCATGCATAGCTTATATTTTTATAGGTGAAACTGATTATCTGAATTTTTCGGATAATCTTAATGAGAGAATATTTGTAAAGTCCTTATTGATTAAGGTTTACAAGAAGGGAAGAGCTTATGCTCTAATCTTTAAATTATGGAATAAAAGATATTTCGGAAGATGATAATGATGTACCCATTCTGTTTCAGAATTCATTATCACATTAGAATTTAATGCAGATCCCCATGAAAACATTTCTTTTTCAAAAAGGACAAAAGGCAGATCAAAAAAAGTTTTGTCAACATCAAAGTCATTTTCAGCAATTGAGGTCATGAACAATAAGTCATGCTGCTGAACAGAATTGGATACCTTGAAACTTATTTGATCTTGTGAAGAACTCACAGAGATATTACTTTTCTTGTGGTGAGCAAAGCCCAGTAGTAATGTAAAAAACAGGACAAGTATAAAAGTAATTGATATGTAAAGAGACTTCTTCATTGAGTATAGCAAATTTACATCATTTCAGCATCTGCATTCTTACCAAAAACCTTTTAAAAATGTTCAAAATCAGGACTGAATGAGCTTGTTGAAATGGTTCTGTTTTTATGCCTTTTTAGTGTGTTTTATGTTTTATGTTGCTTTAAATCAGTATTTTGTGTTTGTGTTTGTGATGTTTTTAAAATTCTATGCCTTTGTAATAATGTTAAAAAAAGAGCCTGATATGATGAAAAATAGTATGTTTTATTATATTAATAAGTCGATATGGTACAGAAACTGTATTTTAAATATAACTGATTAGTTAAAGAAAATGAAGAATACCCCTGATATACACACAGAACGTTTGATCCTGAGGAGATTTAGACTGGAAGATGCTGAAGCTTTTTATCACATGATGAATGATCCTGAAGTGAATACATATTTACCTTTATTACCATTTGAGAACGTAGAAGAAGCAGAAGAATACTTAGTAAAGCATTATATTAAAACGTATGAAAATGAAACAGGATACCGGTATGCAATATGCTTGAAGACCAATGATGTGCCTATCGGATATATTAATATTGCACACCATGAAAGTAATGATCTTGGGTATGGACTTAGTAAAAAGCATTGGCATAAAGGGGTTGTTACAGAGGCATGTCAGGCACTATTGGTTCATTTGAGAGCTTCCAATCTCCTTTATATTACAGCAACACATGATATTCATAATGAACGGAGTGGGAATGTTATGAAGAAAATAGGAATGAAATATTGTTATTCCTATGAAGAGCAATGGCAGCCCAAAGATATTTTGGTAACTTTCAGATTGTACCAGTTGAATTTAGATGGGGATACAGATCGTGTTTATATGGAATATTGGAACAGATATAAAGTACATTTTATAGAAGAAAATGTTTGATAATTTGTTTAATAAATGCCATGAATGTGCAAATAGAAAGGCATTCGTGCATTCGTGGCTTAAAAAATGTTTTCAATATTTTTAGATATGGATCTTTTTTGTGGATGAATTTCTATTTTGTATTCACTTTAATACTTTTGTTTACACTTGTTTGAATCTCAGCTTTAAAAAAAAGTAATGGTTGAATTATAAATTTAACGCAAAATTCTATTTAAAATATGTTTTATTTTTAAGGAAGCTAAGAGATGAATCAATTCTGTAGATTCTCCCTTAGCTTTCTAAGAGTATGTCATCAGAAAATAAATCTTTGCGTGATATAAAAACTAGAGTTCTAAGAATCATAAAACCTCATGTTTTTATTTCGCGGATTACCCAAAAAACTATTGATTAGTTTATTATTTCGCAAAATAGTCTTCCTCGAGAATAGCATATTCATAATTATCACTCCATCCACTTTGTAAGGGAAGTAACTTCCTGCGATGGGCTTCTCTTGTCATTCCGCATTTTTCCATGACTTTATAAGAAGCAATATTATCAACAGCGCAGCCTGCTTCAATTCTGTGGAGTTTTAATTCTTCAAAGCCAAATTGAATGATTCTTTCTAATGCTTCCGTTCCATATCCTTTTCCCCAGACTTCAGGGCTAAGTTTATACCATGTTTCAGCATTTTTGTAATGAAGTTTAATAAGATCAATGGCAATAATGCCCACAAAGGTAAAATCCGTGGTTGTTTCTATTAAAAAAGTAAACTTTTTACGGCTTTGCCCATCTTTTGTTTCTGACCTCCAGGCATCCACTATTTTTTTTGTTTCCTTTTCATCTTCAGCGTAAGAACTGGGATTGAATAATGTGCTTTCAGGCTTTATAAGCATTTCATGCACAGTAGGAAGATCTTGTTCACCGAATGGGCGTAAGGTTAAACGTTTTGATTCTAATATAATATCATTCATCTAGTCATTAGCTTTTTTGATTGAATAGAACAGGCAAAATAATAAAAAGATTTTGTAAGTACATAACATAAGAATGGAAATAGATTTTACTCTCTTGGGTTATTTACTTTGTATGTAATACATTCCTTTATTGAAAAAGTCTCATCTTGGGATAATTGTCAAGATTATGGACGAGTCTCATCTTGTAATGTATTGGTATTTAAATGTTTAAATTTTATTTTTCATGTTGTGAAATTCCCAATAATGTTAATTTTTATTATTGAATTAATATTTTATTGCAATTATCAAGGGAAATATGACAATAATATTGTTATTATGTTTAGATTTGAATAAGTTTAAAACTTAAAACGCCACACACATGAAAATTAGTTTATTACCTGAGACATGTTTTTCCCTTAAGACTGTTTCTGCAAAGGCATTTGTATCTGCTTGCCAAAGTTCTGTTTACAAGAGGGGAAGGATTGACAAAAATATTCCTTTACTAGCTCCTGATATTTTGATCTGTAATAGTTCCGGAAAAGAGTTGTATCATGGAAAACTCAAATCAAAAGTATTTGAAGTTCTGTCTGATGCTTTGGAGGGCTATAGTCTTACAGTACAGATAAAGGATAGAAATATCCGCAGATATACGGTTATCCGTTAAGTCTCACTTTTTAAAAATAGAAGATGATGCCATTTTTAATGGGATTATGCTTGGGTATGCTCAAAATATAAACCAAACCTAAATTTTAATACTATGAAAATTAATTTTTTATCCAATCGTTATCTTGTAAAGATATCATGGCTGAACTTTTTTATGTTTTTAAGTGCTATTTCGTTCGCACAAAACAAGATCTATGTAACCAGCCAGACTAATGCAGTGAGTGGGCTATGTGTTAACTGTTCTGTAGCGAATCCTCAAAATGCTATAGGGAATAATGAAAATGATTATTCTACAATAAAGGTTCCTTTATCTTTATTGGGAGCCAATGTTACACAAACTTTAATCTTTCCTGAGGCTGTTGCTGGTAATTTTCGAAAAGTCATTATT
Source organism: Chryseobacterium tructae (assembly GCF_030409875.1). Lineage (NCBI taxonomy): Bacteria > Pseudomonadati > Bacteroidota > Flavobacteriia > Flavobacteriales > Weeksellaceae > Chryseobacterium > Chryseobacterium tructae. Next base: position 3,250,690 of record NZ_JAUFQR010000001.1, on the reverse strand, counting down.
GGTATTGGCGCTAAGAATTCTGAGATATCTGTTGGCTTGTTGAAAAAAATGGAGGTCGAAACTTTTTTAGGAAATGTCTCTAATGGAGATGCTAAAAAGGTAGATGATACCATGCTAAATACCGATCCGGGAACTAAAAGAGGAACAATTGAGTTGACCCCAAAGAAAAGATTTGACAGGGTAAGGGTAAAACTGGATGGCGGATTGCTTGATCTGAATGATGAGCTTAGAATATACTATGCTTATTATTTTACAAGCTGTGGTTTACCTCCTTTTGACCCTTTTTACTACTATTCATTTAATGGAAATAGTAATGAAAGTATAGCCGGATTTAATTTTACACCTTATCCAACCTATCCTAATTATCCTGACTATAGTCCTCTGTATCAGAATAATCTGATTTGTGATCAGGGGCTTGCTACATCTTCTTCTGACAAAGAAATAAGACTTATAAGCCCACAGATACCTTCTCAACTTAAAACTGGTGATATTACAGTTTCTTTCTGGGCTCGTATGGATGCTGGTATACTCCGTCTTACGGCTTTTGGAGCAGAATTAAAACTATTTTCTGGTTATGCAGACTTAAATAACGATCCAAACACTTTTCGATATCTTACCGGAAATGGAGATAAGCTTCAGCATTTTGTTTTGGTGTATAGTGGTAATAATATTTGTATGTATCTAGATGGATTTCCAATTAGCCCTGTAGGCTCTTGTAGAGAATGGGATCCGGTGAGAAGAAGCCAAATGGATTCGATTACACTTTCTCTTAATCAGGGTAAACTGGACGAATTAGTAATTTATAATAGAAAATTTACTGATGATGAAGTCCAGGATCTATATTGTTCTTATGGTACAAATATGGCTTTCTGTAGTCGACGTGCTAATAAAATAAGTTCCAATACAGTTTCTATAGAGGAAATTTTTAAAGTTTCCCCTAATCCAACTACAGGACAAATCACTCTCGAGGGCAATATTCCTTTGGAAAATTCCATTGTTTCCATTACTAATATTTCCGGAAAAGAAGTCTATCGTTCAGTATTCAGAACAAAAACGCTTGAATTGCCAGCTGTTCTTCCTGGAGGAGTCTATATTCTTAACCTTCAGACAAAAGAAGGGGAGTTGTATTCCCGTAAGATTATTCTTTCGAGATAAGCAGATGAGATATTCTACAAGCCCGGCAATATGTCGGGCTTTTTTTATTGGTTTGTGATTTTTAAATTTTATGAAAAAGATTCGGCCGTTTTTTTTATAACCAATCAGGAAAGGACAAATTCAGTTCTTTTTCATGAAAATGAATAGTGTTCTCAATGCCGATACCTCTTAAAGTCTCTATATTTGAATACTGTAATGCATTGTAAATGTTTTATAATGCCAATGAAAAAGAATAATTAATATGCAAGAAGAAAAAATTGACTTTTTACATCACAATGAGTCAGCCTGGAATAAACAGGCATTAGAACAAAACGAATGGTCTAAGGCTGTAAGCACAGAGCTGATCAATGAAGCAAAAGAAGGGACATGGGAAGTACACCTTACCCCCAAGCCTTTACAGAAAGAATGGCTGGGTGATATAAAAGGGAAAAGAATCTTATGTTTAGCATCTGCGGGCGGGCAACAAGCTCCGGTACTGGCTGCAGCAGGGGCTGATGTTGTCGTTTTTGATATTTCGGAAGAACAGCTGAGACAGGATGAAAGGGTGGCAGAACGAGACGGGTTGTCTTTAAAAACCATTCAGGGAGATATGAGAGACCTCAGCGCTTTTGAAGACGAATCTTTTGATATTGTATTTCATCCTATTTCCAATCATTATGTGGAAGATGTAAATCCTGTCTGGCAAGAAGCGTACAGAGTATTAAAAAGAGGAGGTTCTTTATTGGCCAGCTTTTTCAACCCGGTTGTTTTTGTAGCAGATCGCAATCCACAGGACATGGCAGATGGGATTATCAGACCCAAATATACATTGCCTTTTGCGGATATCAAAGACCTGGATCAAGAGCAGATTGCCAGAAAAATAGCGAATCAGGAAGCGCTGGTTTTTGGACATACGCTTTCTGATCTGATTGGAGGGCAGCTGAAGGCTGGTTTTATGATTGCCGATTTTACAGAGGAAATGCAGCCCCATCCAAGATTTTTAATTGATCAATACCTGCCAACTTTTATGGCAACAAAAGCGGTGAAACTAAACTAAATGAAATTCATAGAATTATCACTACTTTAGTCGGCCAAATAGGTAGTATTGTATTTCTAATGGATAAATCATCGATCAACAATTATTTCCATTCCTTGTTCAGCATTCAGGAAGAGGTAGTTGAAAAAATCACGGAAACCTTTATTCAGTTTGAATTAAAGGCTAATGCTATTCTCTTGGATCAAAATACCATCAGCACCAAAACGTATTTTCTTGAAAAAGGATATGTACGTTCTTATCTGCTGAATGAAGATAACGAGGAGATAACGACCAATATTTATGCAGCACCTTGTTTTGTAAATGATTTTTTATCTTTCTTCAGGCAACAACCCACCAAAGAAACCTATCAGGCTGTAACAGATTGTACGTTTTGGGAAACCGGGTTGGAAAATGTACAGTATAATTTTCATAATATTCCGGAATTTAGGGAATTCAGCAGGCTTCTTTTTGTTCTAAATTATCATAATATTCATGACAGATTGATTGAAATGGCAAGCCAGAAGGCATCTACCAGATATTGTAGCCTGATGAAAAAAGATCCTGATATTTTTCAACATGTTCCGTTGAAGATCATTGCATCCTATCTGGGAATTAAAGACAGTTCATTAAGTCGAATCCGTAGGGAAATTCGTAAATAAAGGATGGAAGCGGGAAGCTGGAGGCTGGGAGTTATTGCGGACGACCTATTTCTGATGATTTTTTATTTAATTGAAGTGTTTAGTGAATAAGTGAAGAGGGAAGCTATTGCAGACATATTATTCATGATAATCTTTTTACTGAATGAAGTATTTATTAAATCTGCAGTGTACAATTTTATTGGAGATAAAATCATTGCGTCTTAAATAATCTCACCTTTTTATATCTTCTAGCGCCTTCGCGATTTCCAACAAATCCATTCAAATAATAAAAAATCTGTAAAAATAGAATGAAGTTTGTTTTTGAACCTCTATAATTTCCTGCCTCCCGCTCCCAGCTTCGATCCCTTATTTTCTCAAAATTCACCATTTCTTTTCATTTGTCAAGTGATGGATTCAGATTTCTCATCCATCTTTGTTGAAAAATAGTTTTATGAACAAAAAACACATTGTCATTATAGGGTTAGGGGGTGTTGGTGGATATTTTGGCTTTAAAATCAACCAGGTTAATGAAGCATCCGGAAAATATAAGGTATCCTTTATTGCGAGAGGAGAAACTTACAATAAAGTCAAAGAAACGGATTGATCTTACTTTCGCAGGAACATCCCAATGACCGTACTCATCCCAATGCAATCGAGCAGAATATCAGTGATATTAAAAATCCTGATCTTGTGCTGATTTGTGTAAAAGAATATGATCTGGAAAATGTTTGCAGACAACTTAAAGAGGTCATTACCAAAGATACAATATTGCTTCCCATGATGAATGGAGCGGATATTTATGACAGAATCCGAAACATAATTCCTGAACATGTCATTTTACCAACCTGTATTTATGTGGCTTCCCATATTAAAGAAAGAGGAATCGTGGAGCATAAAGGAAAAACAGGAAAGATGATTTTAGGAAAAGATCCGGAACATTTTTCCAGCGATGTGGCCTGGGTAGTCGATCTTCTTAAGGAAAGTAAAATTGATTTTGATTTCAAAGACAATTCCTTAACGGATATCTGGACCAAGTTCATTTTCATAGCAAGTTTTGGCTTGGTAACGGCTAAACATAATTCATCTATTGGAACTGTATGTACTGACGAAAAGCAGAAGCATGAAGCAACAGAAATTATGAAAGAAATAAAGCAAATTGCAGACAAAAAAGAAATTTATCTTGTGGAAGATATTATAGCAAAAACTTTTGAAAAAGCTTCCACTTTTCCTTTCCAAACGCCAACATCTCTACAATTGGATATTCATTCAGGAAAAAAAGAGAATGAACTGGAACTTTTTGCCGGAGCCGTTTTGAAATATGGTAAAGATCTTCAGGTAGATACTCCTTTTACCCAAAAGATATACAATGAGATTAAAGGGAAATAGTATTCAATAAAAACAGGAATTATCATATAATAAAAAGGTGGGCTTTGCTCACCTTTTTTGTTTATATACAAAATATAATGATGATTTGAATTATCTCTTTTGGATAACTCATATTTAGGTGACTATTTGTTGAATTTATTATTGTTGTTATCAGGTGGATAAAATAATGGATGAAGTATTTATGAGTGCCTTATTTTACAGGGTATGTAGTATATATGTTGTATCCTGTTTCTTGTAATGAGCTAGTATTCATGATCAAATTTGCAAAGAAAAAAACGTACACTATTTTATTATTAAAACTTACTCTAATACTTCAGACAATGAACCGCTTTTATCTGTTTTATATATTCTTTTTAGTACTTCCTACTTATGGAAAGGCTCAGGCTGTACCTGTAATTTCGAATACAGGAACTCCTGGATTTATTGCTGCAAGTGGATGGAGTGATAGCCAATTATTAAATCTTCTTTTTGGAAAGGATATTTCTTCCAGAGTTTCTAATCTTAAGGTCTGGGGAAAAAATACTTCAATTTATGGAATGCATGACCTTAGTAAAATAGGGAAAGTGTATCCTTCAGCTCCGGATTTTGCAGATTTTGATAAAGCCCTTCTGTTTTCAACTGGAAGAACATTTTCATTAGCAGATAATACATCTGCAGGTTTTACAAACAATCCGGGAAGTGGGATAAACGGAATTGATCCTTTTGTCAATAAAACGTATTTTGATAAAGCAGGAATATCTTTTACCTATAATGCTCCTTCGGCAGGAACTTTCAGCGGTAAGGTTGTATTTGGATCGGAAGAATATCTGGAGTATGTAGGCCTTGCTAATGATGTTAGCCGGATTATCGTAAACGGGAATAATATTTTGTTGACACCGGATGGAAGAGAAGTTTCTGTAGATAATATCAACAATATAGAAAATTCAAATCTTTTTGTGAATAATGACTGGAATATGTCCGGAGTAAGAGCTTATTATGCAGAGCCTGATGGAATTTCAAAAACGCTCACATTCAATAGCAATCTTCACGCAGGCCTCAATACAATTACGATCTATGTAGAAGATATCTATGATAATATCTATGACTCTTGGTTGTTTTTCAAAGCAGGAAGTTTCAAAGCTCCTGATGAATGTACCCAGCCCCCATTGTTAACAGGAAAGAGTACTATACCCTCTATGATAGGAATTACCAGTCATACAACAAGAAATCCCGGATGGCAGGAAAATATTTCCAACGGTTTTATTGCGTTGGAGTCTCCGGACAAAGGCTTTGTAATCAGTCGTGTAAATAATGATACTTCAATTAGTGATCCCCGCGAGGGAATGCTGATATATAGCATTGCTGATAAATGTGTAAAACTGTATAACGGAACCCATTGGAATTGTATTGAGCAAAGCTGTAACCAATAAACGATCATTATGAAAAAAAATATCATCAATATCTTACTCCTTTTATTGCCGACTACCTTTTATACTCAGATTGCAATAGGTAAAGCAAATATCACGGGAACCAGCACTATTTTAGATTTTGACAACAGTGCAGGAAACACCAGGGGAATTATTCTTCCGGCTGTACAGAATTCGCCTGTCTACAAAGGAACTCACAATGCCAACAACGGAACTTTTATTTTTGATCAGAGTACTTCCAAAATAAGAATGTATCAGAATGATGCCTGGATAGATATCTCTTCTGTAGGAAGCCGTAATAATATAATGCCAAATACTTCACCAGGTTCTTCATTAAGCATTATCATGGGAAGTAGTTCATCTGCTGCAAAAGGAGTTCTTATTCTCGAAAGCAGTAATAAGGCTGTTATTCTTCCGCAGATTACCAATCCGCATACTTCCGTTGCCAATCCTTATCCAGGAATGATGTGCTATGACAGAGCAAGTAAAAGTGTTGCTTTTTTTGATGGAAAAGTATGGAATTACTGGAAATAAATGATGTTGTATTAAATGTATCAACCAATATGTTAAATTTTAAAGAGATTCATATAGGGCAGCTTATTCAGACAAAAATTGCTGAAGAAAATATTACGATGGAAAGAGCTGCCCAGTTTATGAAATGTACCGAATCGGACATTCATCAATTTTTTTTACAAAAAGAACTTTCCACTGATATTGTTTTGAAATGGAGTAAGTTGCTGGAGTACGACTTCTTTCGTCTGTATTCTCAGCATCTGGTATTGTATGCGCCTCCTAAAAAAAACGGTTTATCAGAGCCGGATGTAAAGAAAAAAAGTAATTTACCTCAATTTCGCAAGAAGATTTATACCAAAGAGGTGATATTGTTTATTTTAAAGCTCATTATTTCTGGGGAAAAAACAAAACAACAGGTCATGGATGACTATAGAATTCCGAAAACTACTTTATATACATGGATCAGAAAATATTCTGTTTATGTTTCCTGACATGGAAGCTATTTATGTAGTATGTTTTCGGCCAAAAATTCTATAGATCTATTATTTTTATATTATTAATTTCAATGAAAAATTCCGAGTTTCCAGATTATAAAAGAATTTATACAGACCTTATTGCGGCTTGTTATCCAAATAAAAAAGAACAATGCTCTTGTATTTTATCTCAGGATCATCTTTCAGCTCTTGATGTTATTAAACTTAATGAAATACTAACCTCAAATTCTGAAACGGATCATGTATTATCTAATCAGAGTTTCCGCTCCTATGATCAGGTTACTATTTTGAAAATTCTTGATTATCAAAAGAAAAACAGACTTAACAATACCCAGATTTCCAATCATTTCAAGCTAAGCAGGAATACAGTGACAAAATGGAAAAAAAAGTTTCTCTATTAAAAATATCAATACATTTGTGATAACTAGTCTTTGATTTATTCTTATGATGTAAAGATCTGTAATGCCAATATGATGAAATTTTATTTAAAGAATACGCTCAGGTATGTTCCTTTTATTTTTGGATATATCTGTTTGATTATATTTTCCGGCTGCGATAGCAAAAACACAGAATTATCTTACGAAAATTTTGATCGTACAGTATTAAAAAGAAATGAAACATTACGACAATCAGGAGATTATGTAAATCTGGTAAGGCTTAATCTGCAATATCTTAAAAAAGCAAAAGAAAAGGGGTACAAAGACGGAGAAGCCTTATGCTATATGAATATAGCTAATATATATGCCACCATCAACAATTATGAAGCTGCTCTTTCCTATCATAAACGTGCTGAAAATATATTAAAAATAACCAATAATAAAGTTTTGCTGGCTCGTATTTCTTATGAATATGCGGAAATTGATATTGTTTTAAGATTGTTTGATACGGCATTAAAGTATAATACAAAAGGGATATCTTATCTAAAAGATATTTCTGAAGAGGACAAAAAAAATTATTCTTTAGATAAATTGTATTCTGGCAGAGCCAGTATTTTAATGAGCCAGGATAATATTGATTCGGTACTGACCTATTTTCATAAGGCTTTATGGATTAATAATTCTCCTCTTACCCATACTCAATTAGCTCAGTATCATATTTCAGACAACCTGGATTCATCACTTATCTATCTTCAAAAAGCCCAGGTATTATTGAAGAATGATAAAATAAATACTGCCAGAAAAGGTTTTTTTCATTTGGTTTACGGGGATTATTTTGGGGCCAGGAAAGAGTATGAAAAGGCCATTGTACATTATAAAGCAGCAGTATTGATTAATGAAAAAACACATCGTACATTTTATCTTCCAGGGCTTTATCAAGCAATAGCATTGGATTATAGAAGGCTTAACAAGAAAAGTGAAGAACAGCAATATTTGGTGCAGTATGTTAAATCGAAGCAAAGTCTGGATCATGTTCAGGATGAGGGTGTTAATCATGCTGTTGCTGAAGAAATTTCTAAAAACCAAAATGAGCAGACAAGCAGTTTTAAGAAAAATATATTGATATATGGTCTTATTGCAATCGTTATTGTTTTTATTATCGTTTTAATCATTTACAAAAGATTCAAAAAGAAAGTAAGGCTGATTGATCATTTAGAAACAACAAGGATTGATGAGGACTTTAAAGCATTGATCGAAATGGCTAAAGAAAATGATTCATCATTTCTGGCTGGATTCGAAAAGGTATATCCTGATTTTATTCCCAAACTTTTAGACATCAATCCGGATCTTACCACATCAGAACTGGAGTTCTGTGCGATGATCAAATTGAATTTTACTTCCAAAGAGATTGCTAATTATACTTTTATTCAACATAGATCTGTACAACAAAAGAAAAGCAGAATCAGAAAAAGATTAGGAATTTTTGATCATCAGGATTTGTTTGTCTTTTTTCAAAATTTATAAAATAATAAAGGCGGGTTGTCATCCGCCTTTATTAATGGTGTAGAAATTTAAATATAATGAAGAGGGTAGTGTTGTTTTATGTTTAAAACTCACGATCTCTATCTTTGATCACCCTGTATTTTGTTTTAAAAAAAGTATCTGCTTTAGCATTAAATTCATCAGTATAAACAACCAAGGTACTATGCCCGGAATCAGGTAAAATCCACAAATTAGCTTTGGGAAGATTCCTGAATATTTCCAAAGTATGCTCCGGTTTTATTACATCATCATCACCGCCGACAACAAGGACAGGAATTTTAATACTCCATAAAGTTTTAGGATCTATATTCGGCTGCTCACTCAACAATCTTTTAAGTTTGAGAACCGTATAATCCAGATCTGTTTTGTCCTTTTTAGCAGCAAATATTTCTTTAAATTTTGCATAGTTATTACTTACCATTTTAAATATATCAGCTTGCACTGCTGTAGAGTCGGGTCTTAAATTGGCACCCGTAACCATAAGTTTTTTTACCTTTTCCGGATGTCTCATGCTGAGCAAAAGTCCATTAATTCCTCCATCGCTCCAGCCTATTACAAAAGCGGAATCAATTTTCATTTTTTGAAGCAGTTCGGCATAATCATCAGCCATCATTTCGTAAGTAAGGGCACTGCCTTTATCTGTTGATTTCCCTTGTGCCCTGCTATCGGCAACGATCACTTTATAATGCTTTGAAAAAAAAGGAATTTGTTTGGAAAAATCTACAATTGAGCCTCCATTTCCATGGATAAGAAGCAATGGCTTGCCTTCTCCGTAGACTTCACAGTACATTTTGATTCCATTGACCTCATAATATTTGCCTGCTTTTGGATTATTTCCATAATTGGATTTTTCTAAAAGCTGAGCATACTCTTTTTTGAGCTTTGATACATCGGTTTGTGCTGATAATAAAACAGACAACATGACGAGAAAAAATAATATCGGTTTCATAATTTATAATAAGGGTTTCAATTATTATTGATATTTCGTTTCCCGATTAGTATAGAAAGGGTAAGTTCTTGTTACAAAACAAATTGAAGGAATGGATTCTATAAAAAAATTAAACTTCATGCATGAATTTCTGTCGATCCAGTAGGACTTCATCAGACTCTCTATGATCGGGATCATCAATACAGCAGTCTACGGGACATACAGCCTTGCACTGAGGCTCCTCATGAAACCCTTTACATTCTGTACATTTTCCGGATACAATATAATACACTTCATCAGATACAGCCTGATTATATGCATTGGCATCTGCCACAGTTCCATCAGGGAAGGTTACAGCCCCTGAAAGTTTGGTTTTATCCTGCCAACGCCAGTCGATGGCTCCCTCGTAAATGGCTGAATTGGGACATTCCGGTTCACAGGCTCCACAATTAATACAGTCATCTGTTATTTTTATTGCCATATTCTTATTTTTTTAAAGGTTGTAAAAAAGGGACTTCTTCAACATAGTACTGTCTTAGAAATCCCTACTAAACTTAATTAAAACAGTTCCAACAATTTATCACATCATAAACTGTGCAAACTTGTATCTTGAATCTGTTAATTTGCCACAATTTCTATAGAAAGCCCATCCATTTGGGCTGTCAGATAGATTTGGCAAGCTAGCCTGCTGCTTTCCTTAGAAGTAAAGAGTTCTGAAAGAAGGGCATCTTCCACATCATTTTTTTCAGACAATGATGCCGCTCCATTCAGAATATAGCAATGACAGGTCGCACACATGGCCATTCCACCGCACATGGCTTCCATAGGTAATTCATAGGCTTTACAGATATCTTTTAAAGTAAGTCCCATCTCCAGTGGGCAGATCAGGGTATGCTGAATACCGGTCTGATCTGTCACTGTGATTGTTATTTCGTCTTTCATGGTTATTAGTCAATCGTTGCTACTACTTGTTTTTCTGCTTGTTTTTTAGTTCCGTCAAAACCTTCTACACCACTTACGGTAGTATATTTTAATACAAACCTTTTGTTAGGATTCAGCCTTTGGTAAATACTTTGGCAGGCAATAGCGGCTTCATGAAATCCACATAAAATCAGTTTCATTTATAAGGATATGTATTGATATCTCCTACAGCATAAACTCCACTAATATTGGTTTGGAAATCAGTGCTGTTATCTACTTTAATGGCATTTTTTTCCAGTTCCAGTCCCCAGTCTGCCAATGGACCCAGTTTAGGAACCAATCCGAATAAAGGAATGAAGTAATCTGTTTCAATCGTCTGGATAGCCCCTTCTTTCTCCACTACAATTTCCTGTAGCGTATTTTCTCCTTTAAGGGCGATTACTTCAGCAGGTGTGATCAGGTTGATCTTCCCTGCATGCTTCAATTTTTTCACTTTTTCCACAGAATCCAGAGCACCTCGGAATTCATTTCTTCGGTGAATTAAAGTGAGTGATGAAGCTATTTCAGCAAGATGAATCGTCCAGTCTAATGCAGAATCGCCACCGCCGGCAATGACAACATGTTTTCCGGCATAATCTTCCGGGCGTTTGATAAAATAATTGACACCACGCTCTTCATATAAAGAGATGTTTTCAATAGGAGGTTTTTTAGGCTCAAAACTTCCAAGGCCACCAGCAATGATCACCGCTTTTGATCTGTGTATTGTTCCTTTATCTGTGATGACCTCAAAGAGGTTTTCCTGCAGTTTAAGAAGATGAACAGCCGTTTCATTGAACGTAAAACCGGGTTCAAATTGTTTGACCTGTTCATATAGATTATCAATCAGTTCCCCGGCAAGTACACTGGGAAATCCCGGAATATCAAATATGGGTTTTTTAGGATATAATTCTGATAACTGGCCTCCCATTTGTGGTAATGCATCAATAATATGGCAACGCATTTTGAGAAGGCCGGCTTCAAAAACTGTAAATAACCCCGCAGGGCCGGCACCAATGATCAGTATATCTGTTTCTATCATGTTATGATGATTTATTGTAGTTGTAGTTTTTCTATTTTCTTTGTTGTGGCTATGCTGATAAGCTTATTGAGTTTTCCAGAATAGAATGCTGAGATCTGTTTTGGATTTTCACTATCAAATAAAGAATTTCTCAGCATCGGAACGCTAAAGGGAAGTGGCCATGCTCGCAATGATTTGGCAATGGTATCCATCGCATTGATCCCTTGCATAGCCTGTAAACCATCTGCCCAGCATACTAATCCTATGGTTTTGTCAGTAAGATAAGGTTCATAAGTATTGGCTGTCACTTCCAGCCAGTCGAGACAGTTTTTCATCACCCCCGGAATGCTTCCGTGATACAAAGGAGCCAGCCAGAAATGAAGCTCTGCATCCTGAAACATCTGGGTCATCCTTTCCACTGCCAGTGGGGTTTTGGTAAGAGTGACATCATATAAAGGAATTCCTGAATCAGCGAGTGTAAAAATATCAGTCTTTATTCCAAGTGCTTTCAGATGCCCTGATACATAAGCTGCAATAAGGCCGGAAGTAGATTCTGTTCTTCTTTCCAGAGATCCGTTGAATATAATTGCTTTCATTTTGTTTTATTTTTTGAAAATTACTTTTGGAAGTCCTATTTCACCATACATAAGGTTTTTGACCAAAGGCTGCAATAATGAAGTTGCTAAAAGGTAAAGTGCCGGAGCAATATCAGGTCCTGCCTTCACAACCACTTTCTGATCCTTATAATGTTTCAGGTCTGCATAGATGAGACGACGTTTCCAGAGATCAATAAGTACTGTTTTTGCATTGTTTAAATCTACGTAAACAGCATAAGGAGCTAGTTTTTCCATAAGAAACATATATGCCCATGGCGGAATAATAGCATCTGTAGAACAAATAATTCCTACCGCTTTTCCGTCATATATAGAAAAATCTACTGCAGCAATTGATTCTTTAAACTCTTTTTCTTTAACGATCATTCCCATAAAGAGATGATCTTTGATATCCAATTCCACAATCTCGGTAGTGGGCTTATATTGTAAAAGATCAAGAGCAATGATGCCTGAGGCTTTTGCTTTATTAATAAAAGTTTCCTGATTCATAACGGGGTTGCAATTACACATTATCTTATTTTTGAAAGCACTTCTTCATATTTTTTCTCTACCGAAGTCCAATCCAATACAGACCAGAATGAATCCAGATAATCTGCCCTTTTATTTTGATAGGCCAGATAGTAAGCGTGTTCCCAAACATCGATTCCAAGAATAGGGAATCCTCTGTTTACCGGAAGAATATCCATCATAGGGTTGTCCTGATTAGGGGTAGCACTTACGGCAAGAGACCCATTGAATTTTACAAACAACCAAACCCATCCGGATCCGAATTGCCCAAGACCTGCTTTTTTCATTTCTGCTTTAAGATCTTCAAGACTTCCAAATGTGGAAGTGATGGCCTCATTCAGTTTTCCTTCAGGATTCAATTTAGGTGTCGGAGAAAGAATTTCCCAGAATAAGGAATGATTGAAGTGGCCACCACCATTATTTCTTACCGCCGGACTGTATTCGCTGATTCTTTGCAATAGAGAATCAAGATCAGGGCTGGTTTCATTGGTTTGTTCCAAAGCAGCATTCAGATTATCTACATAAGCCTGATGATGGCGCTGGTGGTGAATAGTCATTGTATTTTTATCGATAAAAGGTTCCAAAGCATCATATGCATAAGGTAACTGAGGTAATGTAAATGGTTTCATCGCATTTATTTTTATTAATGTGGGACAAAGGTAGAAATATATTTCAATAAAACAACTTTTAGGTTGTTTTATTAGTTCTTCTTGCTTTTTTAGTAAAATGTTGTAAATGAGTGTTTTGTTGTTTTGAATTTGAGATTATAGAAAATGACTATCTTTGTTGTTGAAAAATAAAACAACCTAAACATTGTCAAATGAAAAAGCCGGCAGCAGATCGCATTTTGATGTTTTTAAAGATGAGAGGTGAGACAACTTCACTTTTGATTGCTAAAGAATTATCCATCACAAAAGAAGGAGCGAGAAAGCATTTACTCAACCTTGCTGAAGCCGGATTGATTGAACCTACAATGAAGAGTGAAGGAGTAGGGCGACCTTCCACTTATTATACACTTACTGATAAGGGGCTGGCTCAGTTTCCGGATACCCATGCGGAAGTAACGGTTCAGCTTTTACAATCTGTAAAAAATCTTTTAGGAGAAAATGCTCTGGATCTATTGATTAGTGACCGGGAAAAGAATACCTATGAACGCTATGAAAAGGTTCTTTCTAAAACAAAAACGATAGAAAAACGTTTGGATGCCCTTGCAGAAGTCAGAAGCAAAGAAGGATACATGGCCGAATGGAAAAAAGAAGGCGAGGAGTATTTTCTGATCGAAAACCATTGTCCAATCTGTGCTGCAGCAACGGAATGCCAGGGATTTTGCAGAGCTGAACTTTCAAATTTCAATCATTGATTGGTAAAGACTACACCGTAGAAAGAATAGACCATATTATTTCAGGAGGTCAACGTTGTGTATATAAAATCAGTCATTAATGATTTCAATCTATTTTTAAGTATGGCTTTAAAGGCGGTAATTTTTGATATGGATGGTGTTCTTGTAGACTCTGAAGGTTTTTGGGCAAGAGCAGAACAGGAAGTATTTTCATCATATGGAGTTCAGGTAACTGATGAGTTGGCTTCACAAACCAAATACATGACAACAACGGAGGTTACAGAGTTCTGGTACGGAAAGTTTCCATGGGAAAATCTGGATATATCTTCTGTAGAGCAAGAAGTTGTCTCTAAAGTCATTGAACTGATACAGATTGAAGACTGTACCATGTCGGGAATAAAGGAATTTATTAAGGCTCTTAAAAATAAAAAATATAAAGTCGGGTTGGCTACCAATGCTCCTATAAGGGTTGCGGATGCCGTTCTTGAAAAACTTCAGGTTCGTGATCTTTTTGATGCCATTCATTCTGCAGAATTTGAAGAAAAAGGAAAACCTCATCCTGCTGTATACCTTACTTCTGCTCAGCAATTGGGTATATTACCGGAACACTGTATTGCTATTGAGGATAGCCATTCCGGATTAAAGGCTGCCAAAGCTGCCGGAATGAAGACTATTGTTTTTACCAATAATGATAACAACATAGACTTTGATTTGGCAGATTTTAAAATACAGGATTTTAAAGAAGGATTATTACCCGTTTTAATCAATTAGTTTATAACATTATATCTGCCCAGCTTCTTCCAAAAATTGCTGTGCTTTTAAAGAAAGGGAACATTTCTGTTTTAAGATTTTCAATACATCCGCCAGCTTTTGTTTGTTGTTGAGATTTCCGGCAAACGATTTTCTACTATCTTTAAACTCCAGAATAATATTGGTGGTAAAGGGAGCAAGGAAGATATGCACTTGTTGTATTTCATTGTATGATCTTTTTCTCGTGAATAAGACCTTGTATTCTACAAAGCTCTCATGGAGTATAAGACGTGGCGAAATACTGTTGTTCGCTATGGAAATAGGATAAAGCCCTTTGATTGCAATGAATGAAGCAATCAGAGGTACATTAATAGTATGATCTGAGCCTTCCGTGATGGGTGCATTTTGTCGGTTTCTGATTTTTTTCAGAATTACAAAAGCAAGGATTGACCCAATGATGACAGTGAAAAAGAAGATTATTGAAATAAGTATTGGTAAATATTCCGATGAGATCATATTCGTGTTTTTATTAATAGGATAATATGATGCAATGTAACAAAAATAACAATAAAGCTGTAGTTTAGTTTGCTGAAATACTATCAATATTTAGTGAGCAACTCCATCAGCATTAAAATGGATATTAGTTTTTTGGAAGACTGATACTCGGGACTTAGCTGATCACGAATCTCTCCCAGTGCTTTGCTTAGTTTATTGCTAACCGTTTTATTGCTTATTCCTAAAGCATCTGCGGTTTCATTAACAGACATATTTCTTCGGATTCTCATTTCATAGACCTGTTGTTCAGTAGCTGGAAGCTGTGAAACGACCTCATCGATCATCGATAGCAAAACACTGATCTCGTTTTCCTCAAGAATTTCAAAATAGTCATGGTCAGATATATCGATCTCCGCAGGGATATCAAATTCATCGATACTCAATGTTGGAGGGATCTTTTTATAGCTATTGTAGTAATCCAGAATACGGTAATGCAGATGACGTAGTAAATATCCTTTTGCACTTTCCGACTCATCGGTTTGTATCACTTCCGTATTCTCAAGAATCTTTATCCATAAATTCTGAAGGATTTCTTCAGAAACCTCCTTATCCTTTGTTCGAACGAAAACGAAACGGTACAGATGATCCCAGTATCGGTCATACAACAGCATAAATGCAGGGCGGTCGCCTGATTTTATTTTCTTTAATAAAGTAGAGTCTGTTAGGTTCATAGTATTGGAGCAAAATTACCTAAAGGAAAATTAACTTTTTGTGAACTTTAATTATGGTAAGGTTAAATATTTCTAGGAATTATCCCTTAATTGTGAATTTAATGTTTAGGAATTGTAAAATAGGTTGAAAAACATTTGAGTTTCGATATTAGTATGAACAAAATGTTAAAAATACGCTGGGGAAGTTTCTCATTTTCATAGTCTTATTGATAGAAGTATCGGTGAATACTATGAAATATTTTATGAAACGTTTTAATTATAAAAATATCGAGGCCTTTGTTTTCAGACTTTGGACACGTGAAGTTTCGGAGGAAAAAATCTCCGAAAAGGAAAATGAAATTTTAAAGCAATGGAAAACCTATGCAGAAAATGATCTGGATGAGGTTCATCTTCAGGAATCTAAAGTAAGAGTATTGGCTGGACTTGAACATTATTTTGTTCCTTATGAAAGAATAGGATACAGAAATCGTTTTCCGAAGAATCTTTACAAAATTGCAGCAGTCATTATTTACTTTTCACATTGGGTGGAATACTTACGTATCATACATTCTTCAAGCCGGATGTTTATCAAGCTGTAGCCGGAAATAGAATTGTTCATCTTGAAGATGGATCTGTAGTAACCTTATTACCCGGAGCAGAACTTACGGTTGAAAAATCATTTCCTGCAGCTACAAGAGTCGTTGATTTAAAAGGAGATGCTCTCTTTTCTGTAGCAAAATCAAAAACTCACCCTTTCATAGTTCATGCAGATGGTTTCAGTACGAAAGTATTGGGAACGGTATTCAAAGTTTCTCAGTCGGGGAAGAAAAAAGCAGTAGATCTTTATGAAGGAAAAGTGGCGGTATCTTCTGAAGGAGTTCCTGTTTCTTATCTGAAACCTAATCAAAAGTGGACGAATCTGGGGGTTGCCGGTACTACAGCTATTATTTCATTCGCTACGGATAAAATCTCAGGGAAACAACATCCTAAATTATTGTCTTTAAGTTTCAATGATGTTCCTTTAAAAGAGGTAATTACGGTGTTGGAAGGCAATTATAGTACAAAAATACATTATCCGAAAGAAGCTGAAGATAAAAAGATTACCGCTGATTTTACAGGAGGAACTGTTAATGAAAATATTGAAGCCCTAGCCTTTATTCTGGGGTTTGAAATTCAGAAACAAGATAATGTCTACATCCTGAAAAAATAATCATCAAAAAAATAAATAATCAGATCATCTTAATCAAAAGAGAACACTTAGATATGAAAAGTTTGAAATGTGGTTTTACCATAGCAGCCTTATTTTTTACTGTTGCAGCAGAAGCGCAGGAATTGGTTCAGAAAGTTTCATTTTCTGTACCTGCAAGCAGACCATTAATTGAAATTTTGGAAGAATTTGCAGGAAAAACAGGAATGAGGCTGGCCTACTCAAAATATGATATTAAAGAGCTGAAGGTAAAAGGGGTGAAATGTGAAAATTCCTCTATCAATAGTTGTCTGAAAGACATTACCAACGGTCTTCCGGTAGTCTTTCGTTTACATGGAGATCTCATTTCAATAAAGTATGAAAGCTCAAATGCAGGCGTACCGGGAAACGGGCGTATCTCAGGGAAAATAGTTGATGAAGTGGGAAATCCTGTTATCGGAGCAGAGATCAATATTGCAGGGAAAACAGCCTTAACTGATAATAACGGAGATTTTTCAGTAGATCTTCCTTCAGGGCTTTATAGTTTGACAATCAAAGCTCCAAAATACAACACACTCAGAGTAGAAAAATTATCAATTACCAATAAAGAAACAAATACAGTTTCCTTTGCACTGAACAGGGCATCGGATAAAATTACAGACATCAAAGAAGTGGTTGTGACAGCAACCCGTAAAGCAGATACTCAGGCAGGATTATTGGCTCAGCAGAAAAAAGCAGCACAAATGAGCGACGGAATTTCTGCCGAACAGATTGCTAAAACTCCTGATAATGATGTGGGGGGTACTTTGAAAAGAGTGACGGGAATTACAACTATAGATAACAAATATGTAGTTGTAAGATCTATGGGAGAAAGATGGAATACAGCAGCGATGGATGGTATCAATCTGCCAAGTACTGAAGCCTACAATCAGAATTTTTCTTTCGATATTATTCCAACGGCTATGGTGGAAAGCGTTGTTGTCAGTAAATCTGCAACGCCCGATATGAATGCCAGTTTTGCGGGAGGTTTTGTAGAGGTAAGAACCAAAGATATTCCCAATGAAAACTTTACAACTGTAAGTATGGGAACGTCTTATAATGATCAGACTGCTTTTAAAGAATTTCTGACCCGTAAGCGTGGAAAATACGATTATTTTGGTTATGATGACGGAACGAGAGACTTCCCTCAGGGACTTCAGCCTATGAAATGGGATAATCCTATGTTTTTTGAACAATCCAGCCAGTTCAAGAACGATAACTTTACCAACTATAAGACCAGAGGAGATATGGGTTCCAATTTGCAATTGGCATTAGGAAGAACATATGCTCTTAAAAATAATAATAAATGGGGTTTTGCCGGAGCATTTATTATCAGAAATGAGCAGAATAAGCTGGATATAGACCATACAGGGAGAGGAAACTGGTTGGATACTACAGGATTTGCTTTTGATGCCAATGGAAAAATGCCTTTTTATAATTTTAAAAATACAGGAGCTTCCTATAATTATAATTCTACAGTAGCAGGAATGCTAAATTTTGGGTTGCAACTGGGAAAGAGTAGAATTTCATTCCGTAATTCATACACTCATATTTACGATAATACATTGACAAGAATTACAGGCTGGGATGAAAATACCAATGGAAGTGGTTCACCTGCAGCAGCAGAAGCTTCGTACAATTACTTTTATCATGGAATTGTTCCCAATAATGATCCTTCAAAAATTCCATCTTTAGATAAACCTTTTACGGAGAATACGGTGTATCCTGTTTATCAGATGTTTTTACAGAATAAACTGGAAGGAAGCCATAAGCTTGGAAATATGGAAATCAACTGGTTCGCTGCCAGAACTGGAGTTTCATCAGACACGAAAGATTATACTCAATACAAGACTTTATATAAGTTTATAGGGCGTGAGATCCTGAATTATCATGTAGCCAATAATAGTGCGAGTGATTTTGCAAGAGGATATATTACCAGCAAAGAAACAGATTATAATTATGGAGCTTCTTTTAAATGGGGACTTGACAGAGGAAGTTTTAAAAATGATATTAAGGTAGGATATGCCGGAGCTTCAAAATCCAATACAAATCAACAACAGAAATTTTTATTGAGAGTAGATGGAAAAAGGGATGTCCCGAATCCAAAATTTTTAGAAATGTATGGATCTCTTGCTGATTGGTTTGATGGTTCTCATTATGCACCCGGAGGAATCGGATGGGAGACCAGACCATTGTATGTAGATGATGGAAAATATGAAGGGAAAGTTGAACAACACGCTATGTATGTGATGTTTGATAACCGCTGGAAAAATAAATTCAGATTAGTATGGGGATTGCGTGCTGAATATTTTCAATATGATCCTATTTTTCAGCAAATTGAATCTAAGAATGATTCCAATAATTTCGCTGAAGTAGGAATAGATGATAAACCATGGCAATGGATGCCTTCAGCCAATTTTACCTATAGTCCCACCAATAAATAAATCTGAGATTGGCCTATGGGAAGACCGTTATTCGCCCTCAGTTTAATGAGAGAACCGGATTGCCTTACTTTGATCCTATAGCCAACGGGTTGATTTACAACACACACATGGTGTCCTCTACAGTCAATAATTACGATTTTAAATTTGAGTGGTTTCCGGGATTGGGGGAAATATTCTCTGCCGGATTATATTATAAGGATATTGATCGACCTATTGAGCGTGAAGGACGTATTTCTAACGATGGAAATCTATCATTGTTCAATGGAAATTCAAAAAATGCAAAACTAAAAGGAGTAGAAGTAGAGGTACGAAAAAATCTTGGATTTATTGCTGAAGGATCATTTCTTGAAAAACTTTTTATCAGTGGGAATTTCACTTACAATACAACAAAGGTAATCGCTTTTAAAGATCAGTATAAAACAGGCGAGAATGATGAAACCTATGAAGTAGACAGACCTCTTTACGGGCAAACCCCATATGCATATAATGTCGGATTGATGTATGATGGCGATCGATTGGGTTTCAACTTTTTATACAATGCCAAAGGAGATCAGTATATAACAGTTGGATATGCTTATAACGGAGAAGAAATCCAACGTCCTTATGCTGTTGCAGATGCCCAGATCTCATATAAACTCTTAAGAAACAGAAATCTGGAAGTAAAACTGAATGTAAGGAATCTCTTCAATACGGTAAAGGAGTATTATAACAACTTTAATTCTTATTTAGGGCACACAGACAATACAGGAAATAAGACAGCTCGGGAATTGCAGACCCTGGTGCCTGGTGCAACAACTAGATATGATAAAGATATTGATAAGATCCTGTTCCGTGCTTACAGCGGAAGAATATTTGGGTTAAATGTCATTTATACCTTTTAAAAATCATCAAACACATAAAGAAAACTAAGAAATGAAAAAATTACTATTAACCGGGATAACATTATTCTCATTTACAGCCTGTCAAAAAGATGACTTAGCAGATTCTCCTGCTCCTTTTGAAATGAAGTCTACTTCAGCGGAATATATTACCGTTTCTGAACTTCCTGTCACTTCTGTGAGTGGGGATATCACTTCCAATACAACCTGGAGTGGTGTTATTGAAATGGATGGAATTATTAGGGTTAAAAATGGAGCTACATTAACAATTCTTCCAGGAACCTATATTAAAGCAAAACCGAATAATGATTGGGCAGCTGCTAATGGAATTCTTGTAATCACCAAGACAGGAAAGATCAATGCAACAGGAACAGAATCTCAGCCCATTATTTTTACAAGCTATAAGCTTCTGGATGGAAATGAAGATACAACAGCGACTCCGGGTGATTTTGGAGGAGTGATCCTTTTAGGAGATGCTCCTACGAATGTACCTAGTACAACTTCTATTGAAGGATTAGGTTTTAGTGGTGATCATTATTTTGGAGGAACTAATCCGTCTCATAATGCCGGAATTATGAAATATGTACGCATCGAGTTTGCAGGATACGATTTTACTGGAGCCAATTCTGGTAATGAAGTGAATGGTTTGACATTAGGAGGTGTTGGGAACGGAACTATATTAGATCATATTCAGGTGTCTTACAGCCTGGATGATTCTTTCGAATTTTTTGGAGGTACAGTAAACGCTACCAATTTGGTTTCTTTTGCTCCTGAAGATGATAATTTCGATTTCGATAACGGATATACGGGAACGATTACATGTGCTCTTTCTTTAGGAGATTATCGTTCCTATCATGCCACGAGCGGTGGAAGTTCTGATTCTAACGGTATCGAATTAGATAACAATTTCAATGGTACAGCCACTTCCTTGATTACAAATCCTACCATCAACAACATTACGATCATTGGGGCAAAATATGGAGCCGCAGGACAGGGACTTGTTTATGAAAACGGGATTCATATCAGAAGAAATGGAAGACTAACATTAAACAATGCTGTTGTAACAGGATATCCAACGGGAATCAGGGTAGAAGGAACAGGTTCACAGCTTTCCGCAGCTTCTAGCCTAAATTCAATCCTTGTACATGGGTTCAGTACTTCTGTTATGGGTTCAGGTACAGCAGGAATCCCAACAGCTAATCTTCTTACAGGAAGTACAGCAGCATTATGGGGGATGAACCAACCTTTCTTCAATGAAGGAAGCTGGAATGTGTCTCCAAGAAATTGTGGCGGATTTCAGGGAAACTGGACAAAATATGATTTCTCGATTTTGGAATAATTGCTAAAAACAGAGATGTTGAATATACAAACTCCGGTATCCCTAAAGATAAAAAAGAGCTCTAAATATAGATGTGCACAGGTTTCGGAATCCTGAAAATGACTTGGAATACTACTGATGATGCGCACAACAGTACCGAATCAATCAAAAACCGGCTACTATTGCCTTTTCCCGGAAAATAGTGGATCAACAGGGAACTCTTGCAACTCAGCTCCTCCTGATCTGTAGGATGAAAACAATAACCAAATCGCAGAAATATGGAGGCGAATATTTCTGAATATTAAAAATTTCCGGTCATAAAAATAAATAACCGGAGCTATCAAAAATTATAACAATGAAAAGATTAACTCTAATTGCAGCTGCTGCATTATCTCTTACAGCTTGCCAGAACGATCATTTAGCAGATTCTTCAACTCCTTTTGAAATGAAACCTACTTCAGCTGAGTATCTTACAGCTTCTGCACTTCCTGTTACTAAAGTGAGTGGACCTATTACGTCTAATACAACATGGAGCGGTGTCATAGAAATTGATGGTACTGTAGCCGTTAAAAACGGAGCTACGCTTACGATTCAGCCTGGGACATTTATTAAAGCAAAACCTAATGCAATAGGAGAAGGTTCAGGAATTCTGGTTATTACTAAAACAGGTAAAATCAATGCTACAGGTACTGAATCTCAGCCAATTGTTTTTACAAGTTACAAACTTTTAGATGGAGATGAAGATACTACAGCTACTCCAGGAGATTTGGAGGAGTAATCCTTTTAGGTGATGCCCCTACGAACGTACCTTTTACAACAACTATTGAAGGATTAACCGGTAGTGATTATTATTTCGGAGGAACTAATCCTTCTCATGATGCCGGAACAATGAAATATGTACGTATTGAGTTTGCAGGGTATGACTTTGTAGGAGCTAACTCTGGTAACGAAGTAAATGCTTTATCATTAGGAGGAGTTGGAAATGGTACTGTTCTAGACCATATCCAAGTGTCTTACGGTCAGGATGATTCTTTTGAATTCTTCGGGGGAACTGTGAATGCTTCGAACCTGATTTCTTTTGCTGCAGAAGATGATAATTTTGACTTTGATAACGGATATACTGGAACCATTACATGTGCTCTTTCTTTAGCTGATTACAATTCAGCACACACAGTAAGTGGCGGAAGCCCGGATTCTAACGGTATTGAGCTTGATAATAATGCAACAGGTACAGCGACTTCTTTAATTACAAACCCTGTTATTAACAACCTTACTATCGTAGGAGCTAAATTCGGTGCTGCAGGACAAGGAGCAGCTTATGAAAACGGTATCCACATCAGAAGATATGGTAAATTAACTTTAAACAACGCTGTAGTAACAGGATATCCTGTAGGAATCAGAGTAGAAGGTACAGGATCTGAACTTTCTTCAGTTTCAAACCTTGCTTCCATTCAGGTTCATGGCTTTACAACTTCTGTGATAGGAGCGGATACAGCAGGAATTCCGGCATCTAACCTTCTTACAGGAAGTACTGCCGCATTATGGGGAATGAGCCAGCCATTCTTTAATGAAGGAAGCTGGAATGTATCTCCAAGAAACTGCGGTGGATTCCAAGGGGCTTGGACAAAATACAATTTTGCTATTGTAAACTAAAAAATAATGAAAGCAAGGAATGGCTTAGGCTAATTCCTTGCTTTCCTTTTCTTAAAAAAAACTCTTAATACTCAGTATCATGAAAAAAATAATTTTATCATCTGTTCTGTTTATCTCAGCTGGCTACAGCACAATCTCTGGTATGGGGAAATTCTTTTGATACTCCTGCCGATCTTCAGGGATGGACATTCCATGATCTGAATGGCAATAACAATGGATGGATTCAAGGTTTCAATATTTATCACAATGGAACCTCTTTAGCCTACGGAAGCACAGGTGTTCTAAGGCATTCTACGAATCTGGTTCCTACTGGAAGTGCAGCCGGATTTGGAACAGAAGATGACTGGATTATTTCTCCCCAGATTGACCTTACAGGTGCTGCGGGAACAATCACTCTTGCTTCTTATATCGGAAGACAGAGAGCCACACATACTATTGTGAGCCGGGATCTTTATATCTATGTAAGTACTCCTCAAAAAGCAGTTCCTGTGTTAGCAGATTTTCAGGCTATGACAGTAGATGGATCAGGAAATTATTTACAAAGCCCATATAAAATACAGGTAGGTTCATCTACAAATCCTTTTCCATCAGATCTTACTCAATTTGCAGAAAGTCTTGTAGACCTTTCGGCCTTTGCAGGAAAGAAATTTATATAGGAATGTGGGCAAACAGAAATGCCAGCGGAAATAATATTATGAACATTAATATTGATGAGATGGCGATCTATGCGACCTCATTAACCTTAAGCACAAAAGATATAAAAAAGAAAGAAAATATTACAAAAATTGCAGAAAACCCAGTAAAAGAATATTTACAACTGCAGCTTAATCCAGCATTAAAAGAAAATAGAGTAACAGTTTATCTTTATAATGCTGCAGGGCAAAAAGTACTTACCACTCAATACTCTAAATTAATCAACATCGCAAATTTATCAGAAGGAGTGTATATAGCGGAAGTGACTGATGGAAAAACAACAGAACGTTTGAGTTTTATTAAAAAATAGACGTACTGTTTTTAAGCTGATCATGAAAGAAAATATGAAATTTTAATTTACAATAATGGATGGGCATTTTGATAAGAAATGACTATCCAGAACATATCCAAATAGTTTTTTTATAATTGTTATATTGCCCGGCACAATGGGCTGGGCAATATTTTTTAAGTTTAAAACAAGATAAAAGATGAATAAAATCTTTGCACTCATATTATTAATGATATTGTTTTCCTGTACAGACAATACTGTGATGGAGAAATATGACCAGGTACAAAAACCTGGAGAAGTCACTGTCAAAGGATTCTCTAAACCTGATGTACTTCAGCTGAGATTCAACGGAGAACCTATATCTATTGGTGGGGAAACCTCTTATACCAACAAAATAGAAACCACGATTCAGTTTGTGCAGGATCAGGGAGAAACCAACAAACTGGCAATATATAATCATGAAACAGGGAAGGAGGTTATACGATACAATATTACCTATAATAATGTAGATGAATATAAGAAATTATACTTCTTCCATCTTCCGGGAATCTTTCTGGAGGCTGAGGTTATAAAACCACAGGTCAACCTTGGACGGGTGGGATTTGAATTTATTTTTCCGAATTTAGGAGAGTTTTCAGGATCATCCCTTAAAAATGTGAAAGGAGTTTTAAAAAGAGAAAATGGGGTGGTACTGGCAGAATTTGATAATATTGGAAAAAAGAGCTTTACTCCGGTGAAGATATACAGCTCTTTCGGTATTACAGCCCCTGTATATCTGGAATTGTATAAACCTGGAACTACAGAACCTTATGCAGGATCAGAAATGATTAAGGTGAAAATAAAACAAGATATGGGTGCTAATATGATCATACTTCAGGAAAAAACAGAAAATGGAGTATGGGTAGTAAAAGGAGATGTTGATGTAGCAGAATACTTATAATTTGGGATGAGAAAATTTTTAAAACTTCAGTTCATAGTCTTAATCATCATCCTGATTTCGTGTACAGATAATGATGAAAAAGCACCTGAATTTCCTGAAGGAAGTACAGAATCTGTTAATCTTTGGGTACAGGATAGCCTGAAACGGTATTATTACTGGGCAGATCAGATGCCATCAAAGCCAGATTATCATCTTCCTGTAAAAGACTTTTTTAAAAGTATGCTGGCTCCTCAGGATCGGTTTTCTTTTATCGTAAATACTGAGGATCCTTCCAGCTATCCACGTTCGATCCGGAATATGTATGGCTTTGATTATACCGTGATTCAGCAGGCAAATGGTCATGTGATAACGATGATTAAACTGGTACTTAAAGATTCCCCGGCATTCAATGCTGGACTTGAACGGGGAATGATTATTACCAAAATCAACGGAAAAACAGTGACGGCAAGCAATGCAGAATCTGTAGCTTCAACCATGAAAGATCTTACAGTGCTGGATCTTAACGTAGGAAATTGGAGCAACGGAGCCATTACCAATGAAAAAGAAATAAAAGTCTATTATGGAGTCTCTTTTGACCAGCCGTTATTGTCTAAAATATTTGAAAAAAAAGGTAAAAAGGCGGGGTATTTATATATCTATGACTTTCCGGATGGGATGACGCAGAAACTTAGTCAGAAGTTTGCCGAGTTTAAAGCTGCCGGAGTACAGGAGCTGATCCTTGATCTGAGGTATAACTATGGAGGTTCTGTATCAGCCGCTGCTGCCCTTTGCTCTCTGATTCCTCCGGGGATCTCATCTAATTCCCCATTCATCATTTTTAAAGGAAATAAAAACGGCGGTGAAGTGAAAAGAACTTTCTCCCAACAGATTACCTATGATCCAAAAGCGCTTGATTTTAATACTTTACGTACAAATGCATTAGGACTCAATAAAGTATACATTTTGAGTTCAAACAGTACAGCTTCTGCAGCCGAAATAGTTATTAATAATTTGAAACCCTATCTTCAGGTTATTCAAGTGGGAGATGTAACCTTAGGAAAAGATATGGCAGGGTTCACCGTAGAAGATAAACGTAAGCCTCAAAAAATCCATTGGCAGCTGCATCCGGTTATTTATAAAGTATTTAATGCTAATGGTGCCGGAGAATACAGCAATGGGATTTCACCGCAGATTTCGGTTAATGAGTATACAGTATTGCCTTTATTACCTTTAGGTGATCCCAATGAAACTTTGATTTCTTCAGTTTTGAATGGAGCTCAGTTTAAATCTGTAAATCAAGGAATATCTTCCGAAAATGTGAAGGTCTTATATCAAAGTGATGTTCCTCCTATATCTGTGGGTAGAAATTGATACCATAGCATTCTTAATTAAAGAAAAATTAAAATCATGCAGGGAATTGAACCAAAACTTCACACTAACCTGACCAGTCGGATCGAATATTACCGACTGCTGATAGAAGCTGCAGATCATTCTGAAGCGCATTCTTCCGATGTTATTACACAAATTGCTGAGTTGGCCAATTTGTATGAAGAATATCTGAAGAATAAAAAGAACCTTGAAGAAAGTATAAAAAGCTATAGAGCCTATCATAATGATCTAAGAAAAAAATTGACGGTACGGCTTCGTGAAATCAAGAGAAAAGCACGTGCAAAATAATTTATTTGTAATACGTTATCATGAAAATTAAATCATAAAATTTTATTTTGAGATCAATATGAAGACCTCTTTTAAAACTGATGATTTCAAAAGATATTTATAAGGTTTTTTCTCTCCTTATTTGAAAATTCATACATTTATGACATCAAGTTGAAAGACGATGCTTTTATGAATCTTAATGAAACGGTACTTTCTGGTTATGTACATATGTTTTGGCAGTTTTCCTGGCCACAATGGATCGTGTTCAGTCTGATGAGCAATGTTTTTTTGTATTTATTTTCAATAGGATTATATCTCTTTATTGATAAAACCTGTCGTAAAAGTCCATTGCAGGATAAAGATCATCCTGTGTCAACATCAGACTTCTACCTGAGCCTTTTTACGGTTATCTGTAATAGTCTTGTGATGCTGATAGGTGTTTTTCTATGGAAAAATAGCTGGATTGAGCTGGGAAATACCCAATCTGGAATGATGATCATTCTGGAAATTATAGTGCTCCTCCTTTTAATGGATCTTTTCATGTATTTCTTTCATTATGCAGCTCATTTACCTGTTGTCTATAAAATGATACACGGAAAACATCATGAGCATGTAAGTACCAATTATCTGAGCCTTTTTGTGCTACATCCTTTTGAAACCATAGGTTTTGGACTGATGATGTTGGTTTTACTAATAGGATATAACTTTTCTATCGTTTCCATCTCCATTTATTTGTTGATTAATCTTATTTGGGGAACGATAGGACATCTGAACAGAGAGTTTTTCCCAGCTTGGTTTGATCGATTCTTTGTGGGAACCACCAGATTCCATAATCAACATCATTTGGATGAGACTAAAAATTTTGGATTTTATACTTCTATTTGGGACAGATTGTTTGGAACGTATAAATAAGAGATAGCAGTCCTCAAAAGACATTCCATTGTCACGAATCCACGACTAGGATTCTATTTACAATGCGTTTTAATGACCCTTCGCTGAGTGAAACGCCCTTGCGAACACTATTTTACTCATTATTTTAGAAATTCCTTGCGTCTATTGTGTTTAAAATAATAAAACAGTTTACTCAATTTCCATTCAATTCTTTTGCTTCATCCCAGCAGGCTGCACAAAGGATTTTGTAGTCACAACGGATGAACCAATTTTCACGATCCTGATCTGTTTCAATATGCTCTTGATCTTGTTCACACTGATTGCACCAGGCATCGGGACGCCCAAGATCACCTTCATCATATGTATGAAAACCTACAGAGATTTGATCCAAAAGACTATAGGCGAGATGAGTACACAATAAGCCAATTTCTTGCTTCCCATGCATAGAACATTCTGTATATTTCTTTGACATTTTAGAATCTGTATTGGGAGGAATGTTTCCCAAAAATACAATTAATTATGAGTAATCAGAAGGGCTAAAGTTTAATTTCATGTAACACTTTGTTCAGTAAGTAATTAAAATGCTCGAGTTCAGCAGATGTAAGGATACTAGCGGTTTGTTGCGTAATGCTTTTCCGGAATGTTTCAGAATTTTCAACTACAAATCTGCCCTTTTCAGTAACAGTGAGATTGAATTTTCTCCGATCTGTTTCATCCTGATTTTGATTCATAAAGCCATTGTTGATAAGTGTTTTTAGCTGTTTCGATACTGCGGCTTGGGTAATTTTAAACGCTGTTGATATTTCTTTTCCCGTTGCTCTGTTTTTTCGCAGAACAAACTCAAGGATGTTATAATGAGAAGCCGTAATTCCATTGATGTCTCCTCTGTTCATATGAGCGAGAATAAGACATTGGAAATCGGTAAATGTGTCAAAAAATTTCTTTTCAATTGGTTTCATGTAATAAATTGATTAACTTAGTTAACTATTAACAAAGTTAATGATTTTGAAATGGAAAACATAGAAATTACCCATGCAAGACAGAATAATCTCAAGAATATTTCCATACAAATTCCAAAATATAAGATCGTGGTTTTTACGGGAGTATCAGGATCAGGGAAATCTTCCTTAGTATTTGAAACTATAGGAGCTGAAGCACAACGGCAGATTAATGAAACACAGAACAGTTTTATCAGAAACCGTTTGCAACATTATGGGATTCCAGATGTAGACAAGATTGTAAATCTGAATGTTCCTATTATTATCAACCAAAGAGGTTGGGAGGAAATGCTAGATCTACTGTAGGAACTGCTGCAGATGTTTATGCTTCTCTGAGATTATTGTTTTCAAGAATGGGACATCCCTTTGTAGGGTATTCTAATGTATTTTCATTCAATAATCCGCAGGGAATGTGCCCGGAATGTGAAGGATTGGGTTATGTACAAACAGTGGATGTTAATATGCTAGTTGATCAAACAAAGTCTTTAAATGAAGGAGCTATTCAATTTCCGACCTTTCAGCCTGGTGGATGGCGTCTCACAAGATATACCCAGTCTGGTTATTTTGATAATGATAAAAAATTGAAGGACTTTACTCCTAAAGAACGGGAAATCCTTTTATATGCGCAGGAACATAAACCTAAACATCCGGATGAAAGTTGGGGCAAAACTGTGAAATACGAAGGAGTTATCCCACGAATTGAACAAACATTTCTTAAAAAGGATTCTAAAGAAAATATAACGAGAAAAGAAGCATTACGTAATGTGGTGATTACAAAAGTTTGCCCTTCCTGCCAAGGAAAGCGGTTAAATGAAAAGATTCTGAGCTGTAAAATCCAGGATAAAAATATTGCAGATTGTACTGCACTTTCTATCGATGAGCTATTGGAGTTTATCAACAGTCTCGAGTCAGCAGCTTATGAAGTTATTATCAAAGAACTTTCCGGTAAACTACAGAACATCATGAATATCGGGTTGCAGTATCTGACATTGGATAGAAGTACAAATACTCTCTCAGGAGGAGAATCTCAACGAATAAAAATGGTAAGAAATTTGGGAAACAGTCTGGTGGATTTGCTGTATATTTTTGATGAACCAAGCATTGGCTTACACCCAAAGGATTTGCAAAATATTAATACGATCATTCAACAGATTAAAGATAAAGGGAATTCTGTTTTGGTAGTGGAACATGATCCGGATATGATCCGAAGGGCAGACTGGGTGATTGATATGGGACCGGGCTCCGGGAAAAATGGTGGCGAAGTGATATACGAAGGAACTTTTGGAAATTTAAAAAAGTCCAAAGGAAAAACAGGGTCCTATTTTAATAAAAAAGCCAATATTAAGGAGCAATTCAGGAAATCTACAGGTTATCTTGAAATAAAGAATGCCAGTCTTCATAATATTGAAAATTTGAGTGTTAATATACCCACTGGGATTATGACCGTTGTTACCGGAGTTGCTGGTTCCGGAAAAAGTACTTTAATTAATGACATTTTACCTCAATTTTATCCTAATTTAACGGTGATAGATCAGTCATTATTTACAGCCAGTGCCCGTTCTAATCTTCTCACTTACTTGAATGTTTCCGATACTGTACGAAAATTATTTTCCGAAGCTAATCACGTTTCAGAAAAGCTTTTTAGCCGTAATAGTGGAGGAAGTTGTAAAAATTGTAGAGGATTGGGAGTAGAAAAAATAGATTTAGCTTTTATGGATGATATTGAACAGCCATGCGAAGTTTGTAACGGCTCTGGTTTTGATCCGAAAGTTCTGAAATACCAATACAATCATCAAAATATTGTAGAAGTGATGAATATGACGGTATGGGAAGCAAAACATTTTTTTTCGGATCAGAATATCACTGGAAATTTTGATTTGCTGATAAAGTTAGGATTAGACTACCTGACCCTGGGACAAAGACTGGACAGTTTTTCCGGTGGCGAAAGGCAGCGTTTGAAACTTACAAAGGAACTGAAGAATACCCATCAAATTATTGTACTGGATGAGCCAAGCACAGGGCTCCATCCAAGTGATACTCAAAAATTGTTATCTTTTTTTAATGATCTTGTTGATCAAAATAATACATTAATTGTTATAGAGCACAATCTGGATATCATTGCTCAAGCCGATTGGATCATTGATATAGGCCCCGGAGCTGGAAAATTTGGTGGAAAAGTTTTGTTTGAAGGAACTCCCGAGGACTTATTGAAAAATAAGATATCCTATACTGCAGAATTTTTGAGACAGCATATTGAATAAAAAATAAACCATTAAGATTTTTTAAAGAAAATAAGAATAGTTAAGAGAAAATCTTACGATTTTTATAAGCCCTAACTCTTAAAGCAAAGCTCTTTCTTAACCTTTCTTAAACCCTTATGAGATCTTAATGGTTTAAAACGATGTTATAACCACAAATGTCACCAATTAGAACCACAATGTCCACAATACTCTTTGTGCTATTTGTGAAAGTATTAGTGTTCTTCGTGTTTAAAAATTATTGTTTTGCCTTTATAGCAGCCTGTATTCTTTCTTCAACAATTCTCCAGTCATAAAAATGGAAAACCCTGCCATTGCTCATCGCAACAAACATTCCCTTAGGAAACTTTGATCCCAGATTAACATTCGTTACTTCAGAGCCATCGCTTTCAAGAGTAGAAACAGGAATTTCTGCAATTCTTCCTTTAGCCGGATTCTCTCTTAAATAGACATTAAACGTATCATTCTGCTGATTAGATACCAAAATATATCCTGTATTTTGAGAAGTAGGGTAAATCGAAATCCCTTCTACATCAGATTTAAAATCACCTTGCCCGAAAACAAGAAGCTCTTCGTTTCCTTTGGCCGGATCTGCATGATACTGATGTACTCCAAATTGCTCGTCAGAATAATAAATATATCCCATCTGATCATCTACAGCAATACTTTCAATCTCTTTCAAACCACTATATTTTCCAAACTTTCGTACCACATCGCCTGTAATCTTTCCGTCTTTTTCAGAAAGTTTATATTGCCATAGATAGCCGTCTTTTGGTCCTGATTTTCTTCCGGCAATCACAAAAATATCTTCCGTTTTCGGGTTTTTATACATTGAAACCCCCATAGGGCCGCGTTCAGCTTCCCCGTCAAAAACAGAAAATTCACCTATTTCCTTCAGCTCAGGAAGAGTATAAAGTTTTACTTTATTCGTCTCCCGTTCTGTAACCGCTGCGATGTCTGTCTTTTTCCCATTCAAAACAAAACCATATTCAATATCTACATTGTTGGGGCGCTTAAGTCCCAAAACTTTATGGGTGATTTTACCATTTAAATCAAAAGCGTACAGTCCGCCATTAGTATCTTTATCTGTTCCGATAATGATGCTTTTTGATGCGTTCTTGGGATTGATCCATATGGCAGGATCATCGGTATCATGAACTACCGTTTCTGTAATAACCGTTGGTTTTAATTTTTCTCCTGATTGATTCTGCCCTTTACAGCTTATCACAAGAGGGAAAACAGCAAGTGCTGCTATATAATATGTTATCTTTTTCATCTTTTAAAAATCAAATTTTACTCCTAAGGTAAATCTAGGTCTATAGTATTCTGCCTGTGAAGTTCTGCTTGGAATTCCCTGGTAATATCTTAACGGTTGGTTGGTCAGATTATTGGCCTCAGCAAAAACTCTTAACTGACTTGTAATTTTATAGGAAGCATTAGCATCCAGAAAGAACTGTTTGTCATAATAACGGTCATCAAAAGATTTGCCACCCAGCTCATCAATATAATGAGAAGCATAGTTCATAGAAACTCTTGCAGAGAAGCGTTTGTTTTCCCAGGAAAGAGAGCCGTTGAACATATGAGGAGCCGCTCCCGGAAATCCTACATCTGTTCTTTCCGTTCCATCTTCACTGGTGATTCCTTTAGCTTTGGAATGAGTATAGGTATAGTTGACATAAATTCCCATTCCTTTCCAAAATGCTCCGGGAATAAAATCTAATTGTCTTTGTAAAGCGACTTCAAAACCATAGATTGCTACATTGTCTCCATTACGCTGCTGGGTAAATTTCCAATTGCTTTCTCCTGCAGGAATAGGGTTGGACTGTCCTGCAAAATCGTTAGCAAAGTCATTGGCAGTATAGTTTCTTCGTGAAAAAGTATAAATAAAGTCTTTCAGGTTTTTATAAAATAGACCTCCGGAAAGAATTCCCACAGATTTAAAATATTTCTCTGCCATGAAATCGAAATTATAGGAATAGGTAGCTTTAGGTTTGGATTCCCTGCTGAAATGATTTCATCCTCTGAAATAACGTTAAGATAAGGAACCAATGAATAGTAATTTGGACGAGCAAGTGCTGTGGTAAATGCCGCACGAAGTACAAGATCCTGAATCGGAACATATTTGAATGACAAGCTAGGAAGTAGATTGGTGTAGGTATTGGTATTGTTGATTTTTCCAACCAAATCTTTTTCATTCATCACGTAATTTCCGGTGTAATCAATCTGAGTGGTTTCTACACGAGCTCCGGCAATCATAGAAAGTTGATCATTAAAGTCCTGATCCCAACGGATATACCCGGCATAGATCTGTTCTTTTGCACTATAATTATTGGAAAGGAATTTTGAGGGTTTCGACTTCCCATTAAATAAGTTGGTATTAAATAAATCCAATCCGCCCAGATACGCCGGATCTACAAATGTGCCCGGAACATAATTTCCAGGCTGGAAGTTGTTTCCATCAAGGTATACTGTTGGCACAGAAAGTAAACTTCCCATACTGCTGTTAGGAGTGAAAGCAAAAAAATCATTATTTCTTTCTTTTTCCTTTAAACGCATACGAAAGCCGGTACGAAGCCTTCCTTTTTGATCTGTAATCACAGAAAACGGAAAACGGACATTCACTTTCGCTCCAAATTCTTTTTCCTGAGTAAAGCTATTAGCATCAGAAAGATCGCTTAGTTTGTAACTTCCTAAATTATCGGCTGCAAGTAGATTAATCATTGGTTTCCTTGGATCACTAAGATCAGGCGAGAAACTCATCTTGCTGTTTTCGAATTCAATATAACGCTGATGGGGTTTGTCCTCACTTGCTATTGCATAATTCATAGACCAGTCTAGATCTACTTTAGAGCCTAGTAAGTGTTCTCCTCTCAGAGCATAATTTTGTACTTTTTGCTTTTCAAGACGAGTGTTGTCATTATGAGAATCTCCACCTTTATTCTGTCTAGTGATGCTGCCTTTCCAATCTATGATTTCAGATTCATCAGCATTATAAACCGGTTTTATTTTGTAGCCGAGTGCAAATCTGTTTTCCTTATCATTTCTGAAGTTATACATAGCTGAAGCATAGATCTTGTTTTTAGAATTGAATTCATAATCCATATTCAAATCAAAACTATGCCTGATACGATGCTCATTATAGGAACGAACACCCATTTTACTGATGTAAATGGTTTTTGCAGCGTCATTGGCCTGGCTCCATACAGGTTCTATATTATCTGAACCGAAATTATTATTGTTATAAGAGAAGCTGAATACAGCCCCTAATTTTTTGTTGAGAAAACGGTTTCCATAAACAAATCCGGCGGTATAATTTCCTTTTTCACGGATAGGATTGTATCCTCCTGCCAATGTTGCGGAAATCCTTTGTCCATTGGGAGAAGCCCTTGTAATCAGGTTTACAGAACCTCCAATAGCATCGGCATCCATATCCGGAGTTAAAGTTTTATTCACTTCAATAGTGGAAATCATATCAGAAGGAATAAGATCCATCTGAACATTACGGTTATCTCCCTCCGCAGAAGGAATTCTATCACCATTTAAAGTGACAGAGTTCAGGTTGGGAGCAAGACCTCTGATGATAAGGTTTCTGGCCTCTCCCTGATCATTTTGTATGGTAATTCCCGGAACACGTTTTAAAGCATCTCCGATATTGGCGTCTGGGAAACGTCCGATTTGATCAGAAGAGATTACATTGGTAATATTGGCATTATTCTTCTGTTTGTTTAAAGCTCTTGCCTGATTTTTTAATGTTGTTCCTGATACTACAACCTCTCCAATACTTGTTTCCTTTTTATCAAAAATGATATTTTGCTTGGTGTTTTTATCAGACTCTACAATTACATTATATTGATGCGCTCCGTAACCAAGGTAATCCACCTTCATGGAGTAACTTCCTGGGGGAACATTCAGGAAAACGAAATTTCCATGTTCATCAGAAGTAGTATAGATATTGCCAGGGCTTAGAGAGATTTTGGCTCCCGGCAGGGCAATTCTGGCGTCGTCGTTAATGTTTCCGGAAAGAGTACCGGATTGTGCATAGAAAAATAGAGAAGCACAAAACAAAACAGATGTAAAAATTTTCTTCACTTTCTTTTTATCGATTAAAATTGAAACAAAATTAAACGTCTGTTTGGGAAATGAGTTGAAATAAAAATTAAGGTTACTTTAAGAATTGTTAATACTGGAATCAAACTGAAAGTTTTTTAAATTTCAGATCCAAGATTTTTTGCAGAAAGATCTCCTTCCAACATAAAAGTAAGTTCATCACATTTGATGATTTTATTTTCCTGAATCGTGAACTCAGCGAGTACTTTATGAAGAACAGTACTTCCGTCTTTCAATACTGATTTTGCGATGTGATGGGTAAAAATGATATTTCCATTTTCAGCATAATTGATGAGGCTAATATTTTGCTCAGCCACTTTTTCCTTAAGTTTTTTAATATGCAAGACGAACTCGTCATAATTGAGCTGATGATGATCTACAAACTGTGTGTAATCTTTGGAGAAATAGGTTTCAATAGATGATAAGTTAAATACAGGATTTTCTAGAACATCGGTGAAAACCTTTTGGATAATATGTTTCATAAGGGTATTGTTATGAAACAAAATTATCATCAAACCTGATGAGTAAACGATAACATTTGTAAACAGTTTATTGAAAAAATAATCGTACAGATTCTTTATTGAGCCACGAATCCACAAATATTACCAATTATTTTCACCTATGCATTTTTATTCGTAAACCCGTGGAATCTTAATTATTTAGTTTCTATGGAAGGAATATTGGTAATAACCTGCCACTTTCCGTTTTCCCGGACACAAGTGATAAGGGATGAAAATAATAATGCTGAACTTTCCAGTGAAACCTGAACATAAGCAATATTATTTTTTTGTTCCAGAGAATGATAAGTAATTTCACGAGGTTTTCCACCAAATATTTTATCCCTTACTAATCCAATATATTCCTGTTTGGGAATGACAATGATCCCCGGCTTGTCAAAGAATCCGTCCTGGATATTCTGATAATCCTTATGAAGGATTTCTTCCAGAAGTGCTGTATCACTATTATCACCACCTTTAATAAATTTTTCGATTGCTTGTTTGATCTGTTCCATAATGAATTGATTTGTTTTAAAGTTTCAGACTGTTGTAAGGTAACTTTTTGTAAAGACCCCTTGTATTTTTAAAACGTGACAGTTTATTGCAGTCTTTTTAATTTTTCAGGATCCACAATAGAATAGATCTCACGGATCATTCCGCTAGCATCAATATCTAGAATATGACAGTTATAAATACGATCATCCTGCCAGAAGCAAATAGCCGGCTGATGATTAAAAATATGAAAACTATGAGGCTTTTTACCCAGAAATTGCTGTTGTACATATGCCAAAAGTTGCGCTGTAGCTGATTTTCCAACTTCCACAGCTTTGATGACACGAACACGTTTTCCACCATCTGCAGACAGCTTAATCTCATCAATAAGAAGTTTTTCAATATTAGGAATATCGCCTTCACTCAATGCCAGCTGATATTGCTGAAGAATATCAGTATGGATAGAGGTATTCATGTTATCCGGCCTGTATTGTATATTTTGTAATTGTTTTCCTGCACGGCTTAGCAGCTTTCGGGAATTTTCTACCGAAATATCAAGAGTTTCTGCGATCTCCTGATGAGAATAATCAAATGCTTCCTTCAAAATATATACTGCACGCTCTCTTGGATTCAGCTTTTCTAGAAGAACGAGTAGGGTATAGCGGGTCGTTTGTTCCTTAATGAGTTTATTTTCTGCATTTTCAAAAGAAAGAGGCTCAGGAAGCCATTCTCCATACACCATTTTTTTGCTGTGTCTATTTTTAAAATTAATAGCATGATTAATGGTGCTTTTGATCAAAAAATTGGTTTCATTCCTGATTTCAGACTTATCTAAAGAAATATATTTTTCGATTACATCCTGTACCAGATCTTGAGAATCTTCATAAGAACCGGTAATATTATAGGCATAGGTAAGCAGTTTGTTGTAATTTTCCTGCATGATATTTCTTTTTAAGACAAACTTAGTGAAGAAAACGTGACGAATTTGGATAAAAGTAAAAAGTAAAAAGTAAAAAGTAAAAAGTAAAAAGTTTTTCGCTAAACAATAATTATCCATACGGATATCAACATCAATAGGGGCGGGCTTTAGCCCGCTCAACACATAAAATAATCAGCATTCCATTGGCTTTAGCCAAAACCTGAAACAACATGGCAGCATTATAAATTATTTTTCCCAATTTGCATTTACAAAATACCAAACCTTAAAATTAATCAATAAGATGAACTCATTCCCAGAGATTTTAACAGATGAAAATGCTAAACAAAGGCATCCTGATTTTAAAAAAGCATTATTTGATCTTAATGCTAAAGATATCACAGCTAAAGATTTGGGATTTTTGATCCATATTTATACGACTACTAAAGAAATTTCTTACCGGAACAGAATCCTAAAACTACTGTATAATCATAAAGATCCT
Source organism: Chryseobacterium tructae (assembly GCF_030409875.1). NCBI lineage: Bacteria > Pseudomonadati > Bacteroidota > Flavobacteriia > Flavobacteriales > Weeksellaceae > Chryseobacterium > Chryseobacterium tructae. The sequence goes on along the minus strand of NZ_JAUFQR010000001.1, from coordinate 3,213,107 downwards.
GAACTTCAGTTATTTTTTGAAAAAGCATATAAAAAAGAAAGGTATCATGATATGAAAGTGTATGCCTTACGTGGACTGGCTCAATTTGCAGAAGAAAAAGAGATCATAATGCGGATTGATAAACTTAAAATCTCATTGGCCAAAACTGAGACCACGACTCCTTATAATTACCAGGAATATGAACTGTTAAGAGGAAAGAATGCACTTCCTTTTTTGGTTGAAAAATATAATTATGTTTCATTCAAAGAATTCCTGGCACAGGTAAATGAACAATATGAAAGAATGCCGGATGCTTTTAAAGGACATATTACAACCGATGAACACGGAGAAATTGTTCCTTTGAGAGCTTCTAGTGAGAGTACAAAAATGATACGTGATTTTTTTGATGGGATGAAAAAATAAAGGAATAAATCAATAAAAAACCGCATTGAAATGACTTCAATGCGGCTCATGGTTATTAGTTGGTTTGAATGAATTTCTGATGATTTCTAATCATTATCTACTCTGATCCATTTTCCGTTTTCTATTCCTTCATAGAAATGATCATTATGATAAATGATAGCACCCTGAATATGGGATTTGTTGGCTGGAAGAGTAAGGTTTTCTGGTAAGGTATTGTTATTTCGGATCATAAATACATCACTTCCTTCCTTTACTACAACGCCTGTTCCTGAGATAATTCTTGTCACACCAGCATCTGCCGGAGGATTGGAAATTGTTACCGGATTTAGTTCTGATAAACGTCTTGCTCCCATAGCAGAAGTACAACCTCTCAGCACATTATCCATGACCATCATCACACCTGGAGTAGGGCAATCCGGATTAATATTGACAATGATCTCTTTATTGTTGATGGCAACCGGACAGGCTTCCCCATTAGCAAAACGGATGCTTTTGAGACGATATACGGCCGTTCCCGTCTGCCCTTTAGAATGAAGAATAATCGCTTCACCATTAGGAGCTGAGGTAATCGTCTGATCCGGGCCACCATTCATCGAATAAGTGAAAATATAGGTTTGAGCAAGAGATCCTTTAAACTTTACCTGTAGATCTCCAGCTGCCTGTTTGGAGGCACTTATGGATGAAGATGTTGTATTATCGGTAGGTAAAGCAATTGAAGAGATCGTAAAATCTTCTGTAATATTACATCCATCCTGGCCGTAGGTTACATTTACTCTGTAATTTCCTGGCTGTGTAAATGTTACTAATGAACCTGTACCTATTACTCCCGAATTGGGGGTATTAAGTTTTGTCCAGGTATAGGTTGCATTAGGATCTGTACCATATAAAGTAGAAGCATTATAGGTTTTAGGGAAATCTGAAGCACAAATTGCCTTGTTTCCGCCAAACCCTGCAGCCTGAACATCTGTAGGAATAATCGAAAGATTAGAAGTATTGCCTAAATCCTGGCTATTTCCATAAGCATTTACCGCACGGGAAAAGTTCATATCCCGGATAGAGGCATAGAACATCGTGTATGTTGCTGCTGGATCCAGATTAATTGTATTTTGTCCTGCTGTAGATCTCAGTACAGAAATTCTGTTACAAGGAGTTCCTGTCATAAAAAGGTTTTGCGTAACGGTTTGGCTGTTATCTACCTGATAAGATCCCGGATTGAAGTATAAGGTTTTGTATTTTCCTGAAGAAGTTAAAGTACTTACACTATTGGTGGTTGTACTTCCGAGAAAGGTCATTTTGTTGAAACTCCAGACTCTTGCTCCTGTATTTACAATACCATCTTTCCAAACCGTCAGATCTCCAAAATTGAAACCTGCAGAAGTATTGGTAGTAAAATATCCCATATCGGCTTTCACATCAGCAGCATTTAATGTAAGCGGATTAGTGCCTGACGAGATCAAGAAATAAGGACTGTAAAAATTATAAAAAGGAAGAGAGGCCATATAATAATTGGCTGTACCCGCACTGTTAGTTCTAGTCCCTGTAAGAACAGACTGTCCAAGATCTACAACCGGATTATTATTAACGGATTGATTCCAGCTGAAATTAACCAATGTCATAGGATGGCTATTGGTTTTGAACCCTGCTGCATTAAGAAAGTTAATATCTCCTTGATATGGACTTTTCAGTTCAAAATAATCCTGAGCATTTACATTCAAATGGATGAAAGCTCCTTTTGTATCAATATATCGCGTTTTTCCGGTGGCAGTTCCCTGAGCCATAATAATATTTCGGGTAAGCCCAAAACTAGACATCGGAACTATAGTTTTTACATCACTTTGTAAGTTAATATTTCCATAAACGCTAAGGTAATAAGGATTTCCACCATCTGTAGTGAAGTCAAGAACCGGTTGGTTGGCTGCGTTATTGAAGGTAACATTATTGGCTTTGAAAGATTGGCTCCTCTGATTTGTATCTTATTCAGAGTGGATGTGAATCCTGAATTCTGATCAAAGAATACATTGTCCACTGCAGTGGGAATATCACAAGCGTTTACAGGGACTCCGCCAGAAGTTAAAGACCAATGTTGAGGATCTCTCCACAATCCTTGCCCTCCGATCCAGTAAAGATTTCTTGAAACAGAAGAAATTGCATCCTGGAAATTAATCCCACTATTTCCACCAAGATCTGTACTTGAAGTAGCAGTGTATATTTGTCCACCGGAAGAGGTAATAGATTTTAATTGTACCTTATCTATTGCATAATTGGATGGATTGGTACTATAATTAGGCAGTACTAAGGTTCTCAACTGAGCGCTTGACGATGCAAAAGTAACCCTGTCCAAACAGTCACCCAAAATCTTCAAAGACTGATTGACCTGCAAATTTCCTTCTAAAGCGACATGATTGTTCTTTTCAATAGTCAGATTATTGACTGACATTGGTGTTTTAAGAACAATGGATGGATTTATTTTATCAATTCTTGAATTCATTGCCGAACGGATGATAAAGTTATTGATGATCCCACCCGGAAAATTAAAGGAAATAATATAATCAGTATTGGTCGTTGTATTGGTGTATTCTATTCTTTCAAAATAATGATTTAAGTTGCTGAACGAGATATCAACATCAGAGCCACCGGAAGACCTGAATAATTTAATCACACTATTTGAGGTGTTGATGACCGGTTGCTTGGTATTAATTGTGAAATTGCTGTTGACTGTAAGATCTGCATTGTCCATCACCAGCTTCGAACCATTGAGATTAAAAATGATGAGATTAAGTACAGTACCACTTATATCCAGATTATTACCGGGAATATCGGCTTGGCTGATGATTGAAGAACCGGTAAGGTCATATTGTGAAGATCCTCTGTTGATTTTCCATTGAGCATCCCCTGAAAAATTGAAAGCGCTTGTTGCCCCGTTGGGAGTTACACTTTTTAAAACACCAGTAGGTTTGTTGATGTTGATAAAAGTAAATCCACTGAAGTATCCGGCATCATAATATCCGGCATGCAGTACCATATTTCCGTTGACATTTATTTTGTAGTAATTGTTAGTTCCTCCAAAATAAGATCTTGATCCGGAAGTTAATCCACTGAATGTAATATCATTTACTGAAACATCATTACTCATCTGTATGGGTGTAATTCCAGTGGTGGAAAACCCCGAATATTGGTCAAAGAAAACATTATCGTTAATGGTAGGAAGACCGCAGTTGGCTGTTGTTCTTGCACTTGAAGGATCCAGAGACCAATGGCTGAGATCATTCCAGCTTCCGCCACCTCCTTTCCAATAGAAGTTTAGAACTAGTGGTCTTGAAATTGATCCCGGAATTATTTCCATTGTCAATAGAATTGCTGGCGTTGATAGGCTTAGCCCCTGCAACAGGAGTACTATAGACTGCATTAATCCCGGAAATATTCATTCTATTCAGTTCAACGAATCCATTTCCGTTGATATTGTTGCCCAGGATCAGATTATTTCCACCCTGACCTGTTAAATTAAGAATAAGATCACAGTCTGCACGATTGAATATCCAGCTGTCGGTTATTGTAAGTTTTGTTGTCGTATCAAAAATCGTAATATTGGAAGCCGCATTAATGGCTACATTTTTTGTATTAATATTTCCAAAAAACCTGATATCACCATTGTTTACCTGAAAAGTGTTAGTGTTCAGATACTGTATATTTCCCAATAAATTTCCTTCCTTATAGGCTTTACCAAAGAAATGCCCGTTATTTCCCGAGCTGTAATAACGTCCGTTGTAATTTTGAAAATATACAGACGTATTAGGAGCGGTAATGGTTTGTTTCGTCAGAACATTTAAAAGAGTTTGATTCAGCAAAGCATTATCTATATTAACATTGTTACCTCCCAGCCAAAGTTCACCAGCTTTTATTTTTCTTCCGTCAGCATAAAGGTTACTGGTTAGGGCATTATTATCAAAATTGAAAATACCTCCTACCTCTACATCATAAGGAGTTCCCGAATTAGAGGGCATGAGGTAGAAATTATCATTTCCATAGATGTTCAATTGGTTGACTTTCTGACCTTCAAACTCATATATCGATTAACGGTTGGGTCTCCTGTATTATATTTAAGGAAATTAATTGCCACAGGAACAGACATATCTTTCTGAAGGTAAAGATTACCATACAATGTGGTAATAATATTCAAAATAGGGTTGGCAGGAGCATTATTCCAGGTCATATTCCTTATTGAAGCTGTTGTTCCGCCATTATTAACGATGTTATTTCCCGAAGTAAAACCTGAGTTTTCATTAAAGATCACATCATCATACATGATAGGAATACAATTGGCAGAAGATCCTCCTGATGTGAATGACCAATGGGCAGGATCATTCCAGTTGCCACCGCCGCCTATCCAGTAATATGTTTTTGCAGCTATCCCCGGATAAGTAATAGCACCGGTATTATTGCCTCCATCTATGCCTGCTGTTACAGAAGCTCCTCCTGTAAGCTTTACAGAAGCTAAATTATATCCATTAAAAGCGACTGTTCCATTTCCATTAATAGAACCCGGAAGAATCAGATTTAATGGTAATGTAGGCTCTACAGCTGCAAACTTGGGAATGATTCCGTTACATGAAGTATTGGCAATAAGGGTTTGATTAACTTGAAAATAAGGATTAGCCGCAGTCTGTCTAAAGTTGTACTGTCCGCCATTCAAAGTAAGATTATTGATATCAAACTGTGTAGCTCTGAATATATTATTTCCCTTTCCCAGGGTCATATTCTTTATTTCAAATCGTGTTCCTATCAGTTCGGCACTTCCATCACCCAAAACCATATCGTTGGCTTTATATAGATTAGCATTCATGTAGAAGGCATACAGATTAACCTTATTAAAATTAAACTGAGTTCCGGTAAAATTACCTCCTGCTGTACCTACTCCGGTTATTTCATCTACTGTAAGAAGATTTCCGCTTGTTATTTGGGAATAGTTTGAAGCTGTCAGGAGTATTTTTTTGATATTCTGGGTAGTTTGTATCGTAAGTACAGGAAAAGAAATCGTAGCCTGGGTAAGATTAGCTGTCGAATTGAAAGTCATAGTACTCGTGGTAGTTACTGTTGAAGACCTGAAATTGGAAGCAGCGGCTGAACTATGGCTGAATACCATCGTATTGATATTTTTATTGTCAGTATCTAAAAAAGCATTGTCATTGACGTTGAAAAAGAAAAAGCCATTGCTTGCAAAATTTTTCACAAGTTTGAAAGTTCCGTTTCCGTTAAGATTAAAGTTAGATGGATAGTTCCCGCTGATAGAAGAAGGATCAATCATATTATCAGGAACATCAATCAGGTTGGGAGTAGGATTGGAACCGTCTGAAAACAGATTCATCGTAAGATTATACAATGCCGCGGCATTGGACTTCCATTTTAGATTTCCATAAACATTAAAAATACTTGCTGATGGGAAGCTCAGTTTAGTAGTAAATGAATCATCTATAATGAAATCTTTACACGTAGCTGATGATGGGATGGTTAATGTTCCTCCACTAGCAAGAAAACCACTTCCTGAAGTAATATAAACATTGTCATAGCGGGAAGGAATAATAGTAGCGGCCTGTCCTGATGTAGAGCCTATTCGCCAGTGATTCAGGTCACTCCAGCTACCGGCGCCGCCTACCCAGTAATAATTATTCTGGGCGAAAATACTCTGGCTGATCAGAAAGAGTAGAATGAGATATAATTTAAATTTCATGGTTTTTTGAATTACAAGATTAATAATGAGCAGAGACAAGATAGCCCGGCTTTGATAAGAGCAAACGCATCAAAATTGTTCTCTTCATGAGTTATTTCGATTTTTTCAGCTGCTGTATCTCTCTTTGTAATTCTTCGATTTTTTTACCCTGTTCCTGAATGGTTTGTAATAAGAGCGGAATCAGCTCATTGTAATTTACAGACTTATATCCGTCATTATCGGTGCTGACGATGTTGGGAAGTACTTTTTCCACTTCCTGGGCAACTAGACCGTACTGAAGTTGAGCATTTCCGCCTTTCTTTTTTCCTGTTTCGTTCCAGAAATAAGAAACTGGTCTTAGTTTATTAATGATTTCGTTGGACGCTTTTATTTCAGTGATATTTTGTTTCAACCTTTCATCTGAATTATAGTCTATAGCACTTGCTTTTACCGTTCCTGCAACATCTAGTTTAGCAGAAGCAGAAGGAGTAGTTCCAATCCCTACACTACCAGTTCCGGAAAAGACAAGATTTTTGCCGTTCAAATCTACATTTCTTGAGGCTAAAGAAGTTACGATCGCTCCATCTGAGGTATAGAGGTTGGAGTTGACTCCCATACTTTCCCAATTACTTCCATTCCAAAAATAATATCCAGGTTGTGTGATCTTGGCTACTTTCGAAGTAGGAGAAACAGGAGAGACTGTTGCATAGATCATCAGTGATTCTGTTCCAGGTTGCATGTTTGCCGTCATGGTTTGAATCTGATCTCCGGTAAGCCGTGGTATCATAAGACCTTCCGGTTGTGAACTTCCATCTGTTTTGGCGGTGATATCAAGGGTAGTCTTGGGGTTAGGAGTATTGATCCCGGCCTGAGAATAGATCAATGAGCTGATGGATGTGCTTCCGATAAGGCATAGCCTGAACATTGCAGAATGAGTCTTCTGCAGAAAAGTAGAGTTTTGCATAGTTTTTTTAATTGTTTTTTTTGATTGAGTATATTAATTCTTCCCTAGTGTGAGGAGTGAAGGATATTTTTAATAATTGTTTTTGATGTCTCTATGAACTCGTTTGACCTGTAGAGCTGGCTGGTCAGGATTGAACTTTCAAAAAGGAGATAAATATGAGCTGCAAAAGCTTCGTCATTAGCTTCCTCGTTAAAGAATATTCTCAACTTATTCTTATGGCAACGAAGGACAACATGAATTTCCTCCTTATCAGCAGGTATTTCAGATAGAATATTCCAAAAGCTACAGCCTCTGAAATCTTCTTTTTGATTCATATAAATAAGAAAATCGAAAGACTTCAGTATCTTCTCTTCAGAGGTTAAAGCTCCGGATATGAATTTTTCCAACTCAGATACCCAATAGTCATATCTTTTGTTGAGAAACTCAATACACAAATCATCCTTAGATTTAAAATGCTGGTAGAAACTGGCTTTTGAAACCTTGGCTTCTTCAATGATCTGATTAATGCCAGTACTATTAAAACCTTGTCTATGAAACAAGAGCAAAGTTGTACTTAATATTCTTTCGCGAGGTCGAGACATTGGTTAAAAATTTTCACAAATGTAATTAAAAAATGAACAGACTGGTATGTTTGTTAAAAAAACATGTAACTACTTTATTATTAATGTGAAAATAACAGATAAAAACAGCAATGAATGTTCACTGCTGTATAAGATCCCTACTGAATATGGTTGATTAGTTTAGCTTTAGAAGAGAAAAGATTTTGTTATTTGGTTGAATATATTTTCCATAGTACATAAGTAAAGACTGTATTTTATGAGGATGAATATTTTTCAATCCATTTGTATAGCGTTGTTTTGGGAATTCTATATTCCGTAATGACTTGTTGTTTGGTTTTTATCCCGGAGCCAATCATTTCCAGAATAAATCCAATCATCTCAATGGTATAAATATTTTTTCTAAATTGAAGCAGGGAGGTTTTTAAACCAGCATCTTTCTGAGAATTATGAATGTTGAGTGGAGAATAAAAAATAAGATGTTGAGAGTAAAGCCTAAAGAAATCATATTCCAATAACGTACTCCATTGTAAAAGTAATGCTGTTGAAATACCTTCAGATTGATATATTCTTTTAAGTTCATCTTCTGTACACTTGAAGTAGTTGCATAGACGAGCTAAGTCTATTTCTTTTTCTTCAACTCTTATTTGTATAAGCTTGCCAATATGTATTTTTTTGAGGTTCATTAATACAGGGTATTGTGTTTTTTTGCTGATTACTCTCTGCTACATTTTTAGATGTACTTTTTGAGGAATTTATACCAACTTGAGTTTTATAAGTTCTGCTTATGAAGAAAATAATGAGTAATTACTATTAAAATATTTTTCACGGTGATATCCACTTTGATAGAAATGCAGCATTTCGGATTTCAAAATTTAATGGAATAAGCTTTGTGTTTTTATATCAATACAATGTTAATGAAAAACGATTATCCTTAGACAAGAATTAAGGTCTACTTATGTGCTACATCTTTGTAAAGTATTGTATTTGCATTGCATTTACGTTTTGTTGAAGGATAGTTGTAGTAGCTTGTAAAAACCTGGGAATGGATTTTATATCTTTTTTTTGATACTCAGACGAAATTATCAGCTGATAATGGTATTCCTTTGATCTCTCATTATACAAACCCGCGGGCATAATAAAGCTGGATGAGGAAAAATAATAAAGTAAAGAACCATACTACATAAGGATGATACCGAAAGTTTTCCTTCAGGATATAATGGAGTGCTTTGAATAGCTTAACTAATCCAATCATTCCTATGGCAAAAAACAGGAAAAAAATAATGAGAAAGATATAATCTCTTGAACTATAATCCCCGGAATCTGATATTTTATTAAAATGATCCAGATAAGATTGCACATTGATAGTCTGCCCCAAAAACATAGCAGAAATAATCAGAATGAAAAATGGAGTAGACGTGTAAACGGTTGTATAAATAAAAGAAAAAAGCAAAGTACGAAAAGTCACCGTATTTACTTTTTCCTTTTTATACCATAACAATATAACACTGAATACCACTGCCGTAAAATTGTTTATCAAAAAGATAAATAAAGCTTTTTCTACCATGCTCAATCCCTTGATCTTCGAAAGGATATTCTGCTGACCACTGTAATCCATTAAAAGGACAGAAATGATCACAGAAGTATACACAGAAAGCTTGATAGGAGATAGGTAATCATGAAAGCGTTCTGTTTCTTCCTTTTCCATTTCATGAACGGATAGGTCGTAGCAACGGCGGGAGTTCTGAAACAATTTAAAAATTGTCACCGGTACCAGCAGTATTTCAATAATGATCTGAAGACATAGCTTCTCAAAGCTATCAATCAATTTTTCGAACATACACGAGGTATTAAGGGAACGGATTCACTATGCAATTTAATCATTTTTAAATTGCATATCGCATAATACCGGTGAATGAAAAGCTATTTATTTAGGAAGTCCTTTTTTTAGAGCAATATTCGCTCTCTCAACGGATTTTCTTTCCTTCCAGTCCATGTATCTCTTTTTATACCTTCCTTTCATGAAGTTGTCAAAGTTTCTTTGAACAGCCAGATTCCATAGAGAATGTGCTTTTACTGCCCAGCTTTTATCCCATGCACGAAGAGAAAGAGAGAAAGAACCATCCAGATATTTCATCCAATGCCACCAGCCAGTAGGCATAAACAGGGTATCACCATGCTCAAGATAACATTCTATTCCTTCAATGCCATCCAGGGCCGGGAATTTTTCAAAATCAGGGTTGGAAATATCATAGTCTTCCAGTGCATAAGTTGCATAAGGAAGTTTATATAAACGGGTTTTCCATTTGTATTCGAAAAGAAGGACATGCTTTCTTCCGTTAAAATGGGTATGAAAGATATGAGGCATATCGATATCATAATGTAGGAAAGTCACAGAACCTTTGCCTCCAAAGAACATACTAGGATATTTATCCAAAAATCCACCCATCAGAGTCTTAGGCGGGATATAATCATCCAATAATTTAGGCGCAAATTTGATAGGATCAAAAAAGAAAATTCTCAGATCCGTAGGTTCCCGTTGAATGAGGTCTACATATTCCCCAAAAGGCATTTTGGTCGTAGGAGTATTGATAGGAGCTGCAGGATCGGCTTTAGCGCTGTCGTATAGAGGTACCTCAACATCGCCTACAACTTCTTTCATGTACTCCATTGTCCATTTTTGATATGCAGGCCAATTTTTTGCCATGTTTTTGATTACCACTGGTCTGCGTGGTTTTAGGTATTTTTCACGGAAATCTTCCTGTGAAATGTCATCTACAATATCTATTGGTTTAAGGGCTATTCCCATTCGTTCTAATTATACCGCTAAAATATTAATAATTTATGATAATAGATGAAAATAATTTCGTTTATCTGGAATTAATATAAATAAATAAAAAGACATCCTGATAAAATTTTTTATAAAGTCTTTATTAATAGGATTGTTTGCCCTTTTTTACTTAAAAAATAGAGTAGATGATATGAAAAATAGTATTGTATGATGAATCAATACTACGTATCTTGTATTAATCTTAAAATAAGATGGAGAAAACTTAAAAATTACAATCTGTAAAATTAGTCAAAAGGATGAACAATAATTTTAGAATAGTGTTGTTTGTAGCAGTTTTTGTAGCAATAGGGTTGATTGTAGCAATTATGATAATACTTTTTTTGAAATATTTCCCTTTAGGAGAAAAAAGGAATATGGATCTATTTTTGATTATTCTTTCTGTAGTATCAATTTATTACTTGATGCAATATGTTGTTCGGAAATTAAAAAAATAAATACGTAAATATATTTTTATCTGAATAATGAAAGGTTGGAAATTTTAACAGATAATCCTTTTTTTGATGAAATTTAAAGACCCATAAATTACTATTAATAAAACACAAAGATGGAAAGAAACGATGAATATTTTGACTCTGTTTTCGATAAGGTATACACTACAAAGACGCCCCTAGATCAGCTTATAGAAAATTTAAAAAAGAAGGGTTATCCCAGGGAGAATCTCACTTTTTGATGAACAGGAGACTGAGAGGCCAGTACACTTTTTGGGAAGTGAGAAGGCATATTGTGCATGCTCCCTACTAGTCAGAAAGTGTGGCACAAAATGATGCTATTGATGATGAATTTGCCGATTTTTTTCAGAATGAAGAAGTAGATTAGCAGTTTTCTTTTTTAGCTTAAATATTTAAACCTATAACCTGCCTTTATCATGTACATTATCATACTTGTTCTGTTTCTGGCTCCTTATATTATTTCCTATTTCTTATATAAAAAAAGAATGAAGTGGTATAAGATAGGAGTTGCTCTGTCATTTCTATTTTGGATTACTTGTATAATAACAGTAACTCTTGCAGACAAATTCCTTACAGATGTTGATCTCCCCTTACTCTTCTTCTATTACTATGTCTGGATGCATTGGTTTTATCTGGGACTGTTGGGCTTGTGTACAGTATTCTGGCTGTATGTAATTATAAAAGGAAATAATGATCATGCCAATGAAAGCTAATACCAAGTTTCTTTTTTCTGTGCTTATTGTTTCATTTCTTATGAAGCAATGGGTGAATTCGAATCTTAAAGATAATCTAAAGAATATCAACACACGGAATATTGAACATCTGGAATTTAAAACCAATAAAAATTTTACTGGGTTTGGTATCGAAAATATAGGAAATGATCTGAGAGATCAGCTGCTGAAAATGGATATTGATCATGCAGAAGTGAAAGTTGCCAACGGAATTCCTTTCTATTTTTTTCAGGAAAGTGAAATTAAGATAACCGGTAAAAATAAAAGTCTTGCCATTTTTGTGAAGTATGACTGGTTGCATTTTGTTTTCAAAATAAGGGGTTACCAAATTGTAAAATATTGATGTATTTCTGAAAATACATTTAGAAATAACTGTAATTTTAAAAAGAACAAATGACTAAAGAGCTGGAATGAAAAAACAACCAAACGATGACAAAGAAAAGCATAAAAGTTTTTATTGTAAATGTAATATTGCTATCCGTTTTGGCATGCGTTTTAGGACTTACAGATGATGTCTTTCAAGAAGTGTATACATCAAGTAATATTTTAACCTATTGTATGAATGCAATGCAATATTTTCTGTTCTGGGTGCTTCCTTATTGGTGGGCGATGATCATAGCCGGAGCTGTAATCCTGACCATTTTATATGAAATGATTAGAAATATCATTAAAAATACCAGAGCATGAATCAAAGAATAGAACTCTTCTTCTGGATCCTTGTCGCCTGTATCAGAATTTTAGAACTTATTAAATAACAAATATGCATCTGGAAAAAGGTAAAGTATATATTGTAAATGATCATGATTTCACAAAGTCCGAGCATCTGAAAAGTGACTTAAAGAAACATTTTGGGAAATACATATTTCTGAATTTTCCGGATGAGAATTCATTAAAAGTATATTCTTATTATAAGAAAGTTAAGAATCGTTTCATTACAGAGGCAAAAAGAGAGATAAGCCGTATCATCGGGGAAGATTTTGAACTAGAAGATGCAGAATATTCTGAGATGGTGATGACTGTTTCCTATCTTTTATTACAGGAAAATAATGCTTTGGTAGTCCATACAGCAGGAATGTCATGGCATTCGATAGATTGTTTCAAAGACAGATTTATGAAGATAACAGATTTTTTAGGTGGGGTATTAATAATTTATAATAACAAATGACAGAATATGCATTAAAAATAAAAGCTTCTAAAGAGCTTTTCCCTCAGATAACCGGTATTTTGGGAGTTGAGCCCAGTACATCTGACTATTTTTGGGAATTGTCTATTAAGGAGAATGATAATGGATTCACTGCGGCAATACCTTATTTTATGTCACTTATTGAACATAAACGTAATGAATTGGAAAAAATAGGTGTTATCAGAACATGTATCTCAGTATGGCTTTATAAAGTGTATACAGGACAATGCAATATGGAATTTCTCCTGATGAAATGAAGCTGTTGTCAGATCATGATATTACATTATGTGTATCCTGCTGGGAAGATGTAAATGATGATCAGATAGAGAAGAGCAGTTGAAAATATTAGTTTTGAAAAATAAAGAATGATGAAAAATTGGTTTAATCAATCAATAAAAATAAAATGAATTTGATAGATATATTTGCCGGATATACAATTGATATTGTATCAGCGGTTGTTCTTTATATCTTTTTTAATGATGAGAAGCTCTCCTTCGAGCTGTTTTGTAAAGAGAAAAAGAAAGAAATAAGACGTCTTTCCTGGACAATTATTATCATATCAGTAGTGATCCTGATTTGGGGTTTAAATCATAAGGATATATCTGTCCAGTGATATAGATCGGGATCAGAATTACCCCCACGCTCGTGTCGACACATTATTGAAAAACTTTGGCTATGAGTAGAAAATATAAATTTCATGAAAAGGATGGAGCTTACTTTATAAGTTTTGCTACTGTATTCTGGATAGATATTTTTACTAGGATGGAATATTTTGATATTATTATCAATGCATTAGATTACTGTAGAAAAAATAAAGGGATGTTTATTTTTGGATATTGTATTATGCCTAGTCATATTCATTTGATTTTTTGATCAGAATTGGGAGAGCCGTCAGAATTGATTAGAGATTTTCAAGGATTTACAGCAAGAAAATTATTAAAAGCTATTGAAGAAAATACCCAGGAAAGTAAAAAAGAATGGTTGTTGTGGATGTTTGAAAAAGCAGGAGAAAGAAATTCGAACATCAAAAAATACCAGTTTTGGCAACAGCATAATAATCCAATAGAAATATGGTCTCTTACAGTATTTGAACAGAAATTGAATTATATTCATCAAAACCCTGTTAAGAGCGGTTTTGTGATAGAGCCATGGGAATGGAAATATAGTAGTGCTGGAAATTATTGTGACGATCATCAGGATATATTGGAAATAGATATAAATTTATAATTACTATGTGAAGGACACGAGCTGGAAGCTCGCGCCAGCGAAAAAGGCAGAGTCCTAAATTAGAACAGTTACAAATCAAAACTATTCTTATTGATGAAATATAAAGAAGATATCATTATCATACTAGACAGCATTGTGGATGATTATTATTTCCTTTGGGAATGTTTTCATGATTATGTTCAATATGGAAATTCGGAAGAGAAGCTTTCTACATTTTCGGAAGCTTTAAAAGAGGCTTACACCCATCAGCTTCTTAATTTCTTTAAAGGAGAAAAATTTAATGGCGATGAAATACTCATCCAGGAATTTTCTTTAAATGATGGTGTAATAAAAGAGCTGCTGGATTATAATAATGAATCACAGACTGAAATACTTCTTACAACTTCTGAACAGGGAATTGCATTTTTGGAACAAGATAATATCAACTAGAATATAAAAAGACAAAGTGATGCTAAATATATTGAAGTATTTTATGATGTTTTCGTTTTGTATATCCTGTAAAGAGGTGAAGAGAAATAACTGTAATACAACAGAATTGCAAGAGCTTTCTTCCGTTATCTATAGAAAATACAATAAAACTTATTTTGTGGATGATAGTAGTAAAAATCAATTAGACTTTGTTAAATTGTATACTACTCATTGTGGCATTGGTTATAAAACAGAATATTATAACATAGAGAAGACTTTTAATTTATTTAATAAGAAAAAGGAGAATGTTTTTTATGCTGAATTAATTTGTTTTAAAAATGCAGAGAGCTTGGATTATATTATCAAACAGATCACGATCAGAAACTGTTTAGATCCTTATAATATTAAAATAAATAAAATTTATAAACTAAATCCTCAACAGGGAATATTTGTAAATTATGCTAATTTTGATATTAATGATTTTCAAAGGGAAATCCTTTCAAAGTATAAAGGGTATGAAATTGTTGAGATGAATACTTCTACTGATACGACCCCTTAGCTTATGCTCAAAATAACAACAAAGCCCTTGCAATAGCCCACGCTGGCGCGAGCTTCTAGCTCGTGTCCCGCTTAAAATTCTTATATTTGATCTATGAAAAAAGTACATCTATTAGCATTATTTCTTGTTGCTTTCAATACTGGTTTCCATGCCCAAACGAAATCTTCATCTAAGATCGAATCTGGAGTATCCTATGAACTGGCTCAGTTGAGAAAAAGTACACTAAGTGATATTAAATATGAGCTCAATCTGAAAATTCCTGAAAGTAAATTGGAAAGAATTGCAGGAGCTGAAGTGCTTACATTTACCTATAAGAAGCAAAATGAGGCATCATTACTAATAGACTTTAAAGAAGATCCTACTTCGCTTTTATCATTATCAGTGAACGGGAAAACGATAAAACCGATGCTGGAAAATGAACATGTAGTTATTGATGCCCAGTACCTGAAATCGGGCTCCAACCAGATTCATTTTAATTTCCTGGCAGGAGATGGAGCATTGAACAGACGTGATGGTTACCTGTATGCTTTATTTGTACCTGATCGTGCCAGAACCATGTTTCCATGTTTCGATCAACCCAATCTGAAAGCAAAATATTCTCTGACTCTGACAATCCCTGAAAAATGGAGCGCAATATCCAACGGAAAACTGAAAGATACTTTTGTACAACAAGGACAGAAAACATTACGGTTTAATCAGTCAGATCTACTTCCAACGTATTTGTTTTCTTTTGCAGCCGGAGATTTTAAAAACCATACGGAGAAAATCAGCCAACAGGATTCCAGAATGTTATACCGCGAAACCGATTCTGTGAAAATTAAGAACAGCATGGATTCTATTTTCACGATATACAAAAATTCTCTCGCCTATTATGAAAAATGGACGGGCATCAAACATCCTTTTCAAAAACATGGAATGGCCGTTATTCCGGATTTTCAATTCGGCGGTATGGAACATCCGGGCGCTATATTATTTAAGAATTCCGTTTTGTTTTTAGATAAAAACGCAACACAGAACCAACTCAACAGCCGTTCTAACCTTATTGCTCATGAAGTGGCTCATCTTTGGTTCGGGGATATGGTGACGATGGATTGGTTTAATGATGTATGGATGAAAGAAGTTTTTGCCAATTTTATGGCAGATAAAAGTACTGGAGCTTCCACTGATAAAAGTGTATATGATCTCAAATTTTTAACAGCCCATTATCCGGCTGCTTATTCTGTAGATCGTACTTTGGGAGCAAATCCAATTCGTCAGGTTTTAGATAATTTGCAAAATGCGGGAATGATGTACGGGCCGATTATTTACGATAAAGCCCCTATCATGATGCGACAATTGGAATTATTAATAGGAGAAGAAGCTTTCCGAAAAGGAGTAAACGAATACCTCTCGAAATATGCTTATAATAATGCCAGCTGGCCGGATCTTATTACCATTCTTGACAAACATACTCCGAAAGACCTGCAGAGTTGGAATAAAGTATGGGTGAATGATCCGGGAAGACCAATTATCGATTATAATGTACAATATAAAGGTGAAAAGATAGAACGTTTTACCATTTTCCAGAAACCGGAATATGGAAAAGAACAAAAATCTTGGCCGCAGGAGTTTGAAATCAGCTTATTTTATACAGACCGGGTTGAAAAAGTTAATATAAAGCTAGAAGGAAAACAACAGGATATCTCCGAACTAAAAGGGAAAATGAAACCTTTGTTTATCCTGCAAA
Source organism: Chryseobacterium tructae (assembly GCF_030409875.1). NCBI lineage: Bacteria > Pseudomonadati > Bacteroidota > Flavobacteriia > Flavobacteriales > Weeksellaceae > Chryseobacterium > Chryseobacterium tructae. The sequence continues at coordinate 3,196,346 of NZ_JAUFQR010000001.1, read as the reverse complement.
ATTCATCGGGAATAGGCTATGGCGTATTCAAAACCGATAAAGCGGTGATCTCAAATTTTTCCTTAGTGAAAGATCCGATTAGCCGTGCCAGTGCTTATATTTCCTTATATGAAAATATGCTGAATAGCTCAGGAGTTAGTACACAGGATTTATTAAGCTTTTTTGCAGAGCAGTTGCCAAAAGAAACTACAGAACTGAACCTTCGCTTAATTACGGGATATCTTACCTCTATTTATTGGAATTTTCTCCCTGAAAATACCAGATTGAAGGAATCTGCAAATATTGAGGACAAACTTTGGAAAGCTTTACAGGTACAGACCGCAAAAAATAATAAGAAGATTATGTTTGATGCTTATCAGGATATTTTCCAGTCACAGCAGGCATATGATACTTTGTATAAAATCTGGAAATCCAAGACACCACCACAAGATGTATCTCTTAATGATGAAGATTTCACAAACCTGGCTCTTGCTTTGTCCTTGCGAAATTCAAATAATAAAGACCTACTACAGGAGCAGCTGACAAGAATTGAAAACCCTGATCGCATCACCCGTTTTAAGATCATTATGCAAGCAGCTTCTTCCGAACAGAAAGTGCGTGACGATTTCTTCAATGGGCTTATGCAAAAACAGAACAGAACCAATGAATCAGCTGTTGGGGCAGCATTAAGCTATCTCCATCATCCGCTAAGACAGCAAACTTCTGTTCATTATCTTCCTAAAACTTTAGATGTTCTGCAGGAAATCCAACAGACAGGAGCTATATTTTTCCCGGATAATTGGCTTCGTTCCACCTTTAGCAGCTATCAGGATCCGAAAGCGCTTGAAGCGGTCAATCAATTCCTTTTGAAAAATCCTGATTATAATCGTATTTTAAAAAATAAGATCTTACAGGCAACGGACAATTTGAGGAGAGCCCAGACCCTTCTAAAATAAGAGGTAAACAATTTGTATATGAAGTATTATGAAGATGTAAACCACTATTATTTGGCGAAATATCTTGATTCTAAAGACCTTGGACAGTTTACAAGTTCGTGGGTATTTTATGATCGTGATGAAGAATTCAGACTTGCAGAATTGTTAAATATTGATGGAAATGTTTTCTCGTTTTTATGGGAATATGGAGATAGTACTCTTCTGGAAAAAATTGATCAATGGAAGAGAGTTTTCAGAAGACATACTATTGAGCTTCCATCCGATATGACATTCAGGTACAAAGACTATATTTCTTCAGGTAAGAAAGTGTATCTGGATATGATAGAAACCGATTACGCTGTTGCTGACGGAGCATTTAATAAATATTCCGCCTTTAATATTGCCCGTAATCTAACCCAGTTTATCGTTGATGAAACAATGCATATAGACGATCTCGATTTACATTTTCTTGATGCCATCGATCCTTTAATTCGTTTTAAGAATTGTGTTAAAATGATAGATTCCAAGTGGTTACGTGCCTTTGTGTTAAATGGATATCATCACCAAGGAGATTTGATAAAAGTATTCATTCATAAAAAAGAGGATCATTTTTTACCTGGAATAAGCAGGCTGGAGCATAACGTTTTTGAAAATATATATGTAGCAAATTCTCTTAGTTGGTAATCCAATATATAGCTTAAACTTCAGATTAATAATTTAAATTTTCAATTCTTTTCGGTAGAAAGTAATTAAAAGCAAATCGTTTTTCGATTGAAAATTTACACTGTTTTTTCTGTTATTCGATAACATAATTACGCTGCAACAGACATTAAGTTTCTCAGAAAATGGCTATATTCGGCTTCATAAAAAAAATGATATGCAATTATATGAAGGGATTTCTGTGGGGTTGTATCTATTATTGATGATAGGTATAGGCATATATTCTTATAGAAAATCAACAAATAACTCAGAGGAGTTTTTAATTGGAGGAAGAAAGATGGGAGCAGCTGTTACGGCACTCTCTGCAGGCGCTGCTGATATGAGTGGCTGGTTGCTGATGGGAGTTCCGGGAGCGATGTACCTGTCCGGTATTTCCAGTTCATGGATCGCGATAGGATTAACGCTTGGAGCATTCCTCAATTACATTATTGTCGCACCAAGACTTAGGATTTATACCGAAGTGGCTCAAAATGCGATTACATTACCTGTATTTTTTGAAAACAGGTTTAAAAACAAAAACCATCTTCTGAAGATTACGTCTTCTATCTTTATTTTGGTGTTTTTTACCCTTTACACTTCAGCTGGAATGGTGTCCGGCGGAAAATTGTTCGAATCAGCTTTCGGAATGGATTATACTGTAGGACTGCTGCTGACAAGTTTAGTGGTCGTTTATATACCTTCTTAGGCGGTTTCCTGGCAGTAAGTCTTACAGATTTTGTACAAGGAACCATTATGGTATTGGCTTTAGTGATTGTACCGATTGTTGCCATTATCGAAATTGGAGGAGTTGGAGAAACGTTATCTCTTATTGAAGCTAAAGATCCAAAATATCTGGATTTATTCAGAGGAACCACTACCGTAAGTATTGTTTCTTTATTAGCTTGGGGATTAGGATACTGCGGACAACCGCATATTTTAGTTCGTTTTATGGCCATTGATAAACCAAAAGATTTAGTTAAAGCCAGAAAAATTGGGATTACATGGATGATCTTTACCGTTGCCGGAGCTTTGGCGATTGGTTTGGTAGGAATTGCTTACCTGCAAAAATTCGATATTGAAACAATGATGAAGTTTGACGGATCAAAAACAGAAGCAGAAACTATTTTCATTTATTTCTCCCGTATTCTGTTTCATCCGTTTATTGCAGGGTTTTTGCTTACTGCAATTCTTGCAGCCGTAATGAGTACCATTTCATCTCAGTTATTGGTAACTTCCAGTTCATTAACAGAAGATATTTATAAAGCTTTCGTGAATAAAAAGGCAACCTCTAAACAACTTTTGATGGCCAGCAGACTTTCTGTTTTATTAGTAGCAATTATTGCTGTACTCTTATCATTAGATCCTAAAGACAGTATCCTTAATCTGGTTGGAAATGCCTGGGCTGGTTTTGGTTCAGCATTTGGGCCGTTGATCCTATTATCTCTTTTATGGAAAAAAACAACATGGCAGGGAGGACTTGCCGGAATGTTGGTAGGGGGAATAACAGTATTAGCATGGGTATATCTTCAGCATCCTTTAAAAGATTGGTATGAAATTATCCCTGGATTCATTCTTTCTTTGCTTACCAATATTATTGTTTCCTTAGCTACCTATAAGCCTGATGCAGTGATTGAAAACGAATTTGATGAAGTTAAAAAAATTATGCAGGAGCCGTAATGGTAACCGTAATATAATATAGAAATAGACCCTTGCTGTATAGCGAGGGTTTTGTTTTGAATAACTTTCACTCAAAAGTATGGTGTCATGAAATAAAAGATACTGAAAATAGTAGTAAATTTATAACTAGAACCATTGAAATACAATATAAAGATGGACAAACAGGATTTTAAACAAGAGCTTTTCAGTGCTTTATCCAGCTATAACAAATCAATACTTGAAAAGCTGTATGCCGTCATTTTAAAACATGATTATATGGATCTTAACCTTGATCGGTTTACCTTTGAAAAAGAAAAAGATATAATTAGAATTTCCGATGAAGTTTACTATAACTAAATGGGAAGCGTTGAGATAGGAAAAGATGAGTTTCTAAAAGAACTCTCAAAATTAATACATTAGCTTATCGTTGATTTTTCTATGATCATTAAGGATGAAAAGTTTTCCAAAGTTGTGAAGAGAATTTAATTATCTTTAAAGGATCATAAATTGAAATGAAAAAAATACCGCTCATTATAGGAGCTGTTTTCCTGTTGGCTGTTGTTTTATTTTACAATTTTGGTGGGCTGGATGTCTATCTTCTCAATAAGATGAACCGATCGACACTCCCTGAAAAATATAAAAACTATCAGTATATAGACAGCACTAAATCTATCACTTTTGGACATCATGAAATAAAACTGATGTGGGAAAGCTATACTCGCATTCAACATTTTATAAGTTCAGAAGGCAATGTAATTATTGTGACCAATGAAATTCCAAAAGACAGAAACCAGAAAGAAATAGAAGAAGATGGTGCCGTAGGAAGTACCCGTTTTTATATGGATTATCATTTTTATAAGCTGGATAAGGACGGAAATAGTATAGATCACTATACTTATAAAAGTACCCGTGAAAACTGGAACGAATTGTTGTTTGGAGATTTCATTGTGAATTACAATAAAAAATACTATAAAACCTGGATAAAAGATGGTGACACCATGAGGAAACCTATGATTATTCAAAATGAAGACCTGAAATGGAGTAAGGACGAGCAGATTCGTCAGTTTCATAATGTTATCGAAAATGCGGATGATTATTTAAGAGATCATGATGGCGATTCAGAATGTACCACATATTACATGAACGGTAAATGGTATCAATTGTTTACCAATACCAAACTCTCAAAAGGAATATCTTCCAAAGCAAATCCTGGGTACAATAACAGCCTTTTCGGAGAAGGTCTTTTTGAAAGAAAAGAACTGGAACCTAACCGATATCCGAATATCATGCCTGTTTATTTTCAAAGAAGAGAATTGGACAAATTTACATCCAGTACATCGGGAGGAGCCATATCCAACACTTCAAAAAGTTGGGCTGGAGATTTGTATTGCCAGCTTTTAATAAAAGGAGATACCTTGAAATTTAAAAAAGCAATGTCCTTTAATGAAAACTTTACTACCGAAAAATTTTATAAAACGAAAGGCGAAGATATTCGTAAATTGAAAGCTGAATTGGAAAAACAATATACCCCTTATTTGTATTTTTCAGATAAAAATCTCAATTTTCAGCTTTTTACAACCCGTGAAAACAAATTGTATTTGATAAAACCTATTCAATAAACTGTTATTAGATATTATTAAGAATCTTTTGAAAAAACTAATCAACCATTTTAAATTTAGACTCAGTCAGAGTGTTAGAATACTCAATCTGAATCCTAAAGTAAGCATTCCTGTCTTACTCGTTTTTGGCGCTCTGATTGCTGTAAAAATGCCGGAAAACTATTATTATCCAATCATATTTTTTACTCTTATAGCCCTTTTTCATGGCGAAAGGAAAGACATTCCTTTTCTGAAAAAAGTCTTTGTGAAAAGCTGGCGATGGATCATTGTATTGGAAACCTTGATCATGTATAGTGTTTTATTATTTGGGAATATCCACTACCAAACAGAAAAAACAGGTCTCATTTTATATCTTTTGATTGTTTTGCTCACTTTTATTCCTCCAAGAACAAAACCGTGGCTGAGCCTGGGATGGGACTTTATACCCAACAGTCTGTTCGAGTGGAAAGGCTTTTTAAGAAAGAATAGTTGGAAAGTGATTTTGGGATTCATCGTTGTTTTATGTTCATCTTATCATCCGGCAACATTGATCTTGGCAGGAACTTTTGTTCTAGATTTTATTTCTCCTGTATACCAGCCGCATGAAAGTAAAGAAATGCTTGAAATGTACTTCAAAAAACATACTTTGAAAGAAAAAATAAGAAAAAACACCTTGTTTTTTAATGCACTGCTTATACCGGTTGGCTGCTCTTTTTTGATTTTAAACCCTTATCAAAGCTTATATGTATTGTACTATTTTGCCTTTATGAACCTTTATCTCCTGTTGATTCTTCTCAGAAAATATAAAAATTATAAACATAAAAATAAAGAAAGCGACTACAATATGGGCGTGTATTTTGAATACTTCCTGTGTAGTATGACTATTATTCCTGCGCTTTGGATGATTAATTCCAATATCAAAAAAGCTAACCAAAATATCAAAACCTATGTTGGAAATTAAGAATGTAAAGGTAGAATTTAAGAACCAGAAAGTTTTAAACGACTTAAATTTATCGATTGAAGAAGGATGCATTTTGGGAATCCTGGGCAAGAATGGGGCAGGGAAGACTACCTTGTTTGAATCCGTATATCAAAGTCTGCCGTTTTCAGGAAGTATTACCTGGAAAAACAAGCCTTTACAACGGAAACAAATCTCCTATCTGGAAACAGAAAATTATTTTTATCCTTATATTACAGGAGAAGAATATCTGTCTTATTTTTCTCCCCAAAAAGAAGGTGAGATTAAAGAAATCATTGAAAAATTCAATCTCCCATTGAAAAAATATGTACAATACTATTCCAGCGGAATGAAGAAGAAGCTGGCTCTGGTTGGGATGCTCATGCTGAATAAACCCATCAATATTCTGGATGAACCCTTCAACGGAGTTGATTTTGAAGGGGTGCATCTGCTTTATGATATTATCAGACAGCTAAAATCTCAGAATAAAGTAGTGATAATCAGCTCTCATATTATTGAAACTCTTTTCCATACCTGTGATAAAATCGCATTGTTGCAAAATGGAAACATTGAAACGATATATAACAAAGAAGAGTTTAGTCAATTGAACACACTTAGGTTTTAAAATAAAGATCAGGAGTACTTTAAATAATAAAAAGTCCTTTCAGGTTCTCTGGAAGGACTTTTTATTTATATTAACGTTTAGATTGTATCAGTTTATTTTTTAATAATACCATAATCATGGCTAAGATAAAACCAATCATACTTGAACCTGTTACGTTTTCAATCCTGTAATGAGCAATCCAGTAACCTCCAAATAAAGCTCCTGCTGTTATTGCAAAATTTCCACAAGATGTAAAAATACTATTGATGAATTCGGAGGAGCCGGAAACAGTAGAGGTAACATTCATATTGCTGATGAGAAACCCTCCTGAATGAATCAATCCCCAAAAACCGATAATCCAGATCGTAGGAACAAAAAGATTTCCATAACAATAGATCAGTATATGGATACCTGCTAATACAATCAGGAATAAGCAAGTGGTCTGAAATGGAAATCTACTCATATACTTTCCCGCCAGTTTATTTCCAAGAATCCCAACTGTACCGAAAATAAAAAGCATGATACTGATTTGTCTGCCATTCATTCGTGTTACATTTTTCAGGAAATCTGCCATATATCCATAGGTAGAATACATGGCCGCAATGGTAAAAAAGGCAATGAATAAACCCATCCATAGACTTTTATTTTTAAAAATGGTAAGATCAAATTCCATTGGTGGGTCACTTTCTTTTTCAATGGTTGGAAGTAAAACCTGAACTCCAATTAACGCTACTATATTAATGGAAGCAGTAAGCAGAAATGAAGATTGCCAGGAAAATAGATCAGACATTAAAGTGGCCAATGGGACACCAAACACAGTAGCCAGAGTAAGTCCGGAGAAAATAATGCTTACCGCCTTTGATTTGTCAGAAGATTCAGAAGATTTTTCGGCTACGGATAAAGCAATTGACCAATAAACAGGATGGAAAAAAGCAGGAATCATTCTGACTGCTAATAAAGCATAGAAGTTCCCAATATAGGCAGATAGAATATTGGCTCCGGTAAAAATAAGCAGAGAACAAATCAATAAACCCTTTCTCTTGAATGAAGATAATGCCATAAGCATAAACGGACCAAAGACAGCTACAATCAAGGCAAAAGCACTTAGCAGCCAGCCTGCTTTTTCAATGGATATCTGGAAAGCTGATGCTATTTCCGGCAATACGCCAATCACGCCAAATTCTGTGGTTGTAATACCGAATACCCCAAGAGCAAGCACATAAAGATTTCTTTTCGATTTCATAATTTTTTTGTGCAAATTTGCATAATGAACTATCAGAAAACTATATACTTACCTTTTGGTGCTATACTTACTTTTTTGAAAGTGAATTTGAAAAAATAATTATGCCTGAGTTTTTCCACGATAAAAGATTGTATTATACACCTATTGAGTTTGCTTTAAGTCATATTGGCGGAACCTGGAAGATGCCTATATTATGGAGATTACAAGAAAAGCCCCTTCGCTTTAGTGAGCTGAAAAGGGATATTCCCCATATTACAGACAAAATGCTGACCAGCCAGCTAAGGGAATTAGAAAGCAAAGAAATGATCCATCGCGAAGTGTATCCCGTTGTGCCTCCGAAGGTAGAGTACAGTCTTACTGAGAAAGGCAAACAATCTATTCCTGTTATTGAAACTATCATGAAATATGGGTATGATCTAATTCAGGATGCTGGAATTACTTTTCCGCCCAAAGATTAAACTTATTTATTTTTTATATGATTTTCCAATCCTATTTTTCTTTTGAACGGGGATTGATGTGTCGTATCTATTATCATTGATATAGTACTTATATTTTTATGATATAAACTTCCCCTCAAATATCGAATAAACTAAGAAGAGCTATTCTTTTTTTTACTTAAAAAAAAGGTATTTCTGTAGAAATTAAGCAAAAAGGAAAATGTTTTTGATGTTCAAGAACTATTTTTTGTAATTACATGTAAATAATCCTATAGATTGGTTTAAAATGGTTTAAAAATTATAATACTGTTTTTCAGTTGTTTACATTCGTGTCCGATGCGTGTCCGATGTGTTTTTTTGTTTTTTAAAGGTTTATTTCTTCAAATTTGAAACGAAAACACAAGGGTCATAAAGATGATGAAAAATGAGGATTGATTTCTACTAAAAGCTTTCAGCATTTCAGAAAGCTTTTAGTTTTTCCAAAAAATTCTTACTGCTCCTTTTATTTCACAAAAACACATTTTCAACAAAAAACTTTAAAAATTATTTCATGAAACGGATAATTACTCTGCCATTTGCATTTCTTGCATCTTTATCTTTATGGAGTCAAGTTGGGATCGGAACAGCTTCCCCTGATCTTTCTGCCATATTAGAGTTACAATCTGCAAATAAAGGAATTCTAATCCCTAGAGTAGCACTTACAGGCTCAGGTGATACTTCTACCATACCAACTCCGGCAACAGGTTTAATGGTATATAACACAGGGGAGAATACTCTTAATTATAAAGGCTTTGTCTACTGGAATGGAAAGGAATGGATATCTCTCAACAATACTTCTACAATTAATCCATCTATTACAGGACTCAATTGCAGTTCAGCTTCTGCTTTTCCTTTAACTTTTACATCAGGAAGTCCTTACAATGGATCAATTAATGTCCCTTACTCCGGAGGAAATGGAGGAAGTTATTTATCTGGGACCTCGTTTATTCAAAATGGACTTATCTTTACTGAGAATGCTGGAACACTCAATAATGGTAATGGAACAGTTTCCTATACCATTTCAGGAACACCTAACTTTAGTTCTCCAAGTACGATCTCTGTTCCGTTGAATTTTCTTGGTAAAAGTTGTAGTATAACAATAGGAAACAACAGCTCTAGTTTTCAGATAGGAGAAATTAAAAGCTCTAGAATAACTGTTCCAGCTGCTCCATTCATAGCTAATGGAGGCTCCAGAAGAATGATGAATAATAAAGGAGTAACAGATATTGTAAACACTGACCGAAGGTCTGCATATGAATTGGCCTCTTCTTTAGATCAGTCAAAGTATATTATTATCAATGGACTCAGGATGGATTTTATTGAAAGCTGGAATGATAGCTCAGTGAGCCCTAAACTTTTTAATACAACTTCAAGCTCTATAACTTATAATATCAGTTCCCTTTCTACAAACGACAGCTATAAATCAGGAGTTAGCACAGTGATTGCAACAAACAGTTATAGTTACAATATTGATGGAAATGATGACTTTTCTTGTTCTGTTGGATTTGAGGCAGAATATGTGAATGCCATGATAACATTTAACAATGGAGAATGGTACAACTGTACCTGGCACGCCACTAGGGACAATAATAATTACTATTTCTATATGACGGCTCAGCGTCTAAATTAATCCTTATTTCGAACACTTTGAAAATACAAATAACACTTTGTACCTTGCTTTTTGGTACATTTTCTTTTGCGCAGCTTGGAATTAATACTTCTATTCCAAAGGCCACATTGGATATCGTAGGAGCTGCTGCTGATCTCACAAAAGCAGATGGAATTATTGCTCCCAGATTAACAGGACAACAATTGAGAAACAAAACGTATACTCCCATACAGAACGGGACAATGGTATATATAACTACAGCTGATACATCACCTCAAGGACAAACGGTAAATGTTACAAACCCCGGCTACTATTATTTTGACGGGAATGCCAATGTTTGGATTTCTTTTAAAGCTTCAAGCAATCCTGTCACGGATGCTACAAGATACATGGGGGGAACTGTATATGTTAATTTTTCAGTTCTTACTGGAGGTAATATTCCTGATAACAGGATAATAGGTAATGCTGAAAATACAATATATAGTGTCGGAAATCTTGGAAATCAAAGGTCTTCAAAAGGAAGCATTACCCAATTGTATGGTCAGGGATATAAAATATCAAACCCTTCTGCAGGTACTTATGATATCCAGTTTGATACTCCTCTTCAAAGAATCTATGGAATATCACTGAATATTCTAGATGCCTACGGGCAAGGAACACAAGGACAACTTTCAGGGGGGGCAACTCCGAAAACAACAGAGCCGGGAAATATTTTATTAGTGACTGATAATACTCAGGTTTCCTATGTTTCCAATACTATTATTCGGGTAAAGACGGGAAGTGGCAATGGAAGTTTATCCAACAGACCTTTTAGTTTTTTGGTTTCAGGCCAATAGATTTCTTATTCACAAAAACAGACTGATCAATGATGAAAAAAACTTATATAACGTGGCTTTTGGTCATGGCAGCAGGAACCTATATGTCCGGACAGATAGGAATAGGAACAGATATTCCAAAGGCTACACTTGATGTTTCAGGAAAATCTACGGATCCTAAAGTGTTGGATGGCCTTATTCCGCCAAGAATAAAAGGGAATGATCTTAAGGCTAAGGATAATCTGTACGGCAATGAGCAAGTAGGAACTATCGTATATGTAACTGAAATTCCCAATCCGACTTCTGCTAAAACAATCAATATCAAATCTACAGGATTCTATTATTTTGGAGGAGCCGGAGTTTGGGTTGCTTTTAAGGAAGCTGGCCAGCCATCTACAGATGCAGCACGATTTCTTGGTGGAACGGTATATGTAAAATTCGATAACTCGAGTGGCGGAACATTACCCAATAACAGAGTGATTCAAAACAACTCGGGAACTTACAGTGTAGGATCTCTTACAGGCCAATCCGCCAGAGTAGGTGGTGTAATGACCATGAATGGAAATGGCTATAAAATATCCAATCCTGCTCAAGGAATTTGATATCCAGTTTGATATACCTTATCAGGATATTTATGGGGTGGCTTTAAATACATTGGATGCTTATGGAAATGGAAGTGGAGGGGTGTCAGGAGGAGCTAATCCAGATTCTACATGGCCAGGGAGTAGACTTAACACAAAGGATAATACCCAAGTTGCCTATTTATCCAATTCAATTATCAGAATCAAAACAGGAAACAGTATTGGAGACCTGTCTAACAGGACTTTTACCTTTGTCATAACAGGTAAATAGAGATTTGTACTTTCTTAATTTAATTAAACACTATGAAAAACAATTTTTTTGTCATTGTTACTTTATTTTTTGGATTATTCTCTTACGCGCAAGTCGGGATTAATATAGACCAGCCTCAAGCAACATTGGATGTATCTGATCCGAATACCAATCCGAATTTAGCGGTAGGAATGATTGCTCCCAGAGTAACAGGAAACGAATTAAAGGCAAAAGATACAGCGTACGGAAATGATCAGGCAGGTAGTTTTGTATATGTGAGCGAAAAAGTAGCTACAATGAGTGTAAAGACGGCAGCCATTACAGCCCCAGGATATTATTATTTTGATGGCTCGGTATGGGTTGGGTTAAAGGCTGGCAGCCAGTCTATGACAGATGCTTCCCGCTTTTTGGGCGGAACAGTGTATGTAAGGTTCAATTCATTACAAAATTCTACAAATAATTATCTTCCTAATTCCCAAATTATTGGCGGAGCACCCGGACAACGATATAATGTGGGAACAGTTCAGACTACTTCTTCCAAAGGCGGAATTGATTCTGCTAAAGGAACCGGATATAAAATTTCCAATCCTAGTGATGGTGTTTTTGACATTATGTTCGATACTCCATTGACGGAAATCTACGGGATATCCACCAATATTGTAGATGCTTATGGTCAAAGCGGAGGTGGAATAAATACCGGAGATTATCCGGATTCCAGATTCCCGGGGACAAGATTAAAAACCAATGATAATACTCAGGTTGCTTTCTTATCCAATTCGGTCATTAGAATAAAAACGGGAGACCAATTTGGGAAATCATCTAACCGGCCTTTTACATTTATTGTTTCAGGAAGATAATGAAGGGTTTTTGTAGATTAAGATTAGGACTTAAGTGTAATGTGTTGAAATTTAGTATTTTGCGATAATGTCCTATCTGTGTCTGATGCATTTTTTTGGTTGTTGAGAATGGAGTTCCCATCTTTAAGACATAAAAACACAGTGGGGTTAATACACTAAGTTAAATGATGATTTTTTAACTAAAGGTCTTCTTAAATCCAATAGATTTTTTGAAGGCTTTTAGTTTCTCTGGAAAATTTTTCCAAAACAATATCCAAAATAGAAATTAGGCTGACGGAAACAAGTAATAATGATTTGAATCACAAAATTTTCACTTGATTTTTCAAGCTTTAATAAGTTGGTATTGGAACGCCTTTCAAATAAAAGTATAGATGCTGGCAGAACTTTAGAATAACTTCGATAAAGACAAAAGAAAATATGTCAATTAACTTTAAAGAACTTCATATAGGGAATTGATAAAAGAAAAGATCAGGATGGAAGATGTTGATATTGTACGGATTTGCAATTATCTGAAATGTACAGATAAAGAACTCGAACAAATATATCAAAGTGAAAATCTGTCGACGGATGTTCTTCTCAAATTCAGTAAAATACTGGGGTATGATTTTTTCAGACTCTATTCACAGCATTTGATTTTGTTTTCTCCACCAGGAAAGCAGGAAAATACTGAACATAAAAGAGAAAAAAGCTCATTTCCTGAATTTCGAAAAAACTTATATACCAAAGAAATAATAGACTTTATATTGGAACAGATATCTGCCGGTAAGAAAACAAAGGCTCAGATTGTTAGAGAATATCGTATTCCTAAAACCACATTGTACAAATGGATTGCGAAATACAGTGAAACAAAAAAGAAATAGAACAGATAGAAGATAAAGACTAAACCTATATACCAAATTAAACATGAAGAATAGAAATACCCCCAACTATCAAAAAATATTTAATGATATTCTTACTCTAAAATTTCCGGAAAAAAAAGAGGAACTTAAAGAAATGATATCTAAAAAAGAGCTGTCTTATCTGGATGTAATAGAGATCAATAACCGAATTTTTGAAGTTCATAGAGAAGCTCGGGATAATCAGAAACATCGTTCTTATGATAAAGAAACCATTTTAAGTATTCTGAGTTTTCAAAAAGAAAAACATCTCAACAACAGTGAATTAGCCCAGCATTTCAAACTGAGTAGAAATACAGTAACCAAATGGAGAAGACTATTTGCTTAGAAGTAATATAACATTTAATAAAACTATACAGTTGTATCAAAAGAACGCATTCCCATAATTTTAAGTTTTACTTTTCAGACAGGATCGCTTTAGGAATAAGAAGAAGAGGTAATTCAAATTAATTTTTTAAACAAAGCCTCTATATGCAGATATTGTTCATTATTCTTGTGCGTTAAAAACAGATTGTCCCCCTTATCAAACTATAATCAATCTTCTGAGAACAATCTGCTTTTGATACAGCTGTTTTTCTTAAAAAAAATCTATTAGATGACTGCCGAAAATTAATGACGGTATAATTCTATGATCCTGACTTTTGATTTCAGGATTTCACTAATTTTTTTCATATATTGCATGGCCTTAGTATTATAGTTCAATGCAAAGCTGTCTGTCATATTTATATCTTTCAATCATAAAGTTGAATTACTAAAGTCTCTGATACTGACGTTAAGCTCTGTCTGATTGATATAACAGCAATATTTATCTTCTGCATAACATTCCTGTTCTGCGATTTTCAAATATCTCTCAATAATTTCCCTGCTTTCGTTGTAATTCTCAACGGTTAACAGTTTGATTTCTTTTCTCAACGGAAAATTAAAGAAACGATAATCGTCTTCTTGAGAATGACTATTATAGGACACCAGAAATAAAAACATAAATAAAACATCCTTCCCAACCTTTAATACTAAATACTTGACTTTTAATGAGCCAAACATAATTTTAACCCATACTATGAAAATGATCAATAATAGTTTACCTCTTTACATCATCACTGGTGGCCCGGGAGCCGGAAAAACCACTTTGTTGAACGAATTTGACCATATAGGATTTACAACTGCAGCAGAAGAAGGGCGGAGAATTATTAAAGAACAATTGAGCCTCAACGGCGATGGATTGCCTTGGATCAATAAAGAATATTTTGCCAAATTGATGTTTAATGCTTCTGTAAAAATTTATCAACAGATGATTAAAAAAAAGGGTGCTGATCCTGTCTTTTTTGATCGTGGAATAATAGATACGATTGGATATCTTAAATTGGAAAATATCCCTATCCCCAAAGAAATGGATATTATAGCCCGTGAAATGGAGTATAACAGAAATGTCTTTATCCTTCCACCCTGGAAAGAAATTTATGAAAATGATTCCGAAAGAAAACAAACTCTAAAAGTAGCTGAACAAACCTTTGAATGTATGTATGAAACCTATCATGGATATGGCTATCACATGATTGAAGTTCCAAAACTAACAGTATATCAACGAATCAGATTTATCCTGGATACGGTTGAAAATTGCTGTAAATCTTGAGTTTTCTCATCTATTTTACTTCCCTAATGTTCATTTTTTGTAATTTTAAATGAACATATTCTAAATATTTAGTTATGAATCTGAGAAAAATGAATGAAAAAGATCTGGAAGTTGTTATAAAACTATTGGATCAATTGGGATATGCTGATGCTAATGAATTTTTACCCTTCAAAATTAAAAGTCTTTTAGAAGACTCTGATGAATATCTTACTATTGCAGAAGATTCGGAAGGAAATGTTACGGGGTTTATTTCCATTCATATCATTCCGCAGATTGCCCTCAAAGGAGACTTTGCCAGAATAAGTTATTTTTCCGTTGATGAATGCTCCAGAAGTTCTGGAATAGGGAAATTGCTGGAAGAGTACTGTGAGAAAATAGCCAGAGAACGAAATTGTAATAGAATAGAGCTGCATTGTAATTCCCACAGAGAAAGAGCCCATCGGTTTTACGATAGACAAGGGTATACAGAGTCTCCTAAATATTTGATTAAAAAATTGTAATAAGATGGCTTATCCCTTTGAAAAAGAAATCATTCATCTTGCAGATCATGATCTTGAAGTCAGAGAAAAACTGTCTGCAGAAGGAACATTAACAGAAGGATATCACCCGGAAATGGAGCGTGTGCATAAAGGCAATGCTCAAAGACTTAGGGAAATAATAAGTGAAATTGGGTTTCCAACGTTATCAAAAGTAGGCTCTAAAGCAAGTGATGCTGCGTGGCTTATTATTCAGCATTCTATTGGTGAACCAGAATTTATGAAAGCGTGTTATAGGATGATGGAAGAGAACAGTCATGATATTCATCTTAAAAATAAAGCATATTTGTATGATAGGATTCAGGTTTTTCAAGGTAAACCTCAGAAGTATGGAACCCAGCTTATTACGGGTGGAATTCCTTATCCGGTAGAAAATAAAGAAAATCTGAATAATGAACGGGAGAAAGTAAATCTGCCGCCTTTATCGAAAAAGTAATACATCAAATTTCCAATCCGGAAGAAATACCTGAAATTGATAATAGAGATGAGGTGTATTTGGAATGGAGAAAGAAAGTGGGCTGGGTTTAAATTGAATTCAGTAGTGTTGATTACTGCTCATCATTATTGCGGTTATATCCACAAAAAAAACGGGTCTAAGCCCGTTTTCTTATACTTTGATTTATGGATTTAAAATCCTTGGTTTTCATCATTATTTAAATAAGATGGAAATACATAATCCTGCCAAATAGAGTCCAATACCATAAATAAGATGTGCCTGCAGACTTCGTAATCTGGCAATCATAGGATTGGGTAGTTTAGAGGCTGCAATACCAAAACCAAAAGCAGGCTGCATCATAAACCATGGCGCTAGGGTTGTGGCAAGACCAATAAAAATAGCAGGAAAGGCAGTAGGATATATCAGCCAGCCTTCTCCCCAAATGAAAAGCAAGACATAGGCAAATACAATTCCGATGGAGTAATGAGCCATCCATCCAAGAGCTTTTTCTCCCTTAATGGGAGTTGCTTGTATAATATTAGGATGATTAAATATTCCATTTTTGAAATGTCCGATCCATCGTCCTAAAAAACGATAATCTAGGGAAGGAATATTCCATAATTTCTTGATGATAAGAGCGTACACATCCATAAAGATGGTCGCTCCTACACCAAGTAACACAGCATCAATTAACACGTTCATTTTTTTAGATTGATCTTAAACTGTTCAGTTTTTGTTCTAATATCATTTCCGAAAGGACACCTGAACTGCGCCATACTTCTACATTGTTTTTTAAAACTACAAATGTAGGAACTGATCTGATTCCGTATTTAACGGCCAACTCCTGCTGTTCATCTACATCTACCTGATGTACATTCAGCCAGTCTTCCAATTTTACTTTTAAGGTATTTACTACAGGCATCATCATTTTGCATGGGTAGCACCATTCAGCATAAAACTGAAAAAGCATCAATGAATCAATTTCCTGTACGTTCTGATTTCTCTCTGTCATTGTTCTTAAATTTATTGATACAAAATTAGAGACACCTCAAGTGATTTTGCTGACACAAATCGGAGTGAAAATGGTACAAATCAAAGATTTTTTTAAGAAAAGAAGATAAAGCCTGGGAGGCGGGAGCTAGTGTCGTATTTAAAGTGAGCTTTTATGATGGGTATAAATGTGAGTTTTATTTTTGTTGTTTTTCTCATCCGTATTTCCCAATGAATCTTGTTTGGATTCTTTCCCTCAAAGATTATGAACGAGTCATAGGCTTTTCAGAAATGTATTGGCTGATAAAGAGAAAACCAGTAATTTTTATTGATGTGTTTCGTTATGATGAGATATTTCTATTACTCTTTTTATGACAGAAGTTTCATGATTTCAGGAACGATTTCTAATGTTTTGTTGATGACGGCTTTATAAATAACCTCTTTATTTTCAAAATCGGGACTCTCTATCAAAACAGTCTCTAATACAGAATATTTAGGCATGGATGTCAGGTGTTTATTCCATGGTGTTGACTTTAGGATTGCCCAATATTCTTGCTGTACTTCTGCATTTTGTCCCATCAGCCATAATTCTAGCTGCATTTTTTTATGATTGAGAACAATTCCGAAGCGGAGCTTGTTTTCACGAAGCGGAGCATCAAAAAACGGAAAATAAGTATAATCCATATAGCCGGGAGAAATATTTCCTACAGAAAACTTATTTTCAAAATGCCTCGAAAAATCAGCTTTTAATGCTGTCATAAGACGCATAAGGTACATATAAGCCTGTGGGATCTCATTTTTCGCCACTATTTTTTGATAAGATTTTATGGTTATATTGATGTCTTTCATGGCTATAATTTCTCTATAGATTCTGGTGAAATAAAGTTCCATTTAGCAAATAAGCTCAGATTTAGTTTTCTAGCAAGGGCAACAGAAGCCGTATTATCCAACTGACAACGATATTGCGGTTCATATCCATCCTCTAATGCTGCTTTTGAAATAACCTGTACAGCTTGTTTAGCATAGCCTTTTCCTCTGAATTCATCCAGAGTAATCACCCCTATATCCGACAGTTTGGTGCCCTGCCATGGATACATACTCGTTGCGGCTACTAACTGCTGATCTTCAAATATTCCATATACTTTCCAATGATCCAGTTCTACATAGGCACCATCAAGATCTTCTTCCGTGGATAAAGATTCAAAAGTAGAGAAATGTTCTGCATCATTCTCTGTTAAAGGGCGTGTGTTGTCTGGTGATTCAATATTTAAAATATGGGCTTTCTCCTCTTCAGAGAAATAGAAAATATAGTCTGCTCCATATAAAAAGATGTGCTTATCTTTTAAAATAGCCACAAACTTTTCAAAATTAAGCGTGGTAAAATTGATATTTTTGAAATAATGAGCCACTTTAGAATTAATGACTGCCCAGCTGTTTCCGATTGGAAATTCTAAAGTCATAATCTGACTGTCTTCCTCCAGTTCATCATTAAGAAATAAGATAAAAGTAGGATTATCACAGAGTACTTCACCCTGAAACTGATCATTCCAATATTCCTGAACAATAGGTGATGTGATTTTGGTAGTGCGCATTCTGTTTTTATTTGATTAGTGTTTATGGTTTTTACGATATTGAAATGGAGTAAAACCGGTTTGCTTTTTAAAGAAGCGGCCAAAATAAGAATCATCCGTAAAGTTAAGATCCATAGCAATCATAGAAACGGTGTCACTGGTTTGAATAAGCCGCGATTTAGCTTCTTGTATCAGTTGTTTTTGTATAAAATGGCTGGCAGGGAATCCGGTCACTTCTTTAATAACATCATTGAGATGGTTGGGATGTACATGCAGAAGCTCTGCATAATCGGTAACTTGTTTTTTGTCTATAAAGTGCTGATTAATCAGTAACTGAAATTGTGCCGTTAGTTGATCTTTTCTGGATAAAGAGAAAATATCGGAAGAAGTTTGTTTATTGTAAATGCGTTCTGCTTCTAAAAGAATCACATTCAGAAACATGCGGGTGAGAAGATCATCGTTGAAAGTTGTCTTTTGGCATTTTTCGCTGTTTAATTTCCAGAAAAGATGTTCCATCATCTGGGTTTCTCTTTCCGAAAGTTTGATAAACGGTTCATGGTTTACCTGAAAGAATGGAAATTGATTAAGCTTGATCTGATGCTTAATGCAGAGCAGGAAATAATCAGCATCAAACATGCAGAAAATTCCTTTTACATCATCACTCCAATGTTTTACCGCATGGAGCTGATTTTCTCCAATGAAATATAGGGTTCCTGGCAGAAAGTGATAGAGATGATGACCAATATTCTCTTCTATTTCTCCTTCTGTAAGCAAAATAATACTGTAAAATTTCCGTCTTGTCTGCTTTCCTTCTATAGACTTTTGTCCTTTTTTGAGTTCTTCTAGCTTGGCCAATTCTAAAAATCCGTTTCCATGGGCATAAGTGATATTGCTACATTCTTCACAGAATGAGGCTGGTGCATTATTCAGATAAAAATCTTTAAAATCTTGTTCATTTTTCAGTTCCCTGATCTCAGACTGTTTCATATTTTTCTCCAAAGGTTCTGTTGCTATAAAGATAGGCACAGATCTCGGCTCTTACACAGCAAAATATCTATGAATTGCATAGATACTTTGAATAAGGCAGCCACTCTCAAAGAATAGCTGCTACATTATAGTATATTCGAAAGATCACTACTAATCGTTCAGTAGTGGTCTTGGATCAAATAATACTTTTAAAGAATGGATCTTTCCATTGATGATCTGATACCATCCGGAAGACTCAATCGTTTTACCTCCAATCTCAATAATGTACCAGAAACAGATGTCTTCTCCTGAGGTAAAGGTTTTAATAATCTGATATTTAAACTTCATCTGCCTCATGTCTTTCATATAGATGGAAGCATTCTCTCTTGTTCCCAGTACCCCTATGAATTTAAATGCAGGATCCAGACAGTTTTCTGCCTTATCAAAATCTTCTTCATTTAAATACTGAATAAACTGTTCCGCGATGTTTTGGGTTGTAGTACTCATAAACTTTGTTTTATAAAGCAAAATTAATGGATAAAAAGTGATCTTCTTTGTGACTATCGTCACAAAATGAGGAGCTATTTATTTTTTCAATATTGATAATTACAATAGGAGGGCAGTGGGTATGTTGTTCAAAATCAGGTCGGAGTTGTAACAGTTCTTTGTCAGGACTTGGCTCTTCTATATTTTTAAGAGTAAATCCAGCCTTTAGCAAAGCATTGATTATAGTACTTAACTGATGATGGTATTTTTCTACATCTTTAACAAACCAATCCTGCTTTCTAAGGTTCTCTTCAGAATAACGATTGATTAACCAGTATTTTTCGCCATTCAATTCTTTCCAAGGTTTTAATGCTGCCGTACAAATAGGATGTTCCATGGAAAATAAAAATTGTCCTCCTGTTTTTAATCCGTTGTATATTTTTTGAAAAAGAGTTTCCAGATTGTCAATATAATGTAAAGTCATTGAGCTAAGAATTATGTCAAATCTGTTCACTCCAAAGTCAAAATCTTCCAATGCTGAACATATCCATTCAACTTTTGAAGAAGAAACTCTGCTTTGGGCTTCAGTCAGCATTTTTTGAGAAATATCCAACCCCGTAATATGTTTTGGATTTTGGGTCAATAATGATCGGATTTGATGTCCCAAACCACATCCCATATCCAAAATTATTTTATCCTGAACAGGATGCAGGAATCTTTTCATTATCGGTTGCTCCAATAATTCGTTTAATCCTTTATCTCCATCGCGTAGTGCTTTATATCCAATAAAAAAGTTCGGATCATCATAAATATTCTGCTTCATAATCTGCTCTTAAGTATGAGAAAGTAAAGGAACAATGACTTGATATTTCTCAAAGACCAATAATAACTCAGGAGTTACAAAAAGCTGTACATCATCCTTCCATAATCTGTACTGGAAGCCTTTATGCTTAGGGCTAAAACCCAATACAACTTCATCAAACGGAATATCATCAAAAGCTGCAATGACATGATTAAGATTGATTTCTTCAGGGCTGAATATCTCTACAATATGCAACGCTTTATCCTGAGTCTCAATGACAACAGCGCAATGAAGTTCTTCTATAAAGTAGATAGAATTTTTATACCCCATTTCTGGACTAGCATAACAGTAGAAAAAGGTTATACTTTTATTTTTTGTTGGGAATATCGTATTGGAAATTGTATGTTCCACCAATTCTTCAAATAATTTTAAATCATTTTCTTCATCTAGTTCCAATTTTCTCTTTTTATATTGGATCGAAAGATCAAGATTTTCAATAACTTGGAAGGCTTCGAATTCTTTTGTTGGGGTAAATCCGAATTTAGGATAAAAATCTAATACTGTTTCATTGGCAAAAAGGAAGATCCCATCATGTTTTCCTTTAAAATCATGCAGTATTTTTTCCATTAAAAATCGGCTTAGTCCCTTCTTTTGGTAGGCTTCATCAGTCATTACCGTTCCTAATTGAATGAAATTTTTAAATTCGCCATCAATATTACTTTTAAATAAATTTACAGTAATATGTGAAGCAATGGCATCATCATCAAATAAGGAATATAAAATACAACTATCGTCCCAGAATCCTGATTGATAATAGTTTTCAAAATCAAATTTCCAAACCTTTTGGGTCAGGCGGTTAAATTCCAGGCGCAGTTTTTCATCATCCTGATACTGAAGGTGTAAAATGTAGTTTTTGTTGTTGATGGAAACGTATTCTGTCTTCATTGTTTGTCTGTTTAAATATCGTTTCAGTCCAAGTTTTCATGATATCTGTCTTATTCTCTAATTTTTTGTTACAGCTTATTAAGATTTTTGCAAAGTTTTTCTCTAATAATATTTTTCAAAACCCTTGGGAAAATCATGCTTAGTAGCAATTTTTTCAAAGCCCAGTTTTTCATAAAATTCTGGAGCTTGGAAGCTGAATGTATACTGTAGAGAATAATCAACTCTTACTAAGACCAATACTATTTCTTTAATAATAAAAAGAACCCTTGCAACTTTAAAAAAAGCAAGGGTTTTATCAAATATTAGAGGATAGGCTTAAATATATTTTAGAATTTGATCAACTAAGCGATCAATTTCATTTATATTATCATTCACACATTGCTCGGCTGTATTGGTTTTGATACAGTTTTCCAATTTGGATTTTAAGCCCAATATTGGAAAATAAAGGAAGAAAGGAATTTTTGAAATGATGTTGGGATCGCTAAGATCCTTTCCCATATAATCTCCAAGACAGCTTAATGCACATTGAGTATCTATATTTCCTGGAGATTGCGGGCAACTGCCAATACACGCAATAAGAACATTTTTATCTCTCGTGAAGAGCAAGTCTATTTTGGCAATTTCTCCTTTGCTGTTGGAAATAATAACCATTTCGTAAAGCGCTCCGGTTTTAGTTTTTAAAATCTTGTTGCTACTGGTTGTAGCTTCTGCAACTGATTTTTCATAGATCGTAATTTTGTCTGTAGGATTGGAGTTTTTCCCAAAAGAAAAAGAGAAAAGACATAGAATAACAATGACATAAAGTCGGGTAATTACATTTGTTTTCATAATATTTCATGGTTTTAGTAGGTGAAAATGAGGTCAGAATGATCTGCTTTTGAAAACAGAACTTTAAATAATGCAGTGCAGTTATTTATAAAAGTACATCCCTATTGCACAGATAACCTGAATATTTCTTGTTTTTCCTGTGCTGACACATTATTGATTTTAGTATAGACTAGAATTAATAATATATTTCTAAATGTAGTGAATTTTATAATTCAAATGAATAATTTATTGTTAAATTAAATTATTGGTTTTTATTTTTAACTAGAAAGAAAAACAAATGAAAAAAGAACTTTATAGTTCCGGTTTTCAGTATTATTAAACCTTCTTACATCTTTATTTTATTTTGCCGCAAGTAGAGTAATCCTGTCTTTGGCATAAGAAACCTGTTCTTTCTCCCTTTCCTGATCCGGATTATTCTTCAGATATAAATGATAGTAGGTTATAGCATTTTTTGGTTGTTTCAGATGAAGATCATATAAAAGTGCCAAACGGTAATAAATAATATTGCTGTTTCCAAAAGTAAGTCCTCTTTTATAGGCTGTTAAAGCATCATTATATTGATTTTTAGCTTCGTAAATTCCTGCTAATGCAGCATAATAAAGGGGAGTGTGGTCTGAAATGGCTTCATCAATCGTTTTCCGGGCATAGAGAGCGGCATTATCATAATCCTTTAGTTCACGATAACTCAATGTCATATAATAGAATGTTCCCTCATTCTGCATTCCCAGATCTTCCAATATTTTATAAATTTCAACACATCTTTGGTATTTTTTTACATAGAAATAGGCCTGTCCCATTTCATTCATGATATTAGCATCTTCATGAACCTTTAATAACTTTTCACCCATATCTATAACTTCCTGATATTTGCCTAAACGGTTGGAGATTGGAAGTTGTGCCTGTTGTAATGTGAAATTTTCAGGATCAGCAATGATCGCTGTTTTCAATACATCATATGCAGGCTGATATTGCTTGAGGCCATTGTATACCATTGCAAGATCATAGGCTACATCAAGATCTGTTGTATTGAGTTGATAAGCTTTTTTAAGATAATCAAGCTTTGCTTGAGGTTGATCCACATAAGCTGCCATTTGTTTATAAGCACTGAAATTAAGACTGTCCAGCCGAATGATTTGTTGAAGATAGTCTTTCGCATAGGAAATATTTCTTCTTCTGGAACTAATGCCGGCCAAACTGAACAGAACAGGAATACTATTGGGCTGCATTATATTCACTTTTATATAGCTTTTTTCTGCATCAGAAAGTTTTCCTGCCATCATTTGGCAATAAGCAATCTGAGATAATGTTTTTACGTCCTGGGAGCCATCAGGGTATAGGCTTTGAAGATATAAGGTTGCATCAGAGTAACGCTGAGTTTCATAATATCCAAGCAATTTTTCATGATCTATTTTTGCTGTCTGAGCAATAATCGTTTTGAAACTTAGACCCACAAGTAATATAGAAAGTCCTATTTTCATTATTGTGATTTTTATAACTAAAATATTGGTTATTCATTAATTCTGCAAATATTATCATCACTTGTTGGTGATTATTTTTAGTGTTTTGAACAATAAGTGTTGATGAATAAAATGTACGTTTCTATATTTCTTATATTCACAAGGAGAAAAACAATAATTATTAATGACTAAAGACCTTTCAAAATGGAAATCACATCGATACCTGCATTCATAGATTATTATGAAAAAATAAGAGCAAGAACCAATAAGCTTATTGCCATTGTACCTCCGGAACGTCTAGATTTTTCTTATAAACCAGGGAAATTTACCATTGGAGATCAGATAAGACACATTGCAGCCATAGAAAGATATATGTATGGTGAAACCATTTCAGGAAGGAGGAGTGCTTATCAGGGTTGTGGAAAAGAACTAGCGGACGGATATGAAAATAGTGTGACATTCTTTAATGAGATGCACCGTCAAACTATAGAAATCATCAAAGGGCTTTCAGATGAAGATCTTAACCGTAAATGTTTAACACCAGCCAATAACCCTATCTCAATATGGAAATGGCTTAGAGCAATGGTAGAACATGAGATTCACCATCGGGCAGAGATGTATATTTATCTTAACCTTTTAGATATAAAAACGCCACAGATCTTTGGCTTTTCAGCAGAAGAAGTGCAGGACTTGAGTGTTAAAATATAGTTTTACTGGGTTTGGGCTTTTGAAATATGTAAAGAATACTGCAAAAAGAGAAGGAGATTATTCCGTATTATAAAATTTATCCCATCAGACTGAGTATTGATCTAAAAGATCACTAGAACTTCAGAAACAAAATAATAAATAAAAATAGAATGGCTGCAGAATATTGATTTGCAGCTATTTTTTTAAATAAAGCTAAAAAAGTTAAATATTTCTCTATTTAGTGTAAAAATTATGTTTTTTATAAACGTTTTATGTTGTTTGTATTATTTTAAAATAGAGGTTGTTATTTGGTTTTTTATATCTTCATTAATGGAATTATCTTCAAAAAGTCGTAGAACTACTACAAATTTTCAGATTGATGGCTTAAAATTTTTTGAATATAAATAAGCGTTTTATATTTGTTTTACCATCACACCATAACAAAGTATTATTAACGACTAAAATTTACGATTATGACAGTATTAAAAGACGAATCTTAATATTCGGAAACGGAAAAGAATAAACGCCGTTAAAGCAGTATCTGATCCAAAGCAATTCATAAAGCTTACAATTTCCATTAGCTAATTCAATTTCAACTATTTCCTGAAACTTATGTTTCAGAAGTATTTACTAATGCCGAAAAAGATCAAAACTAAAATACTAAGAATATGGATATTAATCATTTTAAGGAAACAATTAAACCTTTCTTCTGGGTAGAACATGCCAATAGTTTTTCGGTATGTCTGGATGCGGGAAATTATAAACAAGAAATCTTTGAAACTAGAGCAGAAGAAGGTTTTGAAGGAAACGGTTACGATTGGGGTTCTCTAGCTCATGTTTTTTTGGATGAAAAAAGACCGGATCTCAGTGAAAGTATACGATTTGACCCTGAAGGTGGGATGTTCTGTGTTTATTCTTCTGAAGAAAATCAACTGAAAGATTTTATTCTGGACTTTAAAAAAGCATGTGAAGATGAAATTTTAATAAAAGACTTGTTTTCAAGAGCAGAATTGGATTAATGTTCAAAATTTATCAGAGGAGGAGAGAACATTCACAATTTTGAGGCAGAATTTATTTGTTCTTGAATTGTAAAAGAGTGAGTATGCCGGATTCGGCCAACCCTATTTTAAACCAATCTAATAAAAATAATATGAAGAAAATATTTTCAGAACTCAAAGGCTTTGTCATATACAGCCCTGAGCTTTTAGCAAAATATCTCCAAGACCACAATTTGCCAGGGAACAATATCCTGAAATATTTTGTAGAGAACGAACATGGAGATGTCATAACAAGATCAGGAATTGCTATTCCGGTGATAGGAGTTGAGGAGGGTTATTATTCATTTTGTATCTCTTCCAACGAAGATCATGTATTAGGAAATGAGGAAGTAGCTGCACAGTCGGATGGCTGGATATTTCAGACTTCAAATAATGAACTGAGAGTGGTCGGTATCGGGTATTTAAAAGATATTTCAACCATTAACGATGAAAATAGTATTCGGCTGAATCTGGAAAATGGCTGGTTTTCATTAAAAATACGTGCCGGTCATAAAAATGGAGAAAAACTCTTTGAACTCAATACAAAGAAAGAGGATAGCAGACCCGATTTTAATGGAGACCTTACCACCACTTATTATTTTAATTAAGAAGAATGGTTTCAATAATTGCCAAAAGTATAAAGTAGTTTGATGCTTGAGGTTTAATTCACTTTCTGATGTAGAAATCTACATGAGATTATCGTCTTAATATTCTCTATTCATTGGAATTTATAAGGGAAAATATTATTAAAATAAGTGCTAATAGGTTGATATTATTATGTATAACATAATTATTATCTGTTTTTAAAACTAAATTTATTAGCACTTATTCCCTGCATGTGGAATTAAAAATATATTTTTGCAGCAAACACAATGACCATGACGAAAATATATTTTATTTTTATTATGTGCCTTTTTCTTGTTCCTATAAAGGCTCGTGAATATAATAAAACAGATTCCCTTCAATCACCCGGAAAATTTTCATTTCCCAATACACCAGCTTCTCCCTTTCCTCAATTTTCTTTAGATCAATTCTCAGGATTTGTTGAAAATGATCCTGAAAATGATAAAGAAATTGGTAAAGCAATGGGAGCTTTTAAAGAACTCGAAAAAAGCGGAAATTTTACAAGTACGATTAATCCCAATGTGTTGACGGTGTTACCTATTGGTCTTAAAGAGAACAAATCTAATGTAGAATATAGTATTGTTGTTACGAAGGCTAAATTTACTCCAGAATATGCAATGATTAATGTATATGCCAGAGTAGCCACACCCCAACAAGGAGCCGAGAACGGGAAAAAAACATTGTTTTTCGGAGCCGAAGATATCAAGTTATCCTATAGTGGAAAGATCATTGGTGATGCAAAGCTATCGTTACTGGGAGATATCAATATGCCTTTTAACCAAAATCAATGGATGCTTACTCTTGAAGGGGGAAGGATTACTAGAAATGGTGAAAGTGTCAATGACAAGACCTTCGTTACGATAGATTGTGACGGGATTAAAGAACTTTCTTTAAAAGGCAATGTTCAGATCTCCAGAAACGTGCTTGTACCTTTAGATAATAAAGGAGCAGTACTCCCTGAAATTGGGAATAATGGAACCAACAGGGTTCGTGGTGATTTTGCTCTTAAGGCAAGCGATTGGAATGATATTTTGGTGAAAGTGAGCATCAGCCCTTTTGCCATTACTTCCCAAATTAAAAATCAGGATAAAGGATATTTCTCTTTTTTTGTCAATAATGCTATTTTGGATCTGAGTGACCTGAGAACGGATCCAAGTGTGCAATTTCCTCAGTACTACAATACTCATGGCTATCTGATTGGGGGAGCCGAATCATGGAGAGGATTATATGTACAGACTTTAAATATTGGCCTTCCCCAGGAATTTAAAACAGAAGATCATATTGATACTCGGGTTTCTTTTGAAGCCAATAATCTATTGATTGATTCCTATGGGGTGTCCGGAAGCTTCGCCGCCAATAATATTTTTCCAATAGAACGTGGAGTGACCAATAGAGAAAATGCCTGGCGATATTCTCTGGACAAAATAGGAATTGATCTTGCCGCTTCTAAAATTGTAGGAGCAAACCTGGAAGGGAAAATACAACTTCCGGTTCAAAAAAATAATGACAGTTCTACGAATACCATTCCGAATTATTTAGGATATAGAGGTGCCATAACAGAAGAACAGTACCTGATCTCTGTGACGACTCTTAATGATATTAATTTTGACATCTGGAGTGCTAAGGCAACTATTGCAGCAGGATCTTCCATTGAAATGCGTGTGAAAAATAGAGAATTTCTTCCTAAAGCAATTCTTAACGGAAGCATGGCTATTGCTGCCAATTCTTCTGCAGATGATAATGACCCTAACAGTAAAAAAGATGCCGATTTTAAAGGAATCGAATTTCAGGGACTTGCATTACAGACAAAAGCACCTTTTGTAACAGTTCAGTATTTTGGGGTAAAAGGAGAACAGAAACTAGCTGGTTTTCCGGCAAGTATTAGTAATATCGTTGTAATAGCAGATGGATCGCAGGCTAATTTAGGGTTTAATGTTACGGTTGGTTTACAGGAAGAACGCTTTTCTGCAACAGGTGGAATGATGATCAATGGCTTGATCGTAAGTGAAAATAACAGGCAGCGATGGAAGTATGATGGTTTCAACCTGACTAAATTAGCACTTAACAATGTAGATATTGGAGTGGGTAAGATCTCTGGAAGTCTTGAGATCATGCGTAAGGATCCTTTATATGGAAATGGATTTAAGGCTAATCTTAAAGCGGAAATTACAGCACTGAGTAAAATTACAGTGGAAGTAGCTGCAGCCTTTGGATACAGTACTTTTAGATATTGGGGATTTGAAGGATCCGTAAAAGGGCTTAGTATTCAGGCTACCGCATTGAAAATTACAGGATTTACGGGAGGTGCATTTTATCGAATGATTCCTGATCGTGAACTCACCATGAATCCTGCCTATGGAAATAAAGCTTTGGTTCTAAAACCCGATAATTCTGTGGGATTAGCATTGAGAGCTGGTATTTATGGTTCTATTCCGACAAACAAGACTATTGATATCATGGCCGGATTCAGTATTTCAACGAATCCTAATGGTGGATTGGCCAATATCGGGTTTATAGGTGAAGCAGTAGTAATGGCTGATCTTACTAAGTTAGTTCCCGGAGATGCACTAGCCGGTGTCCAGAATAAATTCAAAAAAATGACGGAGAATGTGCAGTTTTTGAATGACCTTAAAAATAATAAAACAGTCAATACTTTTCTAGATACAAAGAAGGTTGACGAGCAATATCCTATTACTGAAAAAATTGATGGTGCCATCTATGCTAAGTTGGCAATGAACTATGATTTTAACAATAATGTTTCCATGCTAGTTTGGATGTATTTATTGATATTGCCAAAGGAATTATCAAAGGAATTGGGCCTAATGGACGTGCCGGATGGGCTGTTGTACATATAGCACCGGATGAGTGGTATATGCATATTGGTACTCCAACGGATATGATAGGGCTTAAAGTTGGATTTGATAGTTTTTATTTACAGTCTTCCAGCTACTTTATGGTAGGAACCCGTATCCCGGGCAGTCCGCCACCACCGGTTGAAGTAGCAGAAATTTTGGGACTTCAGGTTCAGGATCTTGACTATATGAGCAACCTTAATGCTCTTGGTGATGGAAAAGGTTTTGCCTTTGGTACACACCTTAAATTTGATACGGGCGATATGACGGCATTATTCCTGTATGCCCGCTTCCAAGCTGGTTTAGGAACAGATATTATGCTTAAAAATTATGGTGAAGCTAAATGTTCCAATCGTGGTGGCGATAGAATAGGGATCAACGGATGGTACGCTAACGGTCAGGCTTATGTTTACTTACAGGGTGAGCTTGGTATTAAAATAAAACTTTGGTTTATTAAAAAGAGAATTCCAATTATTAAAGCCGGAGTGGCTGCTCTTTTACAAGCCAAAGGCCCCAATCCATATTGGGTAAGAGGTTATCTGGGTGGGTATTACAACTTGCTGGGTGGGTTGATAAAAGGGCGTTTTAGATTTAAGATGGAATTTGGTGAAGAATGTGTTCTTGAAAATTCATCAGTGCTTGGCGGTATGAAGATTATTACAGACTTAACACCTGGAAAAGATGAAACCAATGTTGATGTTTTTGCCATTCCTCAAGCCACTTTTGGAGTTCGTGTAAACGAGCCTATTGTAATCCCTGAAGATGATGGTGATCATACTTACAAAGTCATTGTAGAGAAAATGACCATTATCGATGATCAGGGTAAAGAAATTAAAGGAATTATAGAATATGCCAACTCTAAAGACTTTGCCAATTTTGTTTCTGATGATATTTTACCTCCGAATAAAACACTGAAAGCAATGGCGCAGGTGAGTTTCATGGAGAAAAAGAATGGATTGTATGAAATAGTGATGGTTGATGGCCAAAAAGCCATAGAAATTGAAGAACGTACGTTTACAACAGGTTCAGCACCGGAAGCGATTCCTCTGTCAAATATAAAATATGCTTATCCGGTAGCCGAACAGGAAAATTATTATAAAGGAGAAAGTACCAATGGTTATATCAAGCTAAAAAGAGGACAGGATTATCTGTTTGATGATCCCAATTGGAGTACTTTAACCGTTTTTGCTGCAGATTCTCCGGTAGAAAGTAATTTCTCTTATAATACGGTTGATAATATTGTGAATTTTAAGGTGCCGGATCTTTCTAAACAAAAAGATTATACATTGGCACTTATAGCCAAAAATAAGAACGGATCTAATAGCTCTTCTGAAAACGATACTGTAGAAAATACAGAGAAAACAGAAGAAAGTGGCGATGGATCGGCAATTTCTGTAACTACAGAAATTAAAAAAGCTCAAAATCTTTCTAAAAATGGGGAGATCGACAGGCTTTCGTATGTATTCAGAACCAGTAAGTATAATACACTTTCAGACAAATTATCTGCTTTGAATTTCAATCCGTTGTGGATCAAACTAAGTTCTGATGTCGTGACATTACAGAATAATATGAATGCTGATGAGTATTTTGATGCCACTGAAATTTCAGGTTCAAAATATACTGATAATAAACCGCTGATTAACCTTACAGCTTTAATGGAAGATTCATTTGCAGCCAAATTTAAAGGACTTTTATACAACAATTATCCGTTTGACGGATTAGAATTGAACAGGGCTGAGAGTGATGATGACTTTACAGGAATTCCGCCAGCGAATGCCTTCCCGGTATTTACTTCATATCTGCAGTATTTGGGGAATGATAAAGGCAATGCATTTTTGAAACAGACTTTCCCTTTCAAATATGACTTATTCAGTTATTATAAAGCAGACTGGTATGAATTGATCTCTAAAGCAGCCTCCAAGTATGTAGGATCTCCTGAAAACTCAAAGTCACCACTTATTAATGCTTTGCTGGAATCCACATTTGGAACCATCCCTTCCGTAAAGTATAATGTTAAGGCCAAATATATCTTGCCGGGAGACAAACAAGGATCAGAAAAACAAATTAACTATGAATTCAAATAAAGCTTGCTTTATCTGAGAACTCACTATAAAAAACACAAAACATGATTGAAGATTGTTTTAAATCATATCTAAAAAGACAGCACTACTATACCAAAGTTATTGCGCTATTTTTATTATTGATTTCAGGTCTTATGCCAGTGAAAGTGATGGCACAGCAATATCCTGTGAAGCTGGTTCCTGTTGTTATTCCACCTTATAGTCTTCGGCTTGCGGATTATGCAACCAGTACAGACAATAAGCTGCAGCTGCAGGTTTTAATGACTGACCTCCTGGAACCACAGCATCAGACGGGAATTAAATTTTCTCTGGAAGCAGGGCTTAATGCAGTTCCTATTGCAAGATCCAATGATTTTGTTGTAGGGCTGAGCCCTTTTATGCTGTATCCGGGAAGTAATGTCACCCTGAGTAATGTTGATATACGTTCCCTTTTTGAATTGCAAAATCTGGCCGGAATTAATGCGGTGCAATACTCAAAACCTCTGGCAGATGGGGTATATCAGTTTTGCTTCCAGGCATATGACTATTATACAAAGAATAATCTTTCTTCAAAAACGTGTACATCGGTTTTTATGGTTCAGTATGATCCACCGATGCTTACCCTTCCGCAAAATGCAGAAAAAATACAGGCATTAGCTCCTTATGGTGGCGGTGGCGGTATTGTATTTCAGTGGATGCCAAGGCAAATTGCTCCGAATACCCGTTATATTTTTACTTTAAAAGAACTTTGGGATCAGGGGCAGAGCCCAATTTCCGGCTTTCTTTCGGCTCCGCCACTATGGAGAGAAGAAACTTATGCACCTACTTTATATTATGGAATAGATAAAACCCAGCTTATGCCAGGCAAAAGATATGCTTGGCAGGTGCAGTCAAAATCAGGAACCCTGTATTGGGAGCCAACTCCACAGATGATAACGGCGTTTATAAGAATAACGGACTGTCGGAAATTTTCTATTTCGACTATGTAGAGAATTGTGCCGTTCCTACTTTGCTTATGGCTAAAAATGCGGGCAAAGGAAGGGTAGAGATCCGATGGAGTCTTGCTGGGCAGCCGGGTGGTTTGTACAATGTTCAATACCGAAAAAAAGGAAGCAGTGCAGAATGGGCTACCCAGCAAAGTTATCAGGCAACAGCCATTCTTACAGGACTTGAAGATAAAACAGAATATGAGTATCGGGTAGGTACAGTCTGCGGAAGCACTCAAACCTTTGGAGACACCAATCCAACGACTTCAGGAAATAGTGCCGGAAATGCATATAGCTATAGTGGAATTCAGTTTTTCACAACAGATGGCAGTTCTTCAAACAATAATTATCAGTGCGGTATCATGCCGGCAGTGGATATTGCCAATAAAAGTCCATTGCAGACCATGTTGGGGAATAATGAAGTATTTACAGCCGGAGATTTCCCGGTAACGGTATTATCAGCCCAAGGGAGCAATGGTATTTATACAGGAACAGGTTTCATTGAAGTTCCTTATTTAGCCGATACAAGAATCAAGGTAATTTTTACAAACATTAAGCTCAATACAGATAAAAAACTGATTGAAGGAACTGTTGAGACCACATATGATCCGAATGAAACCGCTGTACATTATGCTTCCGGCGGGCTAGGAGAAACTTTTGGAGATGCAGGAATCAAAGAGATTACCGTAGATTATACAATTGTAGATATTAAATATACGGCAACGCCACCTCCGGGAAAAATTACAATTTATGGAGATTCCGGTAATGGCGGGTCTCCAAGTCAGGAGGATCATCCGGGCGGAAAAGATTATGAAATTAAGGATAAAGACGGAAATATCTGGACGGTAGATGAAAATGGAAATGTTACCAAAACAGGCAAGGTTGCTGAAGGAGGAGCGTCCAATTCAACCAATACAGACGGAGTTTCCGGCAGTGGAAGTAGTGCTGCTGTCAACCAATATACCGCGAAAGGAATCAAAATAGAATGGAAAGAAGACGCTGCAGGTAAGTTTGCGTATGATACACCAGAAAAAACAAAGCTTCCGACATCCAAATATCCTTCTGTAAAAGATGCAGAGAACAATACCATATATGTTCCTTATAAGGCTACCGTTAATAAGCAGACAGAACTGTTTGATGCGAAAGTAAGTATTTCAGATCCTTCCCTTAAAGATGGAAAAATCATCTTTAAAACCTTAGGAACAGGAAAAGCTATTGAAGCTACAGAGCTTAATAAAACAGCTGCAGAAAGAAACTATCAGTTAAAACTTGCGGGTACATTTGATTATGCAGAGGAAGAGGTGATTGCGGTATTGATGCCAAAAGATAGTAACTCCAAGCAAAAAGTAATTGGAAGTTTCCGTCTTGTACACCTGAGCCCTGAAGATATCAATGTGAGTTTGGTTCCGCTGGATGCCGCTTCACAGTCTAATCTACAGGCACAAAGCTCAAAACTGAATCAGATTTACAATAAAATTGGAGTCAAATTCAATGTGAAGCACGAACCTGTCCTGGATATCAGTGCTATAGTAAGCGGAGATACTATTGATAGTAAAGATTCTGAACTGATGAGTACTTACAGCCCTCAGCAGCAGCAGATCAATAGTCTGTACAAAGGTACTGATGCAAGATATGTACTGTTTGTAACAGATAAAAAATCTTCAACCGGACAGAGTGGATATATGCGCCTGAATGGCCAATTCGGTTATGTATATGGAAATAGCCCAGCTAAGACAGGTGCCCACGAATTAGGACACGGTGTATTCAAGCTAGAACATCCTTGGAAAGCCTACGGAACTCCGGAAAAAGGAACGAATCTATTGATGGATTATACTCCAGGAGAAGAACTTTCTCATCTGGATTGGAAACAGGTCAATGATCCGGCATTTAAGCTGTATGCGTTCCAGGGGCAGAGTGCGGGAGAGTTTTCAGGCACTCAATTGACACCAGAATGGGAGCCGTTTAAATTTAGTGGATCGAGTATTTATCTTTCTGGTGATGTGAAAACTCCAAATGGAGCAGTTCATGGAATTGCCATGTGTAAAAACAACGACTGCTCAGAAAGAACAGATTATTATTGGGAAAACAGAAATGGTAAAAATGGTTATTATGCTAAAGGAATATCTGAGCCACTTGCCATTACCCTGCTTTCACAACAAGAAAAAACAAAGAATCCTGCAATTACATTATTCTGGAATTATGGAACTTGTGGATACAATAAAAACTATACGACTTTCTGGAATTATATTAAAGATAAAAAAGGCTTTGATCTTACTCAAGTTACAGATGCCAA
Source organism: Chryseobacterium tructae (assembly GCF_030409875.1). Lineage (NCBI taxonomy): Bacteria > Pseudomonadati > Bacteroidota > Flavobacteriia > Flavobacteriales > Weeksellaceae > Chryseobacterium > Chryseobacterium tructae. Next base: position 3,162,004 of record NZ_JAUFQR010000001.1, on the reverse strand, counting down.
CTCTATTAAGTATTTGAATACTGTACCTTGTTTGGATGGTTCAGGAAGTAGTGTTATCTCTGATGATATTTGTGTAGGCAAGATGTAGTTGCTATTAATAACGGATATAACAAACTTCGTGAGATCATTGATTCTAATGACAAACCATTACTTGTTGAGACTATTAAAAATGTAGATGATTGTTCATTAAGATTATTGTCTTATACAGAGATCGAAAAATTAATTAAAAAATTAGGATACGACAGTACCATAAAAGACGATCAGGAATCCGCTATTGTAAGACTTGCTGCCTCTATTAAAACAGAAAATTTCAAGACCTTCTATATTCTTTTAGAAAACAATAATAATGAATTAATCAAAAATCTTGTCAGTCATTTACAGGATAGGATTATTCTTTATGGAGGTAATAATTACACCAATTTTATGGGGGTATTGGTGTCTATGTTTAACAAATATCCGGCATCAATTACCGATAGATGGCCAGCTGAAACAGATAATTTTGCTTCAAGAGTTATTAACCTTAATCCTGTAGACTATTCTAGCGATACTTCATCAATCACCTATCAGAGCTATACGTCCAAACATAACAACGGAGTCTATGATGAGTCAACAGGTAATATAGGTTTATATGATGTTTACACCACGTATCATCATAATCCGGTGACTGCCCATGAGTCTGGAGTGTCTAAAACGGAAAATACAGAAAAGATTACAGATATCTCACCATTGAGTCCTGTAATTATGATACCAAATGCAGATAAAATCCCTTTAATACAATCTGCAATAGATGGTTATGATTTTGGTAATGGTAATTATATTGTTCCCGCTATACTCCTGAAGTACAACAAAGATAAAATACGTAATGATTATATTGAAAAAGGTGTTATTACAACACTGGATATCGCTACTATATATCTGAGTGGAGGAGCTGCATTGGCAACTAAAGTGACATGGATACGCCGTGCATGGGCAATGGCTGAAGTGGCTGGAGCAGTTGGAAATATAGCTGTTACAACACAAACTGTAAATCCGGATAGTAATCTAGGAAAAGCAATCAATGCTTATAACCTTGGAATGGGGATTATCGGAGTGAAAAACCTTAGTGTTGGTGGATATAAGTTTATAAGCAGTCTTCCTCAGACTACAAAAAAATTATTGCAGGAGAATAAAGGATTAAGAGATCTATTGACTGCTAAATATCTTGAATGGAAAACACTTACTACGAATCTTGATAATCTGTCTACAGCAGAGAGAGAGTTGGTTACTAAACAAGAGCAGGTTTGGAAAGCTCTGGGAATTGTAGATAAACTTGTAGATGCTGTTTACAAAAATGTAAAATATGATGATTTTATAAAAACATTTACTGCGACTGATGAACAATATAAAATAGCATATAAACTTTGGGGTGAAGGAAAGTGGGATGAATTATTTAATTATTTTAAAAGAGAAAAATTAAATGATGGCTGGCCTCCATTTAGTGGTTTTAGTAAAATTAATCAAACGGTTAAAGGAAGTGAATACAATTTAAGAATAGATAGGTTTCAAAATAGGCCGAGTCTTGGAGGTGGTTTTGGTAGTCCTATTCTCCAAAACGGAGAAGGCGTTGATGACTTGGTTATACTTATGACTCTCGTATGTTGGCTACAGATATGAATGATGGTGATTATTATTTTTCTTTTAAAATGAGTAATAAAGCTACTGATGTAGATTTAAAAATAGGAGATGTGGCACCTTGGTTTAAGAAAAATGTGAATCTTTCCGGCGAACAGATTGAATTTTCTAAAAAATTACAAGATATTGATGTTACTTATTTTAAAGAAATTGAAGCATTACAAAAAGTTAATGGACAATGGAGAAAATGTATAATAGAAGGAAAAGGTGTTGTAACAGAATTACAAAATAGTTTAAATAAATTGCCTAAAAATGTAGCAGACGATATTGTAGATTATATCAATGCAGATAAAACGGGTAATAGATTGAAGTATTTTAAAAATGCAGAAAAATCAGGTAAACTGGATAAAACAGTAGAGGCCTATCAAATTTATAAAAGAAATAAAGCAACGACAATATTATGTCCATAGATCCATATCAACCACAGGTGTTTAAATCCAAATTTCATGATATTCAGCTTATAACAACGGAGCTGGATGAGCCTCATTACGGATATGAAATTTGGAAATGTAGATTATATATAAATGGTACAGTATTTCACCATGAGTATTTAAACTATGAGAATAAGTTTTTTGGACTCCCGGAAAACCTTGAAAATTTTGTTTTAGAATCATCAAATGGAAAGTTTGTATTCATTCCATATGGTCTTTTAGTATTAAATACTGAAAATCAGGAGCTCAAAAAATATGATAAAACAATTGAGAATTATAATAATAAATTTATTTCTAATCTGTTTTTAAATGATTTTCTTATCGTCTTAAACCAAAGAGTCATTTGTATTGTTGACATGGTAAAGAATAGATTTATTGAAGAGATTTATCCTTATCAAAAATTAGTATTTGAAAAAATGTGGATTGTAAAAAACAAAATATATTTTTTATATAAAGATAAAGAGCTTGATAAGAACGATACTTTAATTTTTAATACGGAAACTTATGCTTTTGAAAGCACAAATACATTATAACATTTTATGTTCTTAGCATTAGATAGACCCCACACTTTTGAATCTGAATTCAAAAACATCAAACTGATTGCAACAGAATTTGATGAACCCTTTTATGGATTTACTTTATGGAGATTCAGGTTGTATGTTGATGATAATTTGTTGATGAATCCTCTTTTAGACTATGAAGGAAAAGGATGTGGACTGGAAGCAGATTTAGAAAAATTTAAACTTGAATCCGGAGATGGAGCATTTGTATTTATCCCTTATGGCCTGATTACCATGAATACCCATGATCTTAGCTTGAAAAAGTATGATGCAGAGATAGGAACAAATAATACTTTTATTGAAAACAACTTCTGGGACGATAAACTTTTTGTCTTAAGACAGCGTAGTGTTTGGGTAGTGGATCTGAAAGAGCAAAAGCTGCTGCAAAAAACATATCCCTTCGAGAAACTGAAATTTGAAAAAATGTGGCGACAAGGGGATATCGTTAAATTTTTATACAAAGATAAACTAACAGGAGATGCCCAAACTCTGGAATACAGCCTGGAAAATAAAAACTTCATAAATGATGTGGTATAGAAACTTATTAACGGTAATAGGACTGCTGCTTATTAATCTTTTTTCTGCACAGTCCTGCAATTTTGATGACTTTGTAAACGATCTGTCTCAAGGCAATGCAGTCTTTAAAAGTATTGTTAATGAAGAAGACGGCTTTAAAGCATGGCAGATCCTGGCAGAGGAAGCTCCTGCATTAAGAAAAAATGCAGATGAACTGAACCTGGTTTCTAAAAACTTGAGCGCTATTGAAAAAGCGGGTGGGTATAAGAAGTGGAAGGGAATTAAAGAAAGTATACAAGGGGCAAGAGGGCTTAATTTTACACAACTGATTAAAAATAATTTAAATAAAATAGGAGTAAGTGATGATGTTACTAAATATGTTTTAGCATCAAATTCAAAAGGAGGAGCTTATATATTACAAGGAGTCAATATTGAGGCTAAAGAAATTGCTTTGGCAGATGAAATATTTGTTCTTACAGATCAGAAGAGTATATTTCCAAAAGATAATTTACAAGCAATAGAAGGTTTTTTTGAAAATGGAACGGCGTTTACTATGAAAGAGTTAGATAAAAACTTTAATTTCTTTGCAACAAGAATTAATGAAATGTCGTCAAAAATTAAAGCAGATCCAAACTTTCAATGGATTGGAGCAGAGGGATATTTGAAAATTCCTTTTGAAAGTTTTACAAAAAATGATGGGTCAATTCAGGTAGTTACAAGACAGTATGTTGAACAACAGTTTAATGCTTCAATAGGTAGGAATGCATTTACTATTAAAAATGATGGGACTTTAAAGAATATAAGAGTTTTTCTAAAGGATGGAAGTACATTTAATTTTGATTTAACAAAACTAAAACCTTAGTTATGAATAAGTATTTAATGGTATCTGAAATATGGTACAATTGGTTTGTTAAGAATTCTATAGAGGTTGTAACTACTATCGACAACCGAGAATTTTTTGAATATATAATTGAAGGTGAATTCCAAGGTAATCAGATAAATTATGATTTAATCTTTCAAATCTTTCAAATCTTTCAAGAAACATTTACTTTTCTTGAAATTGAGAAAATACGACTTGAATATTCGGAAGGAATTGATTTAGACAATTTACAATTTTACACAGTGGAAAATATATATGATGAATGGAAAGAAAATGTTCTTAGTAAATTTAGTAAAAAGATTAAGTCTGATAATTTTTATGAAGATAGTACAGCTATTTTCTATAATTATTTAATTAATGTGGATGGAGTTGAAGAAAGACTTTATCAACTATCACAAAATGATCAAGCTGATATATTTTTATTTTACGATCAAAATAAAAATATTATTAGATATAAGATAAATATTACTTTAAGAAAAATTCTTTTTATGTGTGATAATGATTTTGAATTTAACATGCTACAGAATATACTGGATTATAATAACAATCTTTTAGATTTAGCTAGTAATAAATTTAAAAAAGAACTAAAAAAAATTGTGCTTATACTTTGACAATGGAGTGAAAAATGTAATGCAGGAAATTAATTTTTAGATAAAGTAAGTGATTAAAAGATTCTATGGAAAACGGAGTTTTGTTTTATGAAGATATCTATGATTTATTACCAGAAGAATATAAATACAAACCTTTTGAAGAAATACAGATACAATTAGACAATACAAATTATAAAAAGTGGGCAGAAAAAAACAAGAATAATTAAATATCAAAAGACTTAAAAAGATTAATACTATAGAGTAGAAGTTCTTTGAAAATAGTTTGGCCATCTAACTGAGCAGGTGAAGTTGGGAGTTGTTATTTTTTTGTAACAAAGAGTTTACAGCCTGGAAAATAAAAACTTCATAAATGATGTGGTATAGAAACTTATTAACGGTAATAGGACTGCTGCTTATCAATCTATTTTCAGCACAGTCCTGCAATTTTGATGACTTTGTAAACGATCTGTCCCAAGGCAATGCAGTCTTTAAAAGTATTGTTAATGAAGAAGATGGCTTCAAGGCATGGCAGATCCTGGCAGAGGAAGCTCCTGCATTAAGAAAAAATGCAGATGAACTGAACCTGGTTTCTAAAAACCTGAGTGCGATTGAAAAAGCGGGTGGGTATAAGAAGTGGAAAGGAACAGGTAGTTTGGAGGATTTTAGTAATTTATTAAAAAATCCCAAATTTAAACAAATATATGAGCCGTTAGAAAATGGATCTCATGTAAGAAAATTCGGAGATAAAATAACAATAGCCGAGGAAGCATCTTTAAAATTATTTATACAAGATAATTATTATAGTGATTTTAATAAAGCATTAGCTGGTGAAATCCCTATGACATCAGAGTATAAGGAAATTAAAAAACTCATGGAATCTGCACAATCTAAATTACCTAAGTATAACGGTACTGTTTTTAGAGGAGCAGGAAAAGCCGAATCTGATTTTGCAAAAAAAATAAATGTTGGAGAAGAGTTTGATTTTAAAGGCAGGTTTACATAAACGTCAGCAGAAGAATATGTTGCAGGTAATTTTAGACATATCGGTAAAGGAGATGTCATTTGGAATATAAAGGCAAAATCTGGAACTGATATTAAAGCAATTAATGCTGCTGAAAAGGAAATTTTGTTGAGAATGAATACAAAGTATAAATTAAAATCAATAACTCCTAAAGAGGGAGATTCACGAGTATTAATTTATGAAATAATTGAACAATAATATGGATATACTAGATGAAATTTATGAACTATATAAGCTTCATAATGCATACGAAAGGATTGAAGATGGAAATTCAAATGAATTGATATGCTTAAACCATTTATTATATGAGAGAAAATGGAATCTAAAGAGTTTTGATGAAAAACAAAATATTAGACAGCATCTTAAAATGAAATTGACCAAAATAGCAGGAAGTCAAGAAGAGTATGAAGAGAGATTTGAATTAGAAAATGCAATTATAAGTATACATTCACTTATAGATATAATTGAGAGTAAAATAAATACATTAGGAGGCTTTGATGATTCGATGACTATACGATTTAGATCAATGCTTTTTGTTGAAAAATATTTGATTAATGAATATAAAAATCCTAAAACTATAAGGACTTCTAATTATAATTTATTAATAAATCTAATAAAGGAAATACTAATTACAATGTGGAGTACAAGAATGATATAATAAAGCTAAGAGATATTATAGTCAAAAAAAATAATTTGTTAAATAGTAATGTAGATAGGTAGAATGGATATGGTATAGAGATAATAAAGTTCAAACATTTTATTTTAAATAAAAATGAAATACAGAATAAAGAATAGGATTAACAAATTTGATGGTTCTATAATATCAGTTGATATAGATTTTGAACCTGAAAATCTTGCATTAAGCGCTTGTATTACCCAGCTTAAGGTAATTCATTTTCCTAAATTCATAAGTTATCAAAGTTTGTCTAAAACCTATGGTGAGGAATATGTATATATTATGAATAATGTTGATATGGATTGGGAAGATAAAGCATGGGCAAAGTCTATAAAAGACTCAGTATTAAAAGATGATGAAATGTTTTTGGTTTATTATGTTATGGGGGAAGCTATAATTAAAGAATCAATATTTAACAAAATATTGTTTGATGACGCTTCTAAAGTATTAGAAGTTTATCATGATGATAAATCATTACCTGATACTTGGAGTAGAGATATGAGCAATGCACTTGAAAGTTTAAAAAATAAGATGCAGTAAATAATACGGTTATTCCATAGATAAATTGTACTAATAAAATATAAAATTAAAGTCTCTTAGATTAATGAGCTAATCAAAAAAAACTAATAACCAAAACAAAATAATGAACATAAAAACACAATATACATTGAAGAAATATTTATTGCTTTTCACAATGCTGTTATGCAGTATTGTAGGGGGACAGCAAAAGCATGCCGACAAACCTGTTACCCCTCATATACGTCTTAAAACAGATCCCAAGAAAGACCGTATATCACTACGATGGGCCGTAGATGAGCCATTAGCATGGCAGAGGGCTAATAAAACTGGATTTTCTTTAAAAAGATATGTCCTGGCCAGAAATGGGAAAGTCCTTACAAAACCTGAAGAAAAAGACCTTGGAATTTTTAAAGCTGCATCAGAAAATGAGTGGAAGAAAGTAGTAGAGAAAAATGATAATGCAGCCATTGTGGCTCAGTCACTTTTCGGGGACAGCTTTGAGGTTGAAATGGGAGAAAAACAGGGAAAACTTGAAGGAGTAGTCAGTAAATCTGCTGAGATTGAACAGCGTTTTGCCTATTCCCTTATGGCCGCCGATCTTGATTTCGAGGTTGCCAAACTTGCCGGATGGGGATATACCGATACCGATGTAAAACCTAATGAAAGGTATCTGTACATGGTAAGCACAATTCAGGATGGTAAATCAATAAATATCCTCCCGGTAAAAGGAGAAGCATTGGCTTCTATTGTTTCTACCAATGAATTGCCTAAACCATTAGATTTTATTGCCATATTTAAAGATCAGACCGTAACATTATCCTGGGAATATCTGCAACTTCGTGAGACTTATACTGCTTATTATGTGGAGAGAGCTCAGGAAGGAGCAGCTTTTAAAGAACTGGGAGACCTTCCGGTAATGAATATGAATGATAATGATGGCCGACAAACTCAGGGAATGGTCTTTGTAGATTCCTTGAAGCAGAATAATGCAAAATTCAGTTACCGAATTCGTGGAAAAACGATTTTTGGAGACTATGGGCCTTACTCTGATGTTGTTTCCGGTGCCGGTAAAAAGAGCATGGAAGCCACACCAAGGATTTCAGAACTTAATATCGGGGAAGATGAAAACATTGCCTTAGAATGGGAATTTCCTAAAGAAGCCGAAAAGGATATTGTTTCTTTTGAGTTGCTTCATTCCGAGACCGATGCCCAGAATAGTTACAAAACGATCAAAAATAAAATTCCGGTTACAACAAGAAATCTGGTGACCAAAAGCCTTGCTCCATCCAATTATTATAAAATACAGGCCGTTGGAAAAGGGGAAGACAAACGTGAATCTTTTTCCGTACTGGCACAGCCTAACGATACAACGCCTCCCGAAACACCAGCAGGTTTTAAAGGAAGAATAGACTCTTTGGGAGTTGCTCACCTGGAATGGAAAGCCAATACGGAGAAGGATCTTGAAGGTTATCACGTTTTCAGAGGAATTCAAAAAGGAGATGAATTGGTAAGACTTACTCCACAAGCCATTACCAAAAATAAGTTTGAAGATAAAGTCGTACTGGAGAACTTGAATTCTAAGGTGTATTATTATATTACAGCAACAGACCGACGTAAAAATCAATCAAGACCATCCATTATCCTTGAGCTGGAAAAACCTGATAAGGTGAGACCGCAAGCTCCTGTATTTACAGAATACAAATTGGAAGATGATGGAAAAATAACCCTGCACTGGTTGAAGAGTCATAGTGATGATGTTGCTTCCCATCAGTTATACCGTCAGGCCAAAGATTCAGAAGATAAAAGCTGGAAAATGATCTATGAAACTAAAGAGATCAAGCCTGATTATGTGTACACAGATAAAGAGGTTGAAGTTAACAAGCAGTACACCTATTATATGCTTGCGATAGACAAAAGCCAGCTAAAATCAGATAAATCCCAGGAAATGACCTTGAGAAGCAACAGCTTTGAACCACAATCTATCCTTACCAATCTTTCCGGTTCTGCCAGTAAAAGTAAAGCACAGATTGAACTGAACTGGAAGATCAATAGAGATAATGTAGGGGAGATCATTGTCTACCGTCAGAAAGGTTCTGAAAAACCAAGTCTTTGGGGAACATTGACAGGAGGACAAAACTTTTTAGAAGACAAGTCAATCCAGGTAGGAAATACTTACACTTATTTATTAAAGCCAATGCTGAAAAATAATCAGGTGGCAAAGACTGAAAAAATAAGTATTGAATATTAAAAAAACAAACACATGAAAAAGAATTTATTCCTTTTATTGATCCTGATTTATGCTTATTCCTGGGGACAGTCTCAGGTAGGTGGTACAGCAACATATCGTTTTACAGTTACAGGATACGTCGGATTTGACGGTAGTACTTGTGGTAATAATATCACAGGGGGGCTGCAATGGATTGCAGTACAGAAACAAGATAATTCCCACGTAACGCTTGTGCAGGGATCAACTAATTATCCTAATAACGGAAATGGTATTGCCAATACAGGGTTTTCAGGAGAACATGACTTTACCAAAGCCAATAAAATTGTAAGAGTAAAGTATGGCACTACCCATAGAGATAGAGGGACATTTGGCTGTAAAGACACTGATTATGCAACGCATGAACATAATATCAGTATTTGCGATAAAATAAACTATGGGTTTGGAGGACTTAATCAGCCGGGAAACTCTACGGAAACGATAAAACCAGTGGTTACCCTTAATACTCCTACCGGAAATAATGTAAATATCTCAGGAGAAGAGTTTTTAACAATTACGCTGCCGGATAATATAGACAATCAATATTATAATTGGGAGTTTTCAGTAGGAAATACCAATAATTTTACCCCGTTTCCTACACAATTCAATAATGTTCCGGTACTTCATGCAAAAGGAAAAGACTTTCTTACAGATAATGATTTTGGTAAGACGATTTACATCCGTGTGAATATGGAGAATTGTACCAATTCACCTTCAACATCCAATATTATAGCATTTTCTTATTATAAATCGGCACCTCATATTCTTTCAAGCACCATATCTCCTGTTAAATGTTTTGATTCAACAGATGGAAGTGTTGTTTTAAATTTCGACAGAATGCTGGCATCCGGTGAAACACTAAAAATATCTTTGATAAATATTGATACTGGAGCTGCCGTTTTAAATCAAGACATTACGAATGAACTTCAGAACAATACATCATATACTCTTCAAGGGCTTCCTCCGGGAAAATATAAGTTGGATATGCTTGGAACTTATGAATCCAATGCTACTTATACCGATGGAGCTAATCATACTATTAGTTTTGAGATTGTTAAGCCCACTCCGGTTACCTTTTCCATGACTTCCCAAACGAATGTATATTGCTTCCAGGGAAATGATGGGATAATTGCATTAACAGCCGGAGGCGGACAAAATCAATTTCAATATAAAATAACCAAAGACAATCAGCCTTATCTTGATTGGACAAATTTTAGTAATGGTACAAATACTCAAATACAAAATCTGGCAGCAGGTGTTTATAAAATAAAAGTAAGAGATTCAAACCTTTGTGTAGCAAAAGAAAACGGTAATGAAAAAGAAGTTACGGTAACCATTATTCAGCCTGCCGCCGCAATAGCTATTCCGGCATCTGAAACCGAGATCTCTCAACCAACAGGATATGGATTGAGCAATGGCTATATTTCCGTAAGAATTGTTGGCGGAACTCCTAAATCCGATGGTTCCTATGATTTTGAATGGCGAAAAGATGCAGTCAATGGAACTTTGATCACTACAGGAATCACAACTGATGCCGTAAATAATCCGTTTACGATTAAACTTGATGGACTTTCGGCAGGGAAATATTATGTAACAATAAAAGATAAAAACTATTCCAGTGCATCAAGCCAGCTTGGAAATTGTGGAATTATTTCTCAGGAATTTATCATCGATCAGCCATTACCATTAGTTTCCAATATTGAAGTTCAAAAACAGATATCTTGTAATATTGCCAATGATTATCAATATAAGGCAGACCTTAATGGAAACGGCACACCGGATGAAGCCGAAGATGGTACTCTAAAAGCAGTAGTTGCTGGAGGGGTAGGTACATATACTTATCAATGGCAGATTCAGAATGGTGGTCTTTTCCAGAATATTGCAGGAGCTACACAGTCTACATTGGGAAATCTTACAACCGGAACATACAAGGTTCTTGTAAAAGATGCAACAATAATATGACAGATGCCCAATTTACACTCGTATTTCCAGCAGAATTAGCGATTACCTTATCAGCAAATACAATTACATGCTATAACCAAAGCAGTGGCCAAGTGTCTGTAAATGCTACGGGTGGTACAGGAGCATATTCTTATCAATGGAATACCAATGACACAACTCCTACGGTAACAGGATTATCAGCAGGGAACTACTTTGTGTTGGTCAACGATTCAAAAAACTGTAAAGTTAGCGGCAGTACTCAGATTATAGGTCCGGATCAGTTGTTGATTGACGATCTTGCAGTAACAAATCCAATTTGCTTTGGAGCAGCCAACGGTGAGATTAAAATTAATGTAACAGGAGGGAAGGCACCTTATAATATTGTTTGGTCAAATGGAGCAGCAGGATTAAATAATACAGCTATTGCAGCGGGAACCTATAATGTGACTGTGACAGATGCCAATGGTTGTAGTGTTTTCAGAAATTATACCCTTACAGATCCAACACAGCTTAAAGTAGATTTAGGCGCGGATATTACCTTATGCTTGGGAGATACTCAGACTTATAATGTTGATATCAATGAAGCCGGAGCCACCTATCAATGGAAAGACCAGAGTGGAGTAGTCATCTCTACAAACTCATCTGTTACCTTATCCAAAGCCGGAACCTACACTGTCTTGATTACGGATTCCAAAGGTTGTACTGCAACAGATACGGTTGTTATTAAAAATTCCATGGATGTTTTAAATCCGCAGTTGATGTTGACAACCCATGCATATACAGAGTCAACTGTTGTGCTTGTCAATACTTCGCCAACCAAACCTGAAAAAGTACAATGGATTATTCCTGATACACCGGATATCCAGGTTCTTAATAAAACAGATGAATTCCTGGAATTGAAATTCTTTAAAACAGGTTCTTATGAAATCGGACTAAAAGGATTTCAGGGTGAATGTGTAAAAACATTTTATAAAAAAGTTGTTGTGGAAGAAAATACATCAGGCGTAAACACAAATCCGGTAAAGGCTTCCAATGTAAGAGAATTTACCATTCTTCCCAACCCAAATAAAGGAGTATTCAAGGTCTTGGTAGGACTTGATATAGCAGCTCCTATAAAGTAAGAATTGTTGATATGGTGTCTCATGAAGCCTATCCGGTGGTTGATATGCCTTCATCTACCTACTTTACAATACCTTATAGTACTTCACTTCCGGCAGGAACGTATCTTATTATATTGGAAACAAGAAGTGAAGCGCTCGTAAAAAGAATGCTTGTACAATAATAACCATGATGACAAAAAAATAAAAACAAATGAGAACTCACAAAACCCCAAACATAGTATACCTTCTTCTTATGGTTGTCTGTGCATGGATGTTTAATGCCTGCGCTGTGGAAGAAAGCATCCCTGTAAAGGCTGATTTTAGTATAAAAGTGGTCAACAATGATTTTTCAGTTCCTGTAAAAGTAGAACTTACCAATAAATCCACTGGTGCAGATACCTATGAATGGTCATTTGAAGGAGCATCGGTCACCAGTTCTGCTGAAAAAAGTCCGCAGCCTATAACGTATTCCAATCCGGGTGTCTATAAAATAAAATTAAAAGCATCCAACAAAGATGGAAATGTTGATACCAAAGAGATTGAGGTGAAGGCAGATGCAGCAGTAATCGTAGATTTTGATTGGCAAATGCAGGGAAGCGATACTTCTCCGGTTACCTTAAAAATGATCAATAAATCCTTGGGAGCCACTCAATATCTTTGGGAGTTTGACGGGGGAAATCCAGCTACTTCAAACGAAGAAAATCCTAATGTTGTGTTTACAGCACCAGGAGATCATTTGATTAAGCTGACAATCTCCAATGGTTTGGAGACCTATTCCACTCAAAAGACAGTCAACGTGAAGCCTGCAATGACCGTAGATTTCAATTGGACAGTAGATGCCGTTGATAATGATTATCAGGCTCCTGTAGTGCTTCATCTTCATAATTTATCAACAAATGCTACGTCATATGAATGGATGGTAACAGGTGGAATTCCAGCGGTTTCAACAGAAGTAAACCCTCATATTACACTGCCTACAGCAGGAACTTATACTATTATATTGAAATCGACCAATGATAAAGAGACTAAAACACAACAAAAACAGGTAACAGTATTGCCTGATACAAATTTGTTGTCATTCAGCGATATTCAATTGGGAATCAACAGTGCTCATGCCGCTATCGGATGCTTTTTCTCTTCCGAATTGGGAACAGTGATTAAGCAGGGAGAAGCGAATCAGACTAATGGTTCCAAAATAGATTTTGCATTCTTTGGGCTGAACTCCTCATTCTTGTATAACCAGTTGTAGCACCAGATGAAGTTCAGAATACAGGTTTCATAGCAATCCCGAATGCCACCCATACTAAAGTCATCAATTCACAGGAATCTGTAGGGACGCAGCTTTCTCCTTCAGGGTTTGATGCTTTGATCTCAGGAAATGACTTTTCTGCCATAAATGTTTCTGAAACCAATGCCGGAAAAGCCCCGTTTACCAATTCGGTAATACCTAGAGTGGTTCTGTTTCAGACTGCTGACGGGCGAAAAGGAGCGATCAAAATCAAGAATTTTGTTACCAATGGGCCAAATTCTTATGTAGTAGTAGATATTAAAGTACAAAAACAACCTTAAAGCTTTTTATATGAAGAGAATTTATACGAAAAGCACTGTTTTATTGCTTTTAACTACAGTTTTTACATTGAGTAAAGCGCAGGAGGTAGATTTAGAAAACCTAGGAAAAAGAACGATGGAAGAGCTGAAAAAGAATCCCTTTAAAATTAGTGGTGGGATTTCAGCAAACTCTGTTTTTTACAGTTCCAATGTGTATAGTGGAAGAGCACCATTCACCTATTTTTTAAATGGAAACCTTAATCTTGGTCTTTACAGGTGGAGTATGCCTATTTCCTATAGCTTTACCAATCAAGGAAGTCAGCTAGGCTATCAGGTTCCATTTAAATTTAACAGATTGAGTATCGCTCCCAAATATAAATGGGTAAAAGCTTATATTGGAGATGCTAATATGACCTTCACTCCTTATACCTTTAATGGATTATTGTTTACAGGAGCAGGAGTAGAACTTACACCGAACATTCCTCTTAAAGTCGCAGTAATGGCAGGCCGATTGAATAAGGCGGTTGAAGATGATGGAAATCCAAACACAATTCCTGCCTACCGAAGAATGGGATATGGAGCCCATATCAGGTGGGAAGAAGATCGGTATAAACTGGGTTTGATAGGATTCTATGCCAAAGATGATTTAGGCTCTCTTGCTGTGGCTCCCGATGCAAAAGGAGTTCTCCCACAGGAAAATCTTGTATTATCAATGACGGGAAGCTTTATGATTGATAAAAACTTGGAAGTCTATGGAGAATATGCTAACACAGCTTTAGTGGAAGACCTGAGATCAACTTCCCAAGGTGCAGTAAAAAAAGGCCCGGCGTCGAAATTTCTTTCCCCTAATTCATCAATGCAAAGCTATTCAGCTTATAATGGGGGAGTAAATCTTAAGCTTAAAAAGGAATGCTTGGGGTAAGATATGAAAGAATTGATCCGGGATACAGAACATTAGGAGCTTATTATTTTAATAATGATCTTGAAAATATTACTTTAAATACAGCCTTCACCTTGTGGAAAGATAGACTATCACTTACAGGAAACATAGGAAGGCAAAGAGATAATTTGGATGGGCATAAATTTAAACAGACAAGCCGGTGGGTCGGGGCAATCAATGCCAATCTGAAGGCTTCTGATAAGCTTATGATTACGGCAAGTTATTCCAACTTTACCATGTTTACCAATAAGCAACTGAATCAGTTTAATAACATCAATAACAATCCACTGTTGATTCAACAGCCAAAGGATTCCATTGATTATAAACAGATCTCACAGAATACCAATATCAATGTGAATTACATCATTTCCAGTACTAAAGAAAAAGTACAGAATATTAATATCAATTATTCCCTGAATGATATGGTCAACAGAGAAAATGGAATTGTGAGAAGGGGAGGGTTATCCAGATTTCATAATGCCAATGTCAATTATAGTTTAGGATTTCCTGAGAAAAAAATGAATATTGCAACCTCTTTCAATTTACCCATACGTATGCTGCTTCTCAGACATCAAACATTTGGGGACCTGCAATAACGGTTACCAAAGCCTTTCTTAAAGACGATAAATTGAGAACAAGTGTGGGAGCGTCCTATAATCATTCGGGAAGTGCTACGGCTAATATTAATGTAACCAATTTCAGATTAGGGGCAAACTATATTCCCTGGAAGAGACATAGTTTTGACCTTAACTTTATTCAAATGTTTAGAAAAACCGATCAGGCAATTGAAAATCCAAGCTTAAATGAGATGACTTGCACTGTAGGGTACAATTACAGTTTTTGATACAGTGATGTAAACACTTTTGATGAAATATTCTACCATGTTGTTTATGGTATGGTATTTTTATGACACGTAGATGTAGACAAATGATGCGTGTGACTTTTAATTAATGAAAAAATATATGAGAATGATTTTTGATCGCTGGCATACTAAGACTGGCGGATATATGGAGGTTGAGGTTAAAAATTTCAGTATGGTAGAAGACTTTATAATTCGTTTGGATCAATCTGAATTTACGGAAGTGATAATTGAGTCAGATAATGGAATATTAACTATTGCCGGAGGAAACGAAGATTATGTGGCTTCGATTCAGAAGAAGGGAGTTTACTATGATTTAATGCAGAGTGAACAATTGCCGAAAAGCAAACAAATTGAAATGATGGTTGGTGGTAAAAGTACATTTTATAATTCCTCCCGCGTTGTAAGTGTGAATGAAGTATTGATCGCTGTTCAATCTTTTTATGAAAACGGAGATCGTGATACAACCTTTCATTGGGAAAAGCGTACTGAATAATATCAAAGTCTTGAGCCGATTTATTTTACCAATCAATGGGAAAATCGTACTTTTTGAGAATGGTATAAGGATTATTGGGGGATAATGTCTATTTTCAAATTTAAAAGGAATATGAAAAAATTACTTCTTTTGGCGGGAGTCACTGTTTGCACAAGTTTATTTTCTCAGCAAAAAATTAATTTTGACCGAGCCTCTTTGGTTGATGATTTTATAGAATTAAGTTTTAAAATGGAGGATAAGCCCAATGATAAGTTTCATTTAATAAAATTCGAATCCATTACAGCTACAGATAAGAAAGGAAACGTTCTGATTGATAATTATGAGGCCGAAAATATGTATAGAAGAGCTAATATTCTGGTTCGTTATGAAGCTCCCAAAGACCCCTTAAAAAATGTAAATGCTAAAGGGATTGTTAAATACTTTAAACCTTCAAAGGAAACCTATTCTTACTTCACCTTAGGCAAAGTAAAGGATATAAAGAAAGACGTAAACCTTATCGATAAGTCTATTCTTGGTAAGAACTCAGTCCTTTATTTTGGAATTGTGTCAGTAGAGTCTGCCAATACAACATTTAAGGATCTTCTTATTCACAAAGACAATCAGAATAAAAAAACAGATTTTAATGACTACGATCTTATTGTTGCCATAAAAAGGGATAAGGAACATGACGTTATCCCTGTAATATCTACCATGAATGACCTGGATTTCGGGTACAATAATATTACATTAGAAAATCATAAAACAGGGATGATCTATAAGTTTTATAAACTTGAGAGAGGAATGACGACTGAAGAAAGAAACAATATTCCGCTTGAATTGTTCATTGAAAATGAAGAATCTGTACAGAAAATCCCTTTTGATTTTAAAAACTTTCCGGTAAAACAGTAAGTAACTGGTTGTGACATTTTTTTGAAAAACCAGCGATAGATTTATTGGTCAGTCTTCTTTGTACTTTTTCATTGGTCAGTATGATAAAAATTTATATTTTAGAGGAATAACCATGACTCTCTTTTATGAACAGATTCCATTTTATTTTTGTTCCAATTCTATTATGTATTTCTCAATGTTTTAAAGCACAGGGCAGACCTGTTGAGGTGGTTAAAGAAAGCGAAAATATAAATAACCTTTGTATTGGAAACAAAAACTATTGTTGCAATTATGCTGCAATGAAGATCAATAATAATCTGGAAGAGAACCATGAATTGATTGTTACCAACCCAAAACCATCATATAGTAATGCTTTTTTGGGGTCTATATTGATTATCGTTAGCCTGTTTATTTTGAGAACTCTTTCGAAAAGGATAGAAGAATAAATAAAGATCAAGAGAAATTTTCATCCTGATGAAATAGAAATCATCATGGGGATGTGAACTAAAGTAATCAAAATAAAAGAGTTTTTCAGGTAATATAGAACAAAAGCATTACATGTACAATATTTTCCTATTTCAATAATTTTCTATTTTTTATCCATTTTACGTATTCGCCTAATAATACGACATACTCTGTCGCAACGCTGTAGTAGATTTGTAGGATCAATGAAGGATATAGAATATAATAAAACATTTCTATTTTTGTAAATATTTTAAATTAAGTCACTTAAATGTGATTTGCGTGAACTAAAAAAAGTTAAATTTGTGGCAATTTAAAAACTAATCATTAAACTCAAAAACAAACACAGGAATGAAAAAGATTTATCTCAGTGCATTAACCTTATGCACAGTTCTGGGCGTGTCTGCTCAGAATATTCTCTGGCAGAAAGATATCCAATCTTCTACTCAGGATTTCCTAAGCCAGGTCACTACCACTATCGATCAGCAATATCTTATTACAGGAAGCTCAATACAGTCAGGAAGCGGGAAGCTGGAGGCTGGAAGTAAACCAAACAACGGATACGATTTCCATTTGGTTAAATTAAACCAACAAGGAGAAGAAGCTTGGGAGAAATATTTCTCAGGAAATAATCATGATTACTTATCAGCCACTGTCAGCACTCAGGACGGAGGATTTCTACTGGCTGGAACCTCTTATTCCGGAAAAGGACTGGATAAGAAAGAGGATTCCAAAGGCGGTTCCGATATCTGGCTGATCCGAATCAATGAATTTGGGGATGAGATCTGGCAGAAGACATTGGGAACTTCTTCCGATGAAGAAGCCAAAGCAGTCATTCAGAGCACAGATTTAGGATTTTTCGTTGCCGGAAATGTACAAAGTTCTTCCAAAGGGTACGGTTCTAAAGATGTCTGGATCATCAGGCTTGATAAGGATGGAAAAGAACTCTCCCAACTCGTATTAGGCGGAAAAGGCTTAGACGAAGTAGAGAAAATGATTCCGACAAAGACGGCGGAGCTCTCCTGGGAATTTATTCAAGAAGTTCTGAGGTTCGTGATCCGCGATTCGGAGATCAACCTCATGAAACCACCCCGAATCCTGCATCTCGCACCGCAAAATCCACAGAAAACTTCGGTGAAGGCGACTATTGGATCGTTAAACTGGATAAAACCGGAAAAGTAGAATGGGAAAAGAACTTTGGGGGCAAAGCAGACGATCATATCAGAACTTTGGCGTTAACTTCAAATGGTTATATCATCGGTGGTGAATCTAGATCCGAAAGATCAGGCAACAAAACCGTAGGGATTGAAGAAGGAACAGACCTATGGCTGATTGCTCTTAATGAAAGAGGGGATGAACAATGGCAAAAGTCCTACAACTTCAAAAACCGTGATATCCTGATGGGAATGAGTGTGATTCATTCAGCGGATTACAAATCCTCAAAAGGAATTCTTTTAGGCGGTTATACCCAGGCAGAAGGAAGAATAGAAAAAGATGACGAAACCTTCTGGATGCTTTATCTGGATGGCAACGGAAACGAACAATGGCGAAAACACGTGAGTGGAGAATCCAGACAGAAAGAAGAAAGACTTTCAGATTTGAAACTGAACCGAGATGGTTCTATCATTTTAGCCGGAACCAGTGGAAAAGAATTAGGCAAAGAAAACTGGAAAATTGTAAAGCTGGGTGATAAGCAGGTCAATGATCTGATTGAAAAATATGACATTAAAATTTACCCGAATCCTGTATCCGATTACGCGTATGTAGAAATTGGCTTTGACTTTAAGGAAGCTGATATTATGCTGTATGATATGAGCGGAAGACAGCTTCAGAACTTCAAAACGAAAAATAGAGTGACTAAGATGAATACCCAGGCTTTGATACAGGGAGCTTATCTGGTGACCATAAAAACGGATACTAATAAAACAGCGAGTGCAAAGCTGATCAAAAAATAAAAAACATTAATCATGAAGAAAGCTATCATTTGTGCAGCCATCTTGTCTGCTCATTTTTACTCTGCTCAGGAAACTTCTAAGGGAGTTCCAAATTCTGGATCTGGAATAGAACTTCCCAATATAGATCCCCCTTCTCCCGAGTCTTCTTTCAGAACACAATTTGGCAACTTGGAAGCCAATGAATTTAAAGGAAATCCCAATATCAATATCCCGATTCATACGATCTCGGATCATGGATTAAAGCATACAATCTCTTTAAAATATGGTAAAGCCGGCGTAAAAGTAAATGATACTCCCAATACATTGGGAATGAACTGGATATTGGAAGCCGGTGGAGTCATCAACAGAACTATTTATGATAAGGCGGATGAGTTTGGAGCAGAAAGAATTTTATTAAGCCTTAATGATCTCACCCATCTGTACAGTGCACAGGGTGAAAGCGATCTTGTAAAGTTTACCAAATATAGCTCTGAACAGTATGATCATCAACCTGATGTTTTTAATTTTTCTTTTCCAGGTTATGGTGGAAGTTTTTATCTTGATGCTAATTTCCAGCCTGTTCTTCTGACCCAGGACAATAATCTCAAAATTGAAACGGTAGGGGTGTTTAAGGATAATCATACTTTTATCATTACGACTTATGATGGCACAAAATATACTTTCGGGGGAACAGGAGCTACCGAAAAGACTCATGTAAGGCTTAATGGAGGCTTGAGTGGAAATACCAGTTTTTTTCTTACCAAAATAGAGAATGTGGCTGGAAATAAAATTGAATTTTCATATTCTGAGATTAACACGAATGCTACTATACTTGGTATAAGCGAACAGCAGTCTTTGGATACCCGGCTCAAAGATGAAGGCCTGCCCTATGAAGGGACCGCGTCATCTCCGCCATTAACACCCCATAGCCAATCAATTAGAACGCTCAATATAACCAGACCTAAAGTGTTGACTCAGATAACTTCTGATAATGAGAGGATTACTATTAATTATGCAACGGATCCTTCAGAAATTTTTCAAAAAACAGGAAATATTGTGGTATCAACGGTAACCAGTACTAATGGTATCACCAACCGTACTACAAGCACAACAAATGTCAAAAAAATTGTATTTGATTATATTAACAATACGGAAAGTGATCGCCAAAAGAAGCGTTTTTTTCTTGAGAAAGTAAAAGAATATGCCATCAAAAATAATCAGGAAACTTTTGTACAGGAACATAAATTTGAATATGATAATCCTCTTGGGCTCCCTGCAAGATTATCTAAGACTACTGATTATTTGGGGTATTATAATGGAACCAATAATGGAAATACTTCACTACCCAATTTGAACCTGTTTGGAGATACATATAGTCTGTTTAATAGTAGTTCTTATTACGCAGACAAATTACCCCGTTTTCCCTATGCAAAGCTAGGAACATTGACCTCCATTACCTATCCTACAAAAGGAAAAACTATTTTTGAGTACGAACCTGAATATGCAAAGGAAGCCATATTGGGAGAAGGAAAACATTATGTGGCTATAGGGAATACGGAACCTTTTTTCGAAGATCCATCATTTGTAGATTATGATTTGATAAATATGGTAGCGGATCGACTCCCTTTGTCTTATGAAACAACAAGTACATTTGATGCCTCTCAGGTGGATGGAGGTAAAGTAAAGATAGAATTAAAAATACACTCAAACACTAGTATAGGATTTGGTAAAGCAAAGGCTCAATTTACTCTTGTGGACACTTCTACAGGGCAGACTGTACTTACAAAACCGATATTTCTAAACAAGACAGATCAGGATATGAGTTCTATTCAGGATTTATTGTTAGGGGGAGGAACTTATCAGGTGTCATTCAAAATAGTAAATAATATTTGTAACCAATGTTCTGCTACTGCACTCATCAGATATAATGAAAAAGATAAATGGAATATTGTTGAAGATGGAAATGTCAGATTGAAGAAACAATATGATGTCTCAGAAAGTATACCCACCAACATCAAAAGATTTTATTATAATTCTTATAAAGATATCAATAATATAGCTAAGATTCCACCTCCATATAAACCGGAATTTAAATCCTATAGATTTGATCAAAAAGTGTATGCTCCTTGGGTTGATCCTAGTAGCGGCCTGCCTCCTGCTGGTGATTTTAGGCTAGGTAGTATATTTGAGACTATTTTTCATTCGGAACCTCAACGTTCAATGATATATGCTGGAATGTTTAGTGATAATATGAATGAGCAATATTCTTATAGCATCTATGATCCGATATATCCTACTGTGACAATCAGTTATGGTGGAGATCAATTTGAAAAAGGTGGTGAAGAAAAGACATTCTCAACTCAGTATACGAATAATAGTTATACTTTCAGACCTGCTGTAGGTGATGAGATGTTTACCAACTCCTTAAGTGATCTTAGTATGATTTCTTCATCTGCAGAGAACTCATTGTTTTGGGATGTCCCATTGGGAATCTTAGTGGGAAACTCTTATCCCACAAAATATTTAATAATAAGAACGGACAGCTTTATTTGAAGAGTGCTGTTAAAAATGAATATTTCAAAGATCAGACAGATATAATCTCAAGTGTTACGGGGGTCATCCTTTTTCCTCTTGCACTAGTTATGCCAGGAATGAATGTTGGAACTTATTTGGGAAATACGCACATCACAGCATACAGGCTCCCTTCGTATTCATTTGCACTTGATAAAAGTATATCTAAAGAATATCTGGAAGATGTTCCCTTGAATGCTCCAGATGATAGCCCTTATAAAAAGATAATGACAAGTACAAATTACTTGTATAATAATCCAGACCACCAACTGTCAAAGAGTATCACTTCATTCTCTGGTGCCGGAATCCAGGAAACATCTTATTTGTATGCCAGAGAAAAAGGAAATCAAAAGCTGATTAGTGCCAGTATGTTGGGTATTCCTTTGGAGACGACAGTGTCCAATAAGCAGAATCCAACTGATTCTGGAAATGTCATTTCAAAAAATGAGACCAAATATGATAATCCTGCTAATCTATTTCCAAGTTCATTAGTATCTTATGGAATGCAGACTCAGGCTCCGTCCACAGAAATCACTTATGAGAAGTTTGATTCCAAAGGAAATCTTCTTCAGTATACCACTAAAGACGGTGCTGTAACGGTTATTATCTGGGGCTACAATCAGACTAAGCCTATTGCCAAAATTGAAAATATACAATTAACAGATATCCAGCAATCTTTTATAGACAGCATTGTGAATGCCTCCGATTTGGATGCCTCTGCCGGGTCAAATAATGACGAGAGCAATTTGCTCAATGCTTTTAAAAATTTCAGAAGCAATTTATCCAGGTATACGGTGACTACCTACAGTTATGATCCATTAGTAGGAGTAAGAAGTATCACTCCACCATCCGGAATAAGAGAAATCTATCTTTATGATGCTGCTAACAGGCTTGAAAAAGTGATTGATGCCAATGGTAAAATATTGAAAGAGCTGAAATACAACTATAAAAACTAAAACTGATGAAAAAACTTATAATTCCCATAGGAACCCTTCTATTGATGGGTACTATAAAAGCTCAGGTTCAGCTTCCCAGTGGCTTAGCGAGCTCAGCCACTGAAATTATGTGTATACCAGAACCTATCTGGAGGAGAAGAACCAGAGTGATCCTGCGGCTAAACAAGCCCAGACTGTTCAGTATTTTGATGGCTTGGGAAGACCTAAGCAGGTGGTAAATGTAAAAGCATCTCCCCAAGGAAAAGATGTGGTTATGCATTTCGAATATGATCAGTTTGGGAGGCAGGTCAAAGACTATTTACCCATTCCTCAGGGAGGAACTCAGAACGGTGCTATTATTTCTAATCCTTTATCTAATGTTACAACCTCTTATGGCTCAGAAAAGATCTATTCCGAAAAGATTCTGGAAAAATCTCCCTTGGACAGAATCTTGCAACAGGTTCAGCCGGGTAACGACTGGGCCAATAAACCTGTAGGATTTTCATATGAAGCCAATCTGGCGAATGAAGTATACCAATATACAACCAAGACAATATGGGAAAATGGAGCCACTAAAAGTGAGCTAAGTTTATCTCCTACTACCTTCCATACTCCCGGAACATTGTATAAAAATACTGTGACAGATGAAGACGGAAATCCAACGGTAGAATTTAAGAATGGAAGAGGGCAGACTCTGATGGTAAGAAAGGTGAATTCTACTGAAAATGCAGATACTTATTATGTGTATAATGAGTATGACCAGTTAGCCTTTGTAATTCCGCCCAAAGCCGTTAATAAAGGAACCGCAGAATCATTACTTAATGATCTTTGTTATCAGTATCGTTATGACAGCAGAAACCGTCTGGTAGAAAAGAAATTACCTGGTAAAGGCTGGGAATTTATGGTGTATGATAAAGCTGATAGACTGATCCTCACGCAGGATGCCGTAATGGCACCCAAAGGCAAATGGCTTCTCACAAAATATGATGTTTTTGGAAGAGTAATTTATACAGGAGTTCTCGCATCTACTGCCAAAAGAGCTGTTTTACAGGATCTGATTAAAGACTTAGTGATCACAGAACCCCGCAGTAGCCAGGGATTTACCAGAAATGGAATGACGATTTATTATGTCAATAATTATTTCATGGTAGATACAGAAGCCATCCTAAGTGTCAATTATTATGATACGTATCCTGGTTATAATTTTAATCCTCCATTTCCATCCACGATTCAGGGTGTGCCTACTTTAACGGAAACGTTATCACCAGAAGGAAGAAGTACCAAAGGACTTCCTGTGATGAGCCTGGTAAAGAATATTGAAGATGACAACTGGACGAAGAATTATACCTATTATGATACCAAAGGAAGAGCGATAGGAACGTATTCGATCAATCATTTGGGTGGGTATACGAAGACAGAATCTAAACTGGATTTTGCGGGAGTAGCTCAGCAGGTCATCACCCGACATAAGAGATTAGATACCGATACAGAAAGAGTGATCACAGAGAATTTTGAGTATGATCACCAGAACAGGCTTTTGGTTCATAAACATCAGGTAGATTCTAATCCTGTGGAAATCCTTACCCAGAATGCATATAATGAACTTTCCCAGTTGGAATCTAAAAAAGTAGGTGGAGTTTCTTTAGGCTCGCCACTTCAGCAAATTGACTATCAATACAATATCCGAGGCTGGATGACCAAGATTAATGATCCTGCTAATCTGAATGGAAAGTTATTTGGCTATGAAATAAAATACACTAATCCTGTTAATCCCCTCTATGCAACAGCAAGATATAATGGGAATATCGCAGAAATTGATTGGAATACCTCCAATGATAATGTATTGAAAAGATATACCTATGATTATTATACAGATAATAAACTAAAGTTTGGACATTACTCTGAGCCTTGGGCTACAGCTCCCCAAAACAGCTTTTACAGTGAATATATTATATATGATCTGAACGGAAATATCAGCCAATTATATCGTAATGCTAAAAATTCCTCTACTGGATCGGCAATGCAGGTAGATAATCTTACGTATACCTACGCTGGAAACAGATTGCAAACAGTAACAGACAGTACCCAAAATACTGCAGGCTATGAAGGAGGTGGTAATATTATTGAGTATGACCTGAATGGAAGTATGACCAATATGAAGGATAAAGGAATTCAAATATTGTTTACAACTATCTGAATCTTCCTGATAGAATTGCCATTCAGCAAGCTAATACTTTAGGGGGGATAACGACTACAGATATTAGCCATCTTTATCGGGCAGACGGAGTAAAAGTTAGTAAATTTTTTAGCCAAACAGGTCTTATGGCAAACCCTATAGAACATATAACAGATTATCTTGATGGTTTTCAATATAGTTTTACCGGTAATGGAGAGATATGTTTAGGATGCAGAACAGAAACAGCCTTTGAAGATCAGGCTTATCGTAAAACGACTAGCAATCAACCCTCTCCTGTTGGAACTTGGACACTGGATTTTGTTCCTACTGCAGAAGGCTTTTACAGTTTTACAGAAAATCGCTATATTTACCAGTATAAGGATCATTTGGGAAATATCCGGGTAAGCTTTGCCAGAAACACTGCAGGCATTCCTGGAATTACAGATACTAATAACTATTACCCTTTTGGGCTCAACCATATAGGAGGGGAGAAAGGAGTGCTAGGAGGCTATAAGAATTATAAGTACAACGGCAAGGAGTTGCAAGAGACGGGTATGTATGATTATGGCGCAAGGATGTATATGCCGGATATTGGAAGATGGGGTGTGATTGATCCGCTGGCTGAAACCTCTAGACGATGGAGCCTATATACTTATGCTTTTAATAATCCTATGAGATTTGTTGATCCGGATGGAAGAGAAGCCAAGGATTGGTATAAGGATAAACAAGGAAATTTTGTGTATGATGCAAACTTAAATTCACTAAATGCAAACACAAAACTTGAAAAGGATGAAGAATATTTAGGAGCTTCACGTACCGTAACACTTGTAAATTCTGATAAAAAGGCTGTAGGAGAAGTTAATTTAGAAGCGGGAGGAAATGTTACCGTAACTGGAGGATGGGCAGAAGCAGGGAATGTAAGTTATAATCACGTAGGTAAAGAATCCGGATTTGGGCTTGTTGTAGATGTAAAATTAGCGGATGGAGCTAAAATATATGGTGTAGATAAAGCTTCTCAGGATAATTACAATCAATATAATTACCCAGAAATGGGGCAGTTTTCTTTTAATGCCAAAGAGTTTACACAAGATAATTTTAAGGCTCCTGAAAAAGAACCTACGACGGCTAAGTCAATTACTAAAGATGTTGGCTCTGCAATCTCAGGAACAGGAATGAATAATGGTTATTGTTCTGAATGTCCTAGACCTGAAGCAGGTCCTGGTCCAAGTAATCCTGGTTATAATGGTTTTAGAATGAGTGTAGCAATAGATCATTTATTACATCATCATAAGGATGAAGACAGAAAAAATAAAAAATGATAAAAAAAAGTAAATATCTTTTATATGTATTAGTATACCTTATAATACAGTATGTACTAGGGGTTCTGTTTATAGTCTTATTAGGGTTTAACAAAGGTTTTAGACTTTTAGAATATGATTGGAAAGTAATTTTCGCCAATGTTATAATCATTATATTTTTAACACTAGCGTTTAAAAAACATATTCTACAGTATTTAAATGAGCTAAAATTTTCGGTAAAAAAGATTGCGTTATATCTTTTTATTGGATTGATATTTTCAACGATCTCTAAATTTATTTTTATAGAAATTTATGGGGGTGATTTTTTATTTAATCCTCCTAGTTCATTGTTATTATCAAATGTACTAAGCGTTGTATTAATAGCTCCTATAGCAGAAGAAATCATATATAGAGCGGTTCCAATAGAGTATCTGTTAAAAAAAGAATTACCAAAAAATTGGATTGTGTTTTTTACATCTTTATTTTTTAGTTTAATTCACCTACCTAATTGGAGTCAAATTATAGTTACATTTTTTTTAGGAGTAATCTGTTCTATCGTATATATTAAAGAAAGAAACTTATTCTATCCCATAATAATACATTTTATTTATAATCTCATAAGTGTTATTATAGGGTAAGATATTTAAGTTTCTTTCAAAATACAAAACTCTAAAAAAAAGCGAGGGTTTTGTGTTTTATGTTGTTCTGTTTTGTATAAGAAAACAGAACAAGAGAAAATAAATCTTCGGGATAATGTCTAGGGATAGAATAAAAAGATTGATTTGTCTATATTTGTGTTCAGGAATAAAAAATCAAGATGGAAAAGCTAAAGAGTTTACGAAAACAGCAGGGCTATACCCTCGCTAGCGCGAGCTTCTAGCTCGTGCTAAAATAAATAACAAACCTTCACAACAGTGAGGGTTTTGTATTTTATCTTTGATTATTTTTACAGTGAATAGATCATACATTCTCTTTATAATATAAGAAATGATTATTAGATTTAGAACAAAGGGGATACTTTCATCATTTATAAATCAAAAAATACATAGATAAAATGCGCTGTAATAATATAGAAAATGTTTTTCAATTGGTGCGAATTAATCAATTTGAAAGTTTAAAAGAAGAAGTAAATGCAAATAATGTTAATGAATTTATTAATAAGCTCCATCAAAATCTTTTACAGGAAGCAATAGTCAGTAAAAATTATGAAATTGTAACTTATTTACTGAATTGTGACATTGATGTTAATCATTCTGACAAGGATGGGAAAACTCCACTGCATTATAGTATAGCAAATAATGATTTTCAGTCAACTCAATCATTATTGAAAAA
The DNA here is from genome assembly GCF_030409875.1 of Chryseobacterium tructae. Lineage (NCBI taxonomy): Bacteria > Pseudomonadati > Bacteroidota > Flavobacteriia > Flavobacteriales > Weeksellaceae > Chryseobacterium > Chryseobacterium tructae. The sequence goes on along the minus strand of NZ_JAUFQR010000001.1, from coordinate 3,134,418 downwards.
AGAGTCAATAGAAATAAATAAAAAAGACATTTATGGAAATAATGCGCTTTGGGTTGCTGTATTTCATGCCAGAGGGTATTATAATATTGTAAAACTAATGAAACAATCTGGAGCAGATTCTAACTCGAAAAATAATAACAATAAATCTCCATTGGACTTTGCAAGACAAATAGATGATGTGGAATTAGAGATAATTTTGTTAAATTAAAAAGAACGAATCCCATTCCATGTAATAGTGCAAAATAACTCTAATCGGAAAATATGATAATATACAAAGGCATTCAAATAGATTTAATAGATAGTCTTAATGTTGAAACAAAAGGTTTAAATTCTTATTTAAGCAAAGAAATTAGAGTTGCTATTGGAGCAAATCATCCCGATAATTACATAGAAGTTATTAAATATATTATAGATTATATTGTAGATAGCAAGCCGATTGTTTCTGAAAATCAGAATATTGGCTATTATTCATGGCTTTTACAATTTAGAGTAGAGGATAACTGTTATGATTTGTATGAAGTAAATTCTGATGGCAGTGGCTTTAATAAAGGTTGTGATACGGCTATTTCAGTAATTAGAAGCCAATCCGAAATTTCTGCACAACAGGATCTTGTTTCTCTTTTTCCAAACTTTAATCAAACAATTGTTATATCAGATGGTGTTTATGAAGGGAAAGATATTGAAGGAATTAGATATGATTCCTCTCAGAACGAAAGTGGTTGGTATCTTATCACAGACGATTATGATGACAATATTAAATCCTTGAAGACGGTGCATTTTTATCATGTTGCTTTTGCCAGACCTGATATTTTGAAATATCTAGCAATACCTTTCGGGTATAGATTTTTAATGAAAAATGGGAATGTTGAAATTATAAAAGACGAAGAAGTTTAAATATTTCTAATACAGATTTTATTTGAAAATGTGTTGAGCTGTTAAATTACTCGCGCTGTACAATCTTATTTTTTATAGAATAATTTAAGGATACATTGTTGAATTTCAATCATAGTTTCAATTTCAGCCCTAACAACATTACAATATATTTTTATTCTTCATAATATAGAAATGTAAAATACTGATATTCAAAATGTATTAAAAAGCATTCGACAAAGTCATTTCATGACCATATTCAAAAAATAGAAATTTTATTAAAAAATATTTTGCCAGTAATTAAAAACGTGCTATATTTGCACCACTAAAAACAACGATACAGTCGGAGTTTAGGGAGAGTTGGCAGAGTGGTCGATTGCGGCAGTCTTGAAAACTGTTGACTGTAACAGGTCCGGGGGTTCGAATCCCTCACTCTCCGCAAAAAAAGGTACAAATCATTTGATTTGTACCTTTTTTATTGAGTACCAATGAGCCTTATTGGGACACCAGATAAAACTAGATAACCGATGAAACGCATACTACCTGCATTAGCCATTTTGACATTTTTCAATTACTCAAACGCTCAAAAAATCATCAATACAGATATCGATAATTTTTGGATTGCTTATGATAGTATCCAGAAAAATAAGAAAAGTAAAAGTGAAATTATCGAACAACTTTTCCTAAACAAGAAAACGGATGGGCTGAAAGCTTTTATGGAAATAAAAAAATTCGGGAAAGATGATTATTTAAATGTGATCGAAAAATATCCTAATTTTTGGAACTCCATCAGACCTCATACCTTCATTGATTCTAAAAAGATTAAAGCCATCAATAATGCTTTGAGGCAATTTAAAAAATTGTATCCTAACAATTCTCAGGGAAATATTTATTACACCATTGGTGCCCTGAAATCAGGAGGAACAACCCATCATGAAGATTTACTTTTGGGGGTAGAGAAAATAATAGGTAATAAAAATACTGTTGTTTCAGAATTTGAAAATGATGGCCTTCAAAAAATGTTCTTGTATACAAACCCTTCACAATTAGAACAAGTAACGGTACACGAATTCATTCATACTTTTCAAAAAGAGGGTGAAATTAATGTTTTGTCGAAAGCCATTAAAGAAGGGTCTTGTGATTTTATGGCAGAATTAGCTTTAAATAAAAAATTCACCGCCCACTATCTTGATTATGGGTTTAAAAATTATGAAAAAGTAAAGTCGGACTTTAAAAGAGAAATGCTGAGTCAAAAATTTGACAATTGGTTTTACAATGGCCAGGATAAAAACCCTGATCTTGGGTACTTTGTAGGATATGTTATTTCCAAAAAATATTACGAAAATTCAGCAGATAAGAAAACGGCTATTAAAAACATAATTGAGCTGGATTTTAGTAATGAAGCTGATATTCTTGAATTTTTAGTAAAATCAGGCTACTTTGATGATCAGAAAAATGTTGAAAAAATAGTATCGGATTACAAAGATCATCAACCCAAACTGATAAAAATAATTGAATTTGAAAATGGGAGCCAGAATGTAAATACAAATACAAAAAAGATTCACATGGTGTTCTCAAAACCTATGTATGAAAAAATTTCTATCAACTTCTCGAAAAATGGGAAAGAACATTTCCCTTTAAAAAATATTGTAGGTTTAGATGAATCCAAAACGATTCTAACTGTTGAAACCTCCGATTTACAATCCGATACAGAATACGATTTTTATATAACAGACAGAGTTACCCAATCTGAGGACGGATATCCCTTTGATATGAAAGAATACAAGATTTCATTTAAGACTGAAAAAAAATAATTTTAGTCAAATAACTCAGATTATAAAAGGCCGGAATGTATCATAGTCAATAAAAATCATGTAAAATAAAGCAATAATTAAGGTTTAAAACCACCATTCAGTGTATCAATAAAAAAAATCTTACTGATAATCCGATACATAGATTTTATATTGTTTTTTATAAGGAGAGTTATTATAATTTTTTCTATATTTGCACCACTGAAAACAACGATACAATCGGAGTTTAGGGAGAGTTGGCAGAGTGGTCGATTGCGGCAGTCTTGAAAACTGTTGACTGTAACAGGTCCGGGGGTTCGAATCCCTCACTCTCCGCTTAAGGAGACGTTTATTTTTAACGTCTCCTTTTTTTTGTTCTATATAATTTGATTTTTTATTTAATTTTCAAGATCAAAGCTTGATATCGTGTGAAAGGCATCTATTTCTGTGTTTTTTTCGCCTTCAAAAGTATCATAATTAACGACTAATAATTTTCCTTTATAAATAATAGTTTCACAAGGATTATCCAGTTTTCCATCGGAACCGTCTGCATTGTCATTTTCCCAAATCAATGAAATTGTATTGGTATCTAAGTTGAGTTGATGCACGCTGTTATTCTCATAATTGGCAATAAAGATTGAGTTCCTTTTTTCATCATAAAAAAATCCGTCACAGCATTTTAGCTCATCTGAATCGAAAACTATTTTATTAGATTTTACTTTTCCATCCTTGTCAAATTCCAGTTTATTAATAACACCATCTCCAAAATTTCCTGCATACAAATTTCCTTTTTTATCAAAAGCGATGCCGTCAATTCCTATAGTTCTTTTCGTAACTTCAGGTTTTAAGGTGAAAGTTGCAATAATATAATTTTTCTTGTTAACTGAGTCTAAAATGATATTTTTAGCATTTAATTCTTTCAATGAGAAGCTGTAAATTCCGCTTTCTCTTCTGTTTTCAAATAAAGCATCTGTTATATAAACTCTGTCCTTAGACCATCTTACGGCTTCTCCGAAATTGAATCCTTCAACCAAAACTTCAGCTTTTAAAGGTTTTCCGTCTTTTACAATAATCCGAATCAATCTTGAAAAATTTTCTTTTCCAGTAAAAAACTGATTATCCATTACATATAAATTTCCATCGGGGCCAAATTCCATCCCCATTGGATGTACTTTTTTAGTGATAGGATGCAAGGGGAGTTGGTCAAACCAAACTATGGGTTTATCATTTTTATCAAAAGTTAGAATTTTGCTGCCATGTTTATCAAATGTAATCGGGTTTGTGATCGATAAAAATAAATTTCCTTTTTTATCTAAAGCCATTCCGTCTGGCGTTTGGCAGGTTTCTCCCAGGTCAGCAAACAGAGTTGGCTTTATGAGTTTAGAAGTTTTGTTGTAGGTTATTTCTTGTTTGCTTACTTGTGAAAACAAGTTTAAAGTATTCATTAACATGAGAATAGCAAGTGTTTTTTTCATTTTTTTAGTTTAATTATTTCTTTTTAAATAGGGGGGCATTTTCGGATATTACTTATTAGAGTTGTCAATAGAATAATAAGTTTGATCTTTTTTAGTATTTTAAGCGAATATAATTATGTCATTATGATCCTTTGTTGTGCACAGATGAAGAGCACATTTACGCATTCAAATAATTGATCTTTAAATTTCATAGAATTCGTATGCTGAAATGTAGTTTTTAGAAGCTAAAACAGACTATTCATATTAATTGATGCACTTTATTTCTATATTTTGTTACTTTGCCGTCAATTAAAATAGGATATGAGTTTTATCAACAGAATTGACTTAAAAAGAACGGCTCTCCATTGTTTATACTGGATTTTATTTTTGCTGTTTTCTTTTTCAAATAAATCTGACAATGAAGATTCTTATGCATTTATTTTTATTTATTCCTGTAAAACTTTAGCACAGGCTGCTGTTGCGTATGGTTTGATCTATTGGATTATTCCGGAAACATTAAATAAAAAAAGATATTTACTTTTTGTCATTTTTGCCTTAGGCTGGATTTATATTATTCTTGCTTTTTTAATGATTTTAAAATTTTATTATCTCGAACCCAAATTTCCAACTTTCTTCAATGATTGGCTTGGACATAAAATGACGGTTATTGAACGTCTTACCTCAGGCAGGCTCATGATAAGGGAGTTTTCTTTTATCACATATCCTGTTATTATTTTAGGATTTATCAGTTTTAATCGCAAACAACAGAGGCTTTTAAAATTGGAAGAAGAAAAGAAATCAATCGAATTAAAGGTGCTTAAAAATCAACTGAATCCTCATTTCCTGTTCAATACTTTAAATAATCTATATGCTTTAACCCTAAAAAAAGATGATAGAGCCCCTGGAATAATTGCTAAGTTATCTGAGATTTTAGACTTTGTTTTATACCGTTGCAATGAAGATTATGTTCCTGTTGAAAAAGAAATAATACTGATTGAAAATTATATTGCTTTGGAAAAATTACGGTATGACGAAAACAGATTGGATGTTTTATTTACGAAAGATATTCAGGAAAACAATAAAATTTCGCCTTTGATTGTATTGACATTTATCGAAAACGCTTTTAAACATGGTGTTGTTAATGAAACTGAAAAAGCAACCATCAGGCTGAATTTAGTAAGTAAAAAAGAACAAATTATTTTTAGTATTGAGAACACAAAGCCTCAAAATGAATTGTCCCAAATGATAGACAAATCTAAGATTGGTTTAGAAAACGTCCAGAAACAATTGGATTTATTATATCCTAAAAAACATCAGCTGGAAATTGAAGAAACGCAGATGTTTTATAAAGTTAAACTTTGTTTGAAAAATTAAAACGGGAAAGAACTTATTTAAGACTGCCAAAAGACCATTCAAAACTATTAAATTAACTTTTAGAATTCCAAACTACTTATCTCAAATGAAACATAGGTGTATTATTGTTGACGACGAACCTTTTGCGAGAGAATTAATTGCTTCTCATTTAGCTCATTTTGAAAATTTTGAGGTAATAGATTCTTTTGAAAATGCATTAAAAGCGTATTCTTTTTTAGAGCATCATTCTGTTGACCTCATCTTTTTGGATATTGAAATGCCTCTAATGAAAGGAAATGATTTTTTGAAAAAACTAAAAAATCCACCTAAAGTAATTTTTACAACTGCTTACAGAGAATATGCAGTTGAAGGCTATGAACTTAATGTCATCGATTATCTTTTGAAACCAATTACTTTTGATCGTTTTTTTGTTTCAATAGAAAAATTTAAACAATTTCAAACCCCTGTAAAAGAAAATGATACAGCATCTGAAAGTCATATTTTTGTAACAAGTGGCAGCAAAAATATTAAAATTATCTTCGATGAAATTTTGTATATCGAAAGCACGAAAGATTATATAACCATTCATTTGGAAAATGGAAAATCACATCATGTAAAACAGAATATATCGGTTTTTGAAAAACTATTGAATGCTGAATTTATCCGAGTTCACCGTTCTTTTATTATCCAGACAAAAAGAATAAATGCTTATACTAAAAACGAAATTGAAATAAACTCTGTCGAAATTCCCATTGGAATCAGCTACAAGAAAAACTGGCAGAATTATTTAGAAATGCATATTCTAAGATCGTAAAAATCCGAATTTCATTATTATTTAGAATCCATTTTTTTATGATAATGATTGCTTCTATTTCTTGATCTAAATAGTGTTTGAAAAGTATTGTGATATCAATGATATTCTTAATGATTAGATTGAAGGTATTCAAATTTATAATACCAATGATGCCTAGCCCAATGCAACAGCTTTGTTTGACTTTTTCCTGTTCAATTATTTTTCATTTTTTTGTTTGAAAACAAAATAGACAATGACTAAACTAATTGTTATTAAAACGGAAGCTAAGAAAAAAGGTGCTCCTGAAAACTTGAAAGGAGCGTTATCATGGGTGAAATAGTAGAATAAATTTGTCATTATTGGAGGACCTATAATGGAGGTTGCGCTTACTAAACTCGTTAATGATCCCTGAAGTTCCCCTTGTTCGTTGGGTGAAATGTCTTTAGTAATAATGGATTGTAATGCGGGACCACAGATTCCCCCCAGGCTATAGGGAATAAGGAAGACAAACATCATCCATCCTTGAGTAGCAAATGCAAATAATAATAATCCGAGGGCGTAACACGCCAGACCATAATAAACACTCTTTTGTTCACCTAATTTAGGAGTTGTCCATCTTATTAAACCTCCTTGAACCAGACCTAATAATAATCCGAGCGTTCCAAGAGAAATTCCGACCATTTGTTCGTTCCAACCAAATTGATACATGGTAAAGAAGTGCCAATTGCTCTGTACAGCATGAATTCCAATATAGACAAGGATTAAAGCGATAACTAAGCTAGATATTTCACGGTGCTTTCTTAAAAATAGAAGTGATCCGACGGGATTAGCGCGTTTCCATTCAAATGGTCTACGTTGATTACTATCCAGACTTTCCGGAAGAATAAAATAGCCATAAAGAAAATTTAAAAAACACAAACCAGCGGCGGCATAGAAAGGAATTCTTGCCCCATAATGGCCTAATAGTCCACCGATAACCGGGCCTATGATAAATCCTAATCCTAAGGCTGCTCCAATCATACCAAAATTTTTGGTTCTGTCTTTATCATTGGAAATATCAGCGATATAGGCACTTGCTGTTGATATACTGGCTCCTGTAATTCCGGCAATGATTCTTCCAAAAAATAGCCAGCCAATGGAAGGAGCAACGGCTAAAAAAATATAGTCTACAGCAAAACCCAAAAGAGAAATTAAAATAATAGGACGTCTTCCAAATTGATCACTGAGGTTTCCTATCACAGGTGAAAATATAAACTGTGTAAAAGCATAAGCAAAACCAAGCCAGCCGCCATATCGGGCAGCTTCACTAATATCACCATGAATGAGCTCTTTAATTAGTTTAGGAACGACCGGAAGGATGATTCCCCATCCTGTAATATCAATCAGTAAGGTTATAAATATAAACCCAATTGCTGCTTTTTTTGTTGAATTTTTCATGGTGTAAAAGTAAAACGAGACGGGTCGTATTTCTGTTACACTTTTATGGTGTTTATATACAATTTGTAATCTAGTATAGGGGTTATTTTTAAAAAAGCACCGGAAATATGTCCTTTTCAAAGATTGTATTTGGGCTCTTACAAATTGATATATGTATGTTATGAACCATTCCTGAAAGCTCTTGGTGAGACTCCTGTGATCTTTTTAAAAAATCTGCAGAATACACTGGAGTTTTCAAAATGTAACTCATGACTGATCTGCTTAATGGATAAATTGGTTGATTTGAGTTGTGTTTTAGCATATAGAATCATGGCGTGGTCAATCCATTGCAAAACCGATTTTCCTGTTTTTTGTTTCAGAAAAGTAGAAAGATATTGTGGGGTTAAATGTAGCTTTTCTGCATAGAATTTGACACTGCGCTGCTGGGTAGCATATTTTGAAAGCAATAGATAAAAATCATCGATGATTTCATGAGTACGGTTCTTTATAAAACTATTCTGATCTGCCAATCCGGAATAAGCCTCGGAAATTAGACACATCAATGCCATCACAAGATGACGCAACATTTCTATTTTTCTTGGGCTTGAGGGTTTATGGTAAAAGTCTTGGATTAATGTGACCAATTCTCGCTGTAATCTTATCTCTTCAGGTTGAAGTGTGATAACCGGTTTCCACCGGATTTGGTGGTTCATCACAAATTCACGCAAAATTGGAAATGCAGCAATAAAATCTAATGAAAGGCCAATGGTTACGATCTCTGCGTCTTCACTCAGAGATTGAGTATCAATCATCAGCTGTGGCTGTAAGACCGCGATGTCTCCTGCATTGAGTTCATATTCCAGGAAATGGATCTGAGCTTTCATGGATCCCTGGATCATAAATCCTAATAATAAGCCGTCAAATACCCGAGTGTGCTCTTTGTATTCCTTTCCGGGATGGTTTTTTTGGTGCAGAATAACAATACCTTCCATCTTTTTTGAAGGATCAATATGGTACAGTTTATAAACATTATCAGGAGTTAAAAATAAAGCCATATTCAAATTTCGTAAAAAATGCACATTTATTGCTTTATTTTAAGCTTTAAGTTTAATATTGTATTACAAATTGTATGTAAATTCCATAGAAATGTAGATGGATATCTGTTTCAGTGTAAGAACAACTCTGTCTTATGATTTTAAAGTTATTGATGATATTTAAGATCGAAGGATTCTGTTTTGAATATTTCTAAGAGGTAAGGCTGGAAATGGCTAATTTTGTACAAAAGCATCAATACAAATTATGATGACAGCAAAGGAGTTTATTGCTAATGAAATTGAAAAACTGAATGATTTAATCAGTAATGAAGCACATACAGAATCTACTATACAGCTGAAGAAAGAGTTATCAGAAGCTGTTTATGTACTAGATATTTTTGACCGCTATCAAATCAGTAAAAAGACCATTGATATGATTTTGGAACTGCCGGATTCTCATACAGGATATTCAGATTATAGAATCATCAACGATTGTGAGTCTGATGATGTTAAGCAATGGGTTGAATTGAATATAAATAATGAAAATATCAGGTTATCGGATGGTGATCTCATTATCAAGAAGAAATAAAGGAAATACTTTTTCCTATTTAAAAAAGTCTGAAAATCGGAATAGAAATCCAATGATCAGACTTTATCGTTTTTATAAACCGTTTATTCTAATAAATTTTTACGGTTATTATTGAGAATATCAGGGATGTCACCTTCTATCAATAAGTCGAAAAACTTGCCGAAGCCATTTTCTATTTTATATTCCAATTCATTTTGATAGAGTGGGAAAAGAGTGTACAGATTAATGATTCTGTCTTCACTGGCAATCTGCATAAAATCATCATCAAAAGTGGCGGAAGGCAATAAAATCGTGCTTGTAAACTGAGTGTTTCATCATAAGGCTCCGAAATATCACTCCATGCCTGCAGCGAGTGTCCTTCTGTGAGGAATGTATCCTGGTGATGTGGAAACCTTGCCATTTCTTTTATCAAGCTTATGATCCAGTCATTCTTGCCCTCACTAGGAAACGTTTTTTCAAATTCAAGATCTTTAGGAAGTATAATCAGGAGTTCAGCAAAAGCATAATCTTCCTTATCTTGAATAGTATCCGGAACCTTCATTTCTAATAGACTCATCCCGGAAGTTATCAGCAGATTGAAATCTTCATCTTTAGGTTGAATAAAATAGACATCCAGATGAAAATCCAGAGATACCATTTCATGGAAAACAGTTATTTCATCACTTTTAAAATGAGTATCTAAATGCTTTTCCAGCGCTTCAACATTTTCGTAGTAATGTTTTTTATTTTGTATTCTTTCGATCAGTTCTTTATCCATATTATAGAGATTATCGTTATAGATTTAGTGGTGTGCTGTTGTATTATTCCTTTAAATATAGGATTATTTTTTATATTTTAGACCATCAACCCCAGTGATAAAGGCAGTTGATAGCTTCAATAATAATGGCAGAATCCGAATTTTCTGTATGGTAAGCGAAGAAAATAAAAAAGTGAGATCAACAAGGAAGAATATTTGTATAAATTTGTTGTAGAATATTGAAAGTCTTACCAATAATAATTGATTAAAATAGGCATACCATGGAATTTTCACCCTTTAATAGCGTTGTTAAACTCTGTATCCAGGGAATGAGTATGGAGGAACAAAACAAACCGGAAGAAGCAGTCCCGTTATTTGAGCAAGGTTGGAATGAGGCAACAGATGATGTTGAAAAATTTCTTGCAGCTTATTATATTGGTCGATCTCAAAAAATATCTTCCGAACGTTTGAGATGGTTTGAAATAGCGCTGGTCCATGCTTTAAAAGCAAATGATAATACAACTAAAAGCGCTTTGTATTCTCTTTATGTAAAGATTGCTGAGTGCTATGAAGAACTTTCTGATCCGGAAAAATCAAAAGAATATAATGAGCTGGCAATGACAGTGAAAGATGAAATTTTTGATAAAGGTCCTTTTTATCATGGTACAAAAGCAGACCTTCAAATAGGAGATTTGTTGACGGCAGGTGGCCATTCCAATTATAAATCCGATTTCAGGATGAATCATATTTATTTCACTGCATTGCTTAATGGAGCTGGGCTTGCTGCAACATTAGCGAAAGGTGATGGAGTTGAGCGGGTGTATATCGTAGAACCAACGGCCACTTTTGAAAATGATCCGAATTTAACGGATAAAAAATTCCCAGGCAATCTAACCCGTTCTTATCGTTCAGAATCTCCATTGAAAATTGTTGGGGAAGCCATAGATTGGAAAAAACCCAGTCCCGAAGAACTTCAGAAGTTTCGCGGAAAATTGGAAAATAGTAAAGGAGAAATAATCAATTAATCGGAGAGTATTTCGACAATAGCATCCGTACCAATAAATATAAAAAGCGATGAAACCCATGTCTCACCGCCTTTTTTATTATTAAGGTAAATTGATTCTTTTACCCTGCTCAGGAAAAATATACTTTACCTTTAAAGGGTTGCTTTTTAATAATTCTTGTTTGATGATCTCAGGATTTTTTCCTGTGGGTTTTCTATGAGTAACCACGATATTAAGGCCTTCAAGATCTTTCTGGCCTGTTTTTTCTTTTAGTTTTTCCAATTCTTCCACCAATAGGTTAGGGGTAAGGTGTCCAAACAATAGATTTTCAGGCTGGCTGTTTGGGAAGGAAACTTCGATCAGTATAGTATTCAACTGTTTGCTTTGTACCAAAGGTGCAACATTCTTCCAAAGGTTGTCCATGCGGTCAGACTTCTCGATTCTGTCTGCTCCTGTGTCACCTAGATAAAGCAGGTAATGGTCTCCATTTCTGACAAGTGCAGCACTGCTTTTGTATGGATTGACATGGCTTAATTCATATCCCGTTAAGAAGAAAGAGGTTTTCTGTGTTGGAGTTTCCACTCCGTCCTGAAGCTCATTATAATGATATTTCCCAAGGATCGGTTTTTGTCCCTGATCGGCAAAATTGATCCAGGTATCTGTAATGAAATAATGATTCTGTAGAATTTGAATAACGGATGGAATAGCAAAAATATCTTTTTTGGAATCAGCTGGTGAATTGATAATAAGACCTGCTAAATGATCCAAATGGCCATGAGAAATAAAATAGCCTTTAATTTGATCTTTCAGAACCGTTTCTTCAGTTCCGTTAAGACTTTTCTCCTGAATTGCTTTTCGGATTCCCGTGTTTACAGTACCGGCATCCAAGCAAAGAAAAGTATTGTCTTTGGTGGCACCCACCAGATAAGCAGATAAATTATCTTCTTGTTCTCCTCCATAGATCCCTAATGGAATAACGTCAAAATTTTGTGCCTGGCAGGCCAGATGTAACAAAAGTGCCAGTAAAGAAAATGCTGTTTTTTTCATTATATTCAAAACTAAAAACTTAACCTTTGCGGTAAGTTATGGCAAATTTACATTATTTTTTTCCGGTTTCCTTTATTAAAAACTGTTCATTATTCATCTAACAAAGCCAAAAATTTAAAAAAAATATAAGATGGATAGACTATAGCATTTGATGTTTCAGAAATTGCTTATAAATCTGTTTAAGCTTAACCACAAAAGCCACAAAAGTTTTTATTTTTTTTAATACTTTACTACATTTTAGAAAGTGTAAAGAGATACCGCAGAATTAAGTTCACATAAGATGAAAATCTTTGATTTTCAATAAAACTTTAGTGTACTTCTTATACACAAAGTATATCACTTAAATAGCTTAAGTGTTTAAAAATCTTTTGTGTCTCCTTTGTGGTTTAATAATAGTTTGTTCATAATAACTTCTAATCTCTTTCTTCCTGCTTCCAACAATTTTAATATCTTTAAACCCGAAAACCATCAAAATAGTCAATATGAAGATAAAACCGTTTACTTTGGGGCTGGCAGTAACTTTACAATTCATGAGTTTTACTGCATTTTCACAAAAAACAGCTGATCTAAATTCCTTACTGGATAAAAACTCGGAATTTATTTTTCCACAAACCACAGATAAAATTTCAAAAGCATTGCATACAGAAACTGTTTTCTATGAAGATGCCAACGATGAAAAATATGCCAAATGGATTACGAAATCAGGATTAGGTTTATATTCTGGGCTTGGAAAGAATAATGCAGTTAATGAAATGTTTTTTGAGGTTCCCGATGGTCAGTCATTGATCGTAGGAGGATTGCCTTATGGCCTTGTTATGAATAAAACGACACTGGAAGAAGCTAAAGCTAAATTCAAAAAATACGGAGCAAAAGCACAGAAGTTAGGAGATGACAGCGAGTTTCCCGAAGGTTCAGAGCTGGTTTTTAAAAGAGGAAAACATTATTCAACATTATTTTTTGATGACAAAAATCTTTTAAAATCCTTAAGAATTACTACTGAACTTATCAATCAGGCTGTCAATTAATTGAAGCCTTCAAGTTTTTCATTGATAAAGATAAAACTTTTGTAAGTTAGCAGAAACTTCATATAAAACTAAAAACAATAACCATGATAGGAAAGGAATTAAATGAATTAACTGATCAGGAATTAGTAGAGAAAAAAAATAAATCTAAATCTGACAAAATAATCACCGCTGCTCTCATAGGATGTTTTATTGGGGTAGCTGTATACAGCAGTGTGAGCCATGGAATTGGTTTTTTCACCCTGTTTCCATTATTTTTTGCTGTATTTTTGGGCACTCAATGGAACAAACGTAATCAGGCATTAGAAAAAGAATTAGAATCAAGAAACCTGAAATAATCAAGTTTTGGAATAAAAAAACAGGTTTGCTCATTGTTAAAATGAGCAAACCTTTACTTAATGATATTTTTATAAGTGAATATCCTGTCTTCTTCCCTAAACATATTGGATAATAGGACAAGATCATGGGTGCCGTATTGTATTGCCTTCTCTTCCAGTGTTGAATGTATGGTATCCGGAGTGCCTATTACAACTTTATTGAGTAAGGTATTAAATAATTGCTTGTCTTCATTTTTATCGAGAAGAGTTTCTACTTCTTCAGAAGATCTCAAGGCACCGGGAGCCAGAATTTTTCTGGATTCTACAAACTGATATACCATTCCAAAGGCATTCCGGCGTGCCTGTTCAATATTCTTGGCAACGGAAACAGAAATTGCTACCTGAAAAGAAGGTCGATCGTTGTATCCATGTTCATTAAATTCCTCCAGATACATTTCACGGATCTCAGTATTCGAGCCGTCTGCAATGAAATCCGCCATAGAGTAGGAAATGCCATATTTTGCGGCTTCTTTTGCTGAATTTTCTCCAGAACCCAACCATGTGACCTCAGGTAATGCAGGAACATTGGCTGGCTGAGCAAATACTTCAGCCTCTTTATAGTTTTGTTCTGTTAGGTAAGCCATGATTTCCTCTAGCCTTTCATTCAGATTGTTAAGAATAGGAAGTCTATGACCGTTCAATGCGAGGACAGCATCTTTCAAACCTCCCGGAGCTTTTCCAAGTCCTAATATAAAGCGGTTGGGATAGAATGTTGCCAGCATTTTTGCCCATTCAGCAATTTTAAAAGCAGAATAATTACGCAGCATAATTCCTCCGGTACCCACCTTAATGTTTTTCGTATGGGCTAGAACTGTTGCAGCCAGGATTTCGGGACTGGAGCTTCCATAAGCTTCCACACCATGATGCTCTGAATACAAGATGCTATGATATCCCAATTCATCCGCCATTTTTGCAAGTTTCAAGCTATTTTCGAGTGCTTGTGCAGCGTTACCTCCTTTGATAACAGGAGTTTGATCAAGGATGCTTAATTTCAAATCCATTGTGATGATTTATTATCAATCCATTAAATTAATGCAAAAAAAGGGAGACCTTCAAAAGATCTCCTGCTTTTTTATTATTTATTTTATGCTTATTTTAGTTGATCTCCACAAACAGTTCTTCCTTCGATCTTCTCACTCTATCCAGTTTTCCCCACCAGTCTGTAGTTTCATCTTTATAGCCAAGAGCCATCAAACAGTACTCTTTAAACCTTGTTGGGGTAAGTTAAGAAGCTCATCCACAGCTTTATTGTTAAATCCTTCTATGGGAGTGGCATCCACTCTCAGGTCAGCCGCAGCCAAAAGCCCAAACCCTAAAGCTATGTAAGTTTGTTTGGAGGCATTGTTAAAGTGCTGATCTTTGGTTTGTTTCTCTAACATGGTTAAGAGATTCAGACGATAATCATCAGTAGTCGTTTGGGGAAGATTTCTTACCTCATTGCTGAACTCAAAAAATGAATCCACTCTTTCTGTAGTATATTCATCCCAGGCAGCAAAGACAAGAATATGAGATGCTTTTACAATTTGATCCTGATTACATGAAATAGGTTGTAATTTTTCTCTGAGCTCTTTATTTTTGATCACCAATACTTTAAAAGGTTGAAGGCCTGAACTTGAAGGGGCAAGGCGAATGGCTTCCAATATCTGCTCTAGTTTTTCATCTTCAATAGTTTTTCCGTTATAACCTTTGGTTGCTGATCTCCAGTTTAGGGTTTCTTGTAGTGACATAATTTTATTATTTACTTTATTCTTATTAAGATGATGCAAAGGTATAGCATAAGTGGTTGCTTTTTTAT
Organism: Chryseobacterium tructae; assembly: GCF_030409875.1. Lineage (NCBI taxonomy): Bacteria > Pseudomonadati > Bacteroidota > Flavobacteriia > Flavobacteriales > Weeksellaceae > Chryseobacterium > Chryseobacterium tructae. Next base: position 3,119,138 of record NZ_JAUFQR010000001.1, on the reverse strand, counting down.
ACCTGTTACCCATAGGTAATCAGTTACCTTAAAGTAACCAGGTTCCATTGATGTTGAATAATTCTTTAATTTTGTAATCTAATTTTTAAGTATGAAAAAGGAAAGAATGGAGCTTGGCCCGGAGTGTAAGAATCATATTCGAGGTGTAAAAGATACTGTATACCTTTTAGAAGGAAAGTGGAAGACCATTATCATCAGTCATTTGTATTTTGGAGGTAAAATGCGTTTTATGGATCTGAAAAGACAGCTTGAAGGTATAGCAGCAAAAACCCTTTCAAAGGAATTGAAAGACTTGGAAATGAATAATCTGGTAAATAGAACTCAAAATAATACGATGCCTGTAACCGTAGATTATGAACTTACAGATTTTGGAAAAAGTCTGCATGGTATCATTGATACCATGGCAAAATGGGGCATAGAATATAGAGAGCAATTGCTAAAAAAGTAAAAAGAGCTTATTTAATCTGAATTAAAAACTTATTTTTCTGCTACAGCAAAACCAACAGTATCCCGATAGATTTGAGGAGATACATCTGCATTGATTTTAAAAAATCGACTAAAGTAATATTCATCCTGATAGCCCAATTCGTTGGCAATTTCTTTAACTGTTTTTGAAGTAAGATACAGTTCTCGCTTGGCCTCAATGATAATACGTTCAGAAATTAATTCTGTAACCGTTTTATTAAAGTGGGTTTTTGTTATTTTAGCTAATGCTTTAGATGAAATATTCAACATTTCAGCATATTCACTGGCAGAATGCTTGATTTTAAAATGATCTTCAATCGCATCTTTTAAATGTTGCAAGACAAAAGGCTTTTCACCTGTTATTTTTTCTTTTGATTCTTCAGGTTGCTGTTCCATTTTTATTCTGGAAAGATGAATCAGAAGAATTTTGAGATGGGCTATCAAAAGTTCATATTGAGCAAGATCCTTGTTAAGAATTTCACTTTTAAGCTGAGCCACAATGGTATTGATCTGCTCTTGCTGAGCCGTATTCAAAGTTAAAAAAGGAGGTTCATAGATATTGTTAAAAAGGACTCCGTTACAGGCTACCTCATTCTGATGTTTATGAATGCAAAAGAAATCCGGATGAAACTGCACAGCAAATCCCTTACAATCCCGATCAGAAGAAAATAAAAATGGCTGATAGGGAGAAAAGGCAAACATAGCTCCATTCTGAAACTGATGTTTTGAAAAATCAGCCTTTACTTCTCCGGAACCTTCCAGAATAAAAATCAGGGAAAAGAAGTTATTCCGTTGGATGTGATCAAAACGTTCACTGTTTTCAAAATCAAATATTTTAAAAGCAAGATTGCCTGTATTGGGATTAATGAGTGTATAGTTATTCTGTCCTGACATTTGCAGAGATTATAAAGTTCAAAGGTAATGAAATGTAGTTTTAATAGAGCCATAAGGAAACCACACAGATTTAATAATCTATGTGGTTATTATTGATTTGAGGATTAATCTAATTGTGATGCAGGTGGGAAATCAATAGGAACTTTTGTAATGTTGTTGACATAATTTGTGATTGAAATATCAGCTACAGCAAGAATAATATCCATTACATTTTCTTTTGAAAAACCTTGATCAAGCAGATTTTCCAGTGTTACATTGTTGATATGCCCTTTGTTAATCGCTATTTCTTTGGCAAATTTTGCTAAGGCACCAAATCTGTTATCAAAAGTGATTGTCCCTTTTCTAATTTCTATGATTTGTTCTTCATTAAAACCATTAAGTTTACCAATTGCAGTGTGGGCGGCCAGACAATACTCACAAGAGTTCACCTGGCTCACTATTAAGTTGATGACCTCTTTTTCTTTTTTGCTCAGTGAAGTTTTGGCGTTGGTGAAAGTCATATAGTTTTCCAATGCAGTGCTGCTCAGGGCAATGGTCGCATATGTATTGGGGATAAACCCTAAACCTTTTTGTAAAGTATCAAAAAGAGCCTGGTTGTTAGTTGAAACCTCTTCACGGGTAGGAACGTTGAATTTTGTTGCTGTCATAATTTTTATTTTAAATTGTTCTTTACTTGTTTTTGACAGTACAAAATTGCGTTGTTATTCAACGTAATAAAATGGACATTCTACGCTTCATGATGGACAATTTTTCCAACGGTATTATATAGTATAAACCATGACATACTCAAAAAAAAATTATAGCCTCTTTATGTTGTAATAAAAGAGTGTAAATAGTTTTGCATTAACGAGATAAAGTCTTATCAATTAATTTTTTGAACCTGGACGGGCTTACTTGGGTTAGCTGTAATGATTCACAACCATTAAACGAAGCAAAACGCTTTACAGATTCTACAAATGATGATAGCCATAGCTCTGGAACAATATCTGTATTTTCAATATGCAGATGAATTAATTCAAATCTTTTATCCTTTCTATGAGCTTTACAATCCACTCTTCCAATAAAAGTATTTCCAAATAAGATGGGCAGACAGAAATAGCCGTATTGCCTTTTTTCCTTGGGAACGTAGCATTCAAGTCGGAAGTCAAAATCAAAAATTTGTTTGATACGATCACGGTGAATAACAGCATTGTCAAACGGAGATAGCAATCTGATATCAGGTTTTGCTAATTCAAATGACTTTTCGAATAGATCATTCCGAACAAAAACAGACGGAAGCCCTTCAATAGAAATCTTTTGTATTTCGCCCTTTTCAAGCAAGGATTGTAATACCAAATTCACATTCTTTTTCAATACATCTCCTTTCCTGAGATGAGTAATTTGTTTTAAAGTAGTGAATCCATAAGCACGAAGAGTAGTTTTTACCAGATATTCAGCCAGCTCTACAGGTGTAGGTGCTGTGGTGTTGATGGATGATGGCATTACTCTTTCTGTAAGGTCATATGTTTTTTGCATACCGCTGCGTCCGCTTATCATGAGGTCTCCCTGCATGAAGAGCCTTTCAAGAGCGAGTTTTGCAGGTTTCCAGTTCCACCAGCTTCCCGTTTTATCTTTTTTACTCTCAAAATCTCTTGCCATTTTGGGGCCTTCTGCCCGGATGGTATCTATCACATATTCCATCACTTTTTTATCAGCATTATAATAATGTGACTCACTTTGTTGTATGTGAAGCATTTGAGGAAGTACATAACGGAAATCCTGCATTGGGAGATAAGAAGCTGCGTGAAACCAATACTCAAATACTTTACGTTCTTCTACCAGTTCTTCCAGATATTCTGTTTGAAATCAGGAATTCTGCTCCATAATGTATGATGATGAGCTCGTTCTACAACAGATAAGGTATCAATCTGGATGTATCCAAGATGTTCCAATGCATTCAATGCGGCATCTTTTCCGTTTCCGAATGGAGCAGTTTGTATCAATCCCTGGCTTTCTAATGTGGCAAGTTGTAATGTTTGCAATGAAAGTATCTTTTTCATATCCATAGGATTACAAATGTATTAATAAAAAAGCTGGTTGATGATTAATTTTCAATGCTTTAAAAAGGAGTGCCAATAAAAATAATGAGTTTTTGCCATAAAATAATTTAGCGTAATTGGTTTATTGTGAGTGGAATAAGTGTAAATTTATGGTGTTTGAAATTACAGTGAGTTTTAAAAAGAAAAACCAACCAAATCATTTAAAAAAAACTAATACTATGAAAAAAGTAATGTATCTGCTGAGTATATTATTATGTCCTTTATTATTGAGTCAGGAAGTCAAAGAAAATCTGAAAGGATTGGATACGGAAATCACTAAAATTTTGAATGATTATAAAGGCGCAGGACTGTCGATAGCGATTGTAAAGAATGATAAAATAATGTATACCAAAGGATACGGATATAGAGATTATGAAAATAAACTTCCGGTAACTCCCAATACCATTTTCTGTATCGGAAGCAATACCAAGGCGTTTACATCCGCTTTAATAGGGATGCTGGAGGATGAAAAGAAACTGTCTCTTAAAGATAAGCCTTCCAGATATATTCCAGGGTTAACATTTTCTACAGATCGAATGAATACTTTGATTACCATTGAAGATCTCCTGGAACATAGAAGTGGATTAGGCAGTGTAGATGGAAGCTATATTTTTTTTCCTGCGTCCAAAAGAATAGATCTGATGCAGAGACTTCCTTTTTTAAAAGAAAATGGGGAGCCTAAGAACAGTTGGAAGTATAGCAATTTTGGATATCTTATGTTAGGAGCTATTGCAGAACAGATTAATGGTAAAAGTTGGGATGATTTGATCAGAGAGAAGATATTGAGCCCTTTGAAAATGAGTAATAGCAATACATCGATAGATGAAATGATACAACAGAAAGACTTTTCTTATCCTTATGGGCTTTATCATAACAGTATTGAAAAATTGCTATTTCAAAAGCCGGATAATGATAAACCCGGAGCAGCCGTTAACAGTTCTGCAATGGACATGGGAAATTGGATAAGACTTTGGCTAAATAACGGAAGTTTTGAAAATACAATGCTCATTTCAAAAGACTATACCAACAATGCAATGAGTGCTAAGATTGTAATAGACGGTACACCGCCTGTAAAAGCTGATCAGAAAAACTTTTTATTTGCGCATGGATATGGCTGGTTTACTCAGATTTTTAAAGGACACTATAAGGTTTGGCATGCTGGAGGCGTATCTGGTTTTACCTCCAGTGTTCTTGTATTTCCTGCAGATAAATTTGGCGTTGTTGTATTGTCGAATCAGCATAATTCAGATCTTTCCAATACCATTGCTAATATGATTTCTATCCGGATGTTGGGATTAGATCATGGTAAACCCTATGCTTATGAAAAAGAGCAATATGATATTATTAAACCGGATAAAAATATAAATACAGCTGTTAATGATAAGAAAAAGCCAACTCATGACCTGGATTCTTATAGTGGTGAATATACCAATAAAGGATATGGAACTTTCAAAATTTCAAAACTAGGGAATGATTTGTATGCCATCTTTCCAACCTTCAAATTTATATTGGTGCATAAACAGTATGACCTTTTCTCTTCAAAACTTACGGAAGACGTTCCTCAACAAATGAATCCTGACTTTGATTTCAATTTCAATCTTGATGACAAAGGCAATGTGAGTGAAGTCGTGATGGATATACAAGGCGGAACAACGTTTAAAAAAAACAAATAATTTATTAAAAATAATTATATAATAGTCATTATTTTAATATAGTTGCTTATTAACTGTATGATTAGTACTTTTATGAAATCTCTATGAATACAAAACTAATCAACCTATCTATGAATACCATGACACTGAGCTTTAATGAAAAAATAATGCTGGATAGTTTACTGTATGAAGCTTCAAAATCTGAAGAAGTGAAACAGTCGAAAAAGATAAGCGGCTATGTTTTTGCCGGAGTTATTGCCATTATAGGACTATTAATGATGTTTTTTGAGCCGTTATTAGGAGGCGCGATACTTCTTGTAGGCGGTCTGTTTTATTTGATTTATCCCAAATTTGCCAGCCACTACTATAAACGATATTATACGACCATAGCTTTGGGAGATCAGTATAAAAGCCGTGAGAGTAATACTTTTGAAGTAGAATTTAATAAAGAATTTATTTTGATGAAAAATAATCAGCTTGAAGCCAAACATTCAGTATCGAATTTTGAATGGGTCTCAGAGACTATGGAAAATTTCTTTATTAAGGTCAATACAGGAAGTTATTTAATATTTCCAAAGACACAAGTTCACGATCTTATGGAGTTAAAAAACTATTTTCATTCGATCTGTACAGACCAGAAAATTCCTTATCATGAAGAATTAAATTGGAAATGGGAATAAGTACAGCGGATTAGTCATAACAAATAAAAGTTTAAAGGTCTTAATGTTCATTTTTTTGCTAAACGAAGTGGTTTAGCGAACGAAAAATAAGCATTTTCAATGCTCTTCTTGCAAACCTTGTGTCTAAATCCAATCACTGTTCAAAGATCAGTACCACTGTTCCTATAATAATCAATAAAGCACCAATAGCTGTTTTTAAAGTAAGAGATTCCCCAAGAAATAGTACAGAAAGAACAATTGTTAAAGCGATACTTAATTTATCCACTGGAGCTACTTGGGTTACCTTACCAACTTGTAAAGCTTTAAATAAAAGATCCATGAAAGCCCTGTGGTCAGTCCGGAAACGACAAGATAAATGAGATTATGGCGGGAAAGGGCAGGAATACCTTTATATTCACTTCGTGCCAGAACAATTCCCCAGGCTACGAATAGGATAATCACACTTCTGATCGCTGTAGCAAGGTTCGAGTTCACTCCTGTGATACCGATCTTGGCAAAAATAGCCGTCAGTGAAGCAAAAAATGCGGAAAGAATTGCGTAGACCCACCACATAGCATACAATTTTAATAATTATTCCAACCCTTTTAGAAATCTTTATCTAAGCTACAAAATAATACCAAATCTTTTCTTGATCGTTGGGTTTAAAATTAATTTCAAATTTAATCTTCCTCTTCATACTGCTCCTCAGATCTCCCTTTGAGGCTGTATTTTCATTAGAAACAATGTAAAATGTATTATTTGTAAAAGAATTTGTGTTTCAAACCAAAAAAATAACTACTTTTATCTCAACCAAGTAAACAATTTGTTTTGAGAACAACTCTTAAACCTATTATAGCTTACTATTAGCCTTCATAAACCATAGGCTAATTATTCTTTCGTTCGGGTAGCTCTACCTGAACAGGTTTCCATTTAACCCTATTATTTAATTGCATTGCCAATATAGGCAGTTGTCTGCTATTCCCGATTTTGACAGTTGTACTGATCAGATAAAGAATAGAGAGGCTATTTCTGTTGTCACTTTGTAATGTATGAATAATAGGTGAAAAAATTCTAAGAATAGTAAGCACCCATTATAATGAGTATAGAGTATATCTGGGAGGTAAAAGCACAGAATACCCCCCTTTTGAAAAAGAAATGCAACCATTGTGACAGCGATAGGTTTCATTGCAGTGATAAATTCAGGCTGAATGCCCAAAAAAAGAATATTGATATCTGGTTAATTTACCGATGTGTAAAATGTCATCACCGATATAATATGACCCTATTTTCCAGAATCAGAACGGAGTCTATTAGTAAGGATATTTTTAATCGACTTTCGCAAAATGATGTTGATCTGGCTTGGAAATATGCATTTTCCAGAGAAACAAGACAGAAAAATAACGCTGAAGTGGATTTGGATAACGTAGCCTATGAAATTCAGTTTGATAAGGTTTCGATAGAGCAGATGATTGCTTCTGATGATGAAATACTGAGCTTTACAATCAAATGTCCTTTTGAATTTAATCTCAGGTTATCAACGGTGATCAGAACCTGTTTAAACCTTTCATCCGGTAAACTAAATCAGTTAATTGAGGCAGAGGCTATTTTTGTTCATGAAAGACCTTTGCAAAAGAAACATAAAGTCCAGAACGGAAATATTGTTTATGTGAATAAGGAAAAATTGAAAAATATAGTATTCAATAATGAAATAGATCATGATGTTATGGTAAAATAGCCTGATAAAAAAGGATCGATTCATCTCGAATCGATCCTTTTAATTTATAAATCAAAAAGATGTTCACGAAGAAAATTCATCCAGCATGTCTGAGGAAGGAACAAAAAACAACGTTCCTGTCTGGGCAGTACTGAAATCCAGAATTCGGTCATAGTTGCCTACAGGATCACCAATAAACATATTGGTCAGCATTTTTTGTACAGTACTGAATGTACTCGCATAACAGATAAAATAAGTTCCCATTTCATTTGTAGAAACATTTCCGAAAGGCATATTGTCTCTCACCACTTTAAAATCATCACCAACATTTGCTAATGCAATATGGGAGTTTTTAGGTTTTACATCATCATCCATTTCAATATCCTGTTCCTTTGATCTTCCGATCACTTTTTCCTGATCTTCGACTGAAAGAGACTTCCAGGCATTCATATTATGGATGTATTTCTGTACAAAAAGATAACTCCCGCCTTCGTATTCAGGATCAGTATCTCCGATAATAGCAAAAAAATCACGATCTTTTCCATGTGGATTTTCCGTGCCATCTACAAAACCTAAGATGGATCTGCTGTCCCAATAACGAAATCCCTGAACTTCCACGATACAGTCTGCAATTTCAGTCATGAAATCTGAAATGGTAGACGCCATATCATATGCCAGACTTTTTTCATCAGAACGAATATGGAAATGAATATCTCCTCTTGTACTCACAGCAGTATGCTTACTTCCGGTTATGGCTTCAAATTTTTTAAATTCTTTAGGCAGTGGAGTAGGTAACTCAAGCTGTAACCAGGCCTCGTAGCCAATTCCCATGACACAGCTTGCTTTAGAGTTCGGAAAGCGGTCAAGGGCTGAATTATTCAGGTTAGTGACCAAAGCACAGATTCTCTGGAATACAGACTTAATTTTAGAAAGATCGGCATCCTGTTTGAAATTCCAAACCAGAAAATACGTGTTGTTATTAGGATAATCGGTGACATTCTGAGAATTCATGTTTTTTTGTGTTTCGTTTGCAGGCATTTTTACTGTTTCTAATGAATCAAATTTAATAAATGATAATGATACCACACCACCTTATTCTTGAGAGAAACAATTTATGACAATTTTTTCACAAATTACTGCAGAGACTTTTATGTTTTTTACCATTAACCAAGCCTTAAAATGAGTATTATTGTAATGAAATTAACCTTCAATAAAATAATATGGGGCATTGGGAGATTTTTCTGTTCTTTTTGATAATTGCTTTTGTATACTCATCGGTAGGATTTGGGGGTGGATCCAGCTATCTGGCGGTGTTGGCAATGTATAGTCTCCCTTATCAGGAAATTCGCTTAACAGCTTTAATCTGTAATGTAATTGTTGTGGTAGGAGGCGTTTATATCTATGTCAAAAATAAACAGGTCGACTGGAAAAAAGTGATCCCTATCACTTTAGTAAGCGTTCCCATGGCCTATTTGGGGGCAATACTGAAAATAAGTCAGGAAACATTCTTTCTGATTTTGGGGATTACTCTTATCATAGCTGCTGTTTTATTATGGATTAAAACTGAAACTAAAAATGAAGAAAAAGTATCACCGGAATCAAAATCTGCCGTCTTAGGAAATAGCGTCTTAGGCGGTGGGATCGGTTTTTTATCCGGATTAGTAGGAATCGGCGGTGGAATTTTTCTTTCTCCTTTATTGAACCTGATGAAATGGGATACTCCAAGAAAAATAGCCGCTACCTCCAGTGTTTTTATATTAGTGAACTCTATATCAGGTATTGTTGGGCAATTGTCAAAACTATCTGTAGATATGGATTATTTAAGGATTTTAAGCTTATGCCTGGCTGTTTTTATCGGTGGGCAGATCGGTTCCAGAATGTCTCTGAAATGGAATCCTTTGATTATAAAAAGAATGACAGCAATTCTTGTGCTGGTGGCAGGAGTAAATGTCCTTATGAAATATTGGTAAAAACTTAGTATAAAAATAAAATGAAACTTAACCTATTAGCTTTTGGAATAACGAAAGACATTTTCGGAGCATCATTAATAGAATTAGAAGTAGAGGAAGGTTGTAATGTCAGCCAATTAAAGAAAAGATTGGAAACAGATTTTCCTCAACTCATAAAATTGAAATCCTATTTCATTGCAGTTAATGAAGAATATGCCGAAGACAATCAGATCATTGTAAAGACGGATGAAATAGCGATTATCCCACCGGTGAGTGGTGGATAAAACCTGTAAATCCGTGCATTTATGATGTTTTTACCATAAATAAAATACTTGTCAAAAAAAGAAAAATAAATGATTGATATCAGAATAACAGATGATCCATTAAAGATCAATGAATGCCTTACTCTTGCTCAGGATTTGAGTAGTGGTGGGATTGCAACATTTATAGGAACCGTTCGTAATGTGACCCAAAATAAACCTGTTATCCGTTTGGAATATGAATGTTATCAATCAATGGCAACAAAGAAATTAAGAAAGTGATAGATCAGGCGATTTCCTTGTTTGCTGTCCGGAATATTGTTGTTCATCATCGTACCGGAATATTGGTTCCTGGTGATGCGGCGGTAATCATTGTGGTAAGTGATGGACATCGTGACGCTGTTTTTGATGCCTGTCGTTACGTTATTGATACGATAAAGAAAACTGTTCCTATATGGAAAAAAGAGATTTTTGAAAATGGTGAAGAGTGGGTTTCTGCTCATCCATAATAGAACACCGAAAATTCGTATATTTACTATAGCAGATTATTAAGATATGAAAACCAAAACATTAGAAAATAGATCTGTACAGAAAATAGATATTGTTAAAGTAAAAGAAGACAAGATTTTTCCTTACACAGACGATATCTCTGTAGAAGAACCGCTGGAGATCCGGATTTCCTATGGCTCAAAAGAGCAAAGGAGCAATAAAAATATATCCGTAACCATGAGAACTCCCGGTAATGATGCCGAATTGGCTGCCGGTTTTCTATTTACAGAAGGAATCATTTCAGGGTATCATCAGATTCAAAATATAGATCATCCACAGGCAGAATGCTCCAGAAATAGAGAAAATATCATTGAAGTGGAATTGACTGAAGATTTTATTCCTCAATTACATCATGCAGACAGAAACTTTTATACTACATCCAGTTGTGGAGTGTGTGGAAAAGGCTCTATTGAATCCATAAAAACAGTAAGTACTTTTCAGAATATCGAACGAGAACAACGAATCCTATTATTTGATGTATTATACCAGTTATCTGCCAATTTGCAGTCTTTTCAGAATAACTTCAGTGCTACAGGGGGAATTCATGCATCAGGAATTTTTGATTTTGAAGGGCAGCTTCTTGCGCTTCGGGAAGATGTAGGAAGGCATAATGCTTTGGATAAACTGATTGGCCATGCCTTATTTACGGGCCAGCTCCCTCTTAAGGATAAAATTTTAGTCCTTAGTGGAAGAGCCAGTTTCGAACTTATTCAAAAAGCAGCTATGGCAGGAATTTCAGTGGTTGCAGCAATAGGAGCGCCATCCAGTCTGGCCGTAGATTTAGCAAAAGAGTTTGACATGACATTATTGGGATTTCTTAGAGACAACCGTTTTAATATTTATAACGAAAGCAGTTTTCACAAAATCGTTGAAAAATAGAGTATAAATGCCACGAATACACGAATGAGATTAGTGGATGCAGCATTCCAAAAATAGTAAAATAAATAGATATCATAATATGGGATAGCTAGTTACGAGCACAGAAATTATTCATGCATTCGTGGCAAAAATAAAAGACTTATAGATAATAAAGACTATAAGTATACAAATAAAAAACAAATGATGAATGAAAGATTTAGTTTACAAACAGGAATCCTATATAATAATTGGGATATGTATGGAAGTACATAATAGTTTAGGACCAGGCTTTTCAGAGATTGTTTACAAAGATGCTTTGGAATATGAAATGAATCAGTCTGGTATTAGATATGAAAGGGAGAAAGAATATGCTGTTCACTATAAAGAAACTGTGCTTCCACATAAGTTTTATGCAGATTTTGTAGTATTTGATAAGATAATACTGGAAATAAAAGGAATATCTGAAATAGCGGATGAACATATTTCACAAGCTATTAATTATTTAAAAGTATCCGAAAATAAACTGGCATTGATTGTCAATTTTGGAGAATTAAGATTGAATTATAAGCGAATAATTTTATAAATAATAGTCGTTATGACTTATAAAATCCATTTGTGCATTCGTGGCAAAAATAAAAGATTTAGTAATTAAAAATCCATGAAGTTCGTGGAAAAAACAGAAACAAGCAAATGAAAATAAGAATAAAAGACAACTCTATAAGACTCCGTTTAACGCAATCCGAAGTTTCAGAACTAGGAAAAAACGGGATTGTTTCCAGCTTTACGGAATTTGTAGACCGACCGTTTATATATGTTATAGAAAAAACGAAAGATACTGCATTATCTGCCGTTTTTATTGAAAATAAAATCGTGATGAAAATGCCTGAAGCTATGGTTGAAGAGTGGGTGTCTACAGATATTGTAGGGTTTGACGGGCAGACAGGCGTCGTAAAGCTTTTGGTAGAAAAAGATTTCGTTTGTATTGATAATACGATGGAAGATCAAAGCGATAACTACCCAAATCCCAATCTTAAATGCTAATCACTTTACAAAATAAAAAGGTATGGAAGAAAATAACAAAAAGAAAGTAGAAGAGGAAATTGGCAAAGAACCTAATGCTGAGAATCCATTTACTTTACTTGACCTTAAATTGACACATGTAGAAAAAGCCGCCGCAGGAATTCCGGCAGTAATGGCTGCTTTTGGTGATTTATTTGAAGAAAAAGCACCTATCCGTGGCATGAGAGCACTGTTCAAAATGAATCAGATCGGAGGTTTCGACTGTCCAAGTTGTGCCTGGCCTGATCCTGATGATGAACGTTCTGTTCTTGGAGAATATTGTGAAAATGGTGCAAAAGCTCTGGCAGAGGAGGCGACAACTAAAAGAGTAACTCCTGAATTTTTTAAACAAAACTCCGTATACGATCTTGCAAAATTAGATGATTATCAGATCGGAAAAATGGGACGGCTTACCGATCCTATGTACCTGGCACCTGGTGCTACTCATTACGAACCCATCAGTTGGGATAACGCTTTTAAAAAGATAGCGGAACATTTCAATGCACTGGAATCTCCGGATGAAGTTGCTTTTTATACTTCCGGCAGAACAAGTAACGAGGCATCATTTGTTTACCAATTATTTGCAAAAGAATTCGGAACGAATAATATGCCTGATTGTTCCAACATGTGCCATGAAACTTCAGGTTCTGCATTGCGTCCAACCATTGGAATTGGTAAAGGAACCGTAACCTTAGAAGATTTTTATGAGGCTGAAGTTATTGTGATTATCGGACAAAATCCGGGAACCAATGCTCCGAGAATGATGAGTGCTTTGGCAAAAGGAAAGAAAAATGGAGCTAAAATTATAGCGATTAATCCATTACCGGAAGCTGGGCTTATGGGGTTTATTAACCCTCAGAGTGTGAGGGAGATTCTTACAGGCGGGGTACAGCTGGCAGACCTTTATTTACCTGTAAAGATCAATGGAGATATGGCTTTACTGAAAGCGCTGGAACTCCTCTTGATCGAATTTGAGAAACAAAATCCAGGGAAGGTCTTTGATGAAGACTTTATTAAAGATAAAACAGTAGGATATGAAGATTTTATGAAACAATTCGATCAGTATACACTGGATGAGTTGGCAGAATTATCCGGAGTGTCTAAGGAAGCTATTCATCAGGCTGCCGAAATGATGGCTTTCAAAAAAAAGATTATTGTCAGTTGGGGGATGGGGCTCACTCAGCAGCCTAACGGAGTAGATATGATTCGCGAAATACTCAATATTCTTTTGCTGAAAGGCAGTATTGGGAAACCGGGAGCTGGAGTTTGTCCTGTACGCGGTCACAGCAATGTTCAGGGAAACAGAACGATGATGATTGATGAGAAACCGACTGATGATCAGCTAGATCGCCTTGAAAATTTCTACGGTTTTAAAGTTCCCCGCAAACATGGGTACGATGTTGTACGTGCGATAAAAGCCATTCATGAAGAAAAAATAAAAGTGATGTTTTGTATGGGTGGAAATTTCCTTTCTGCAACTCCGGATACTACCTACACTGCTAATGCTTTAAGAAAGCTTAATTTACTCGTATGTGTTTCTACCAAATTGAACAGAGGACACCTTGTGCATGGTAAAGAAGCTTTAATTCTTCCTACTTATGGGAGAAGTGACAAAGATATTGTGAACAGTGAAGTACAGATCATCACTACCGAAAATTCCATGGGTGTTGTTCAGAGTTCCAAAGGAATGCTGGATGCGATATCAGAGAATCTTATCAACGAAACTCAGATTGTATGTCGTATGGCAATGGCAACTTTAGGAAATCGCTCTGTAGTGAACTGGCAGCGTTATCATGACAGCTATGATGCAGTAAGGGATGATATTGAACAATGTATTCCCGGTTTTACAGATTATAACGTCCGTGTCAGACAAAAAGGAGGGTTTTACCTTCCCAATGCAGCAAGAGACGAACAAAGTTTTTCAAAAGAGCTTGGCGGTCGCGCTCCATTTACATTAACGGAGATTCCGGATAATACACTGGCTTCCGATGAATATATGATGGCTACGACTCGTACTCACGATCAATTCAATACAACCATTTACGGATTAGATGATCGTTATCGTGGAATTAAAAATGAACGTCGTGTCATATTTATGAATCAAAAAGACATTGATAAAGCAGGGTTTAAAGCAGGTGAAAAAGTGGATCTTTTTAACTACGATGATGGAGTAGAAAGGATTGCACCTTTGTTTATTATTGTTTCCTATCAGATCCCTGAAAAGAATACGGTTACCTATTTCCCGGAAACCAATGTTTTGGTTTCTGTAAATAATGTGGTGAAAGAAAGCAATATGCCGGCTTCCAAATATGTGAAAATCAAGATTAAAAAACATGATCCTGAGGTGTATAAAAGAGTAGATAAAATGCTGTATCAGGGAGCTATTCAAAAACCATAATTATTCTTATATTGTGATATGAAAAAAATACTGCCTGTAGCACTGGTATTGCTTTCCGGCTGGGCATTCTGTCAATCTGGATTCAAATTGAAAGTGAGTGGAGAAGTTTCCCAACCTCTAGAACTTAGTCTGGCTGATTTATCAAAAATGCCAAGAAAAGAAGCATCACTTAAAGACAAGGATGGGAGCATTCACGTATACACAGGCGTTTCTGTTCAGGATATTCTGGCAAAAGCCGGAGCTCCTTCAGGAAAGGAACTTCATGGTGAAAATATGTCAAAATATTTATTGGCAAAGTGTGCAGACGGATATCAGGTTTTATTTTCATTAGCTGAGCTGGATGCTTCCATTGCAGATAAAAACGTGATTGTAGCAGATATGATTGACGGAAAACCTTTGACAGAAACAAAAGGCCCGCTTCGCATTGTTGCAGAAGGTGAGAAAAAGCCTGCCCGCAGCTCTTATCAGCTGGAATCTTTAGTGGTAGGACAAATTAAAAAATAAATTGTTACAATAAAAAAGCTTTACAAAAAGGTATGATTATAAGGAAGAAGGAACATTGGTTTAAAATGCTTTTTGTATGGCACGGGTCAGTATTGCCTGGTCTGTTGCCACGTCTATTTTTGCTGTTTATCCTGTCGTTGGGGGTTGTCTATCTGCGAGGAGTCATTTTTTCCTTTAAAATCCCCCTTAATCCGGCTCCTTTGACTTTATTTGGTTTTGTACTGGCTCTATTCTTAGGGTTTAGGAATAATGCCAGTTATGATCGGTTTTGGGAAGGCCGTAAATTATGGGGAGCTTTATTGAATACAGCACGTTCACTCACCAGACAGGCTTTAACTTTAAAAAATACAAAAGGAAGCAGTCTTTCTGTCCTTGAATTTATCAAATTGTTGGGTGCTTTTATTTTCGCATTGAAGCATCAGTTGAGAGGAACGGATGCTTATGAAGATTTAAAAGACAGATTGAATGAAGATCAATTAAAAATAGTTTCTTCAGCAAAGTATAAACCTGCTGTCATTATGAGATTGTTGGCAGAATGGGTTCAGAAAGCAAAAGAGGAAGGAAGCATTGATTCCATCCAGCAATCCCGTTTTGATGAAAACTTTGATAAATTATCAGATATAGTGGGCGGATGTGAAAGAATTGTTTCTACTCCGCTTCCTTACAGTTACCGTGTTTTATTACATCGTACTGTGTATATTTATTGTTTTCTTTTGCCGTTTGGATTGGTAGATTCTTTAAGATGGTTTACACCGCTTATTGTTGTATTTGTAGCCTATACATTTGTAGCCTTTGAAGCTATTGCAGATGAAATTGAAGAACCATTTGGGACAGAAGCTAATGATTTGGCTCTGAATAGCATGTCTGTAATGATTGATGAAACCATTCATGAAATGGCAGGAGAGGAACTTGTATCTTTTGAAAAAATAAAGCAGACGATCATAGACTGATGGAACCTTTAGAAAACCCCGTTATTTATACGATTGGACATTCTACTCATCCTTTGGAAGAGTTTATGGAGATGTTGAAATCATTCAACATTGAAGTTCTTGCTGATGTACGTAGATTTGCAGGTTCAAAAAGATATCCGTGGTTTAGCAAAGAAAATCTGGAAAAAGTATTACCGGAACACCATATTGAGTATCTCCATTTTGAAGCATTAGGAGGACGAAGAAAAGTTCAACCCAATTCCATCAATAGTCGCTGGAAAAACGAATCTTTCCGTGGGTATGCTGATTATATGCAGACGGAGGAATTTATCAAAGCCGTTGAAAAACTTGAAAACATAGCAAGAATAAAAACGACCGCCTTTATGTGTTCAGAAGCCGTATGGTGGAGCTGCCACAGATCTATGATCTCAGATTATCTCAAAGCGAAAGGCTGGAACGTGGAACATATCATGAAGATAGGGAAAGCAGAAGAACATCCCTACACTGCTCCCGCAAGAATCAGTAATGGGCATGTTTTCTATTCCGATGCAAGCCTATTTGACTGATGAATTTTAAACTCTTTAATTATATGAAGTTACAAGCCTTATGAGTCGTAAGAATAATTAAATTTCTTGAAAATCAAAAATTATCAACTTCTAAAGTAAAATTAAGGGTTCAAAATAAAAGCTTTTGTATCTTTTATGGTTGAATAAATTATTGCTGCCCTCCATTAAGGCCATTTTGTAAAGAAAGCACCTCTTTCTCAGGAAATTCCTTTTTAATTTTTTTCGCAGCTTCCATGCTTCGTTTACCGGATTGGCAGTAAATAACTATAGGATTGGCAGCTGAAGAAATAAAAGAGTAATGATCCTCTAAATCACCTAGTGGAATATTTTTTCCCCCAATATTAAAATTCTCATGTTCCTCCTTTGTACGGACATCTATGGTTTCAAAATCTTTCTGATTTTTCATGTATTCTTCAAAACTGATAAGCGGCATACTCTGAGGTAAACCTGTAATCTGAATAGAAGTTTTCTTTAACTTAATTATTTGTGTTTTACCACTCAATACATTCATTATCCATAGTTTTCCGGCTAAAGTTTCTTCAGATCGGATGAGGTATTTTATGGCTTCATTAGCTTGCATACAGCCTACTATTCCAGCTAAAGTTGGGATTACGCCGCCTTCCCGGCAGTTGGGAACCTGAGATTCTTCTGCATTAGGAAAAACATCGCGATAATTAGGAGAATAGGTACCATCCTTTTGTAAAGCATTCCAGATGCTTACCTGACCTTCATGTTGATAAATAGCTCCATATACTAAGGGCTTTCCTGCTAAGACACAAGCGTCATTCAACAGACATTTGGTTTCAAAATTATCTGTTCCTTCAATAATGAGATCAAACTCTGAAATAAGTCCCATGACATTGGCATCAGTGATTCGCAATCGATAAGGAATAAGGGTAACGGAAGGGTTTTGAAGTTTCAATCTTTTAGCGGCAATGTCCACCTTATAAGCGTCCACATCATCTGGAGTATATAAAATTTGGCGGTGAAGATTGCTCAAAGAAACAATATCATCATCTGCAATACCAATAGTGCCCACACCGGAGGATGCAAGATATTGAGCAGTGGGACACCCGAGACCTCCCATTCCTACAATAAGAACTTTAGCATTTTTCAGCAGCTCCTGTGAAGCTATACCAAATCCCGGTAAAGCAATCTGACACTGATAACGTTCAAATGATGTATTCATAATTTGTTTCTTTTTCCTCGAATGCATGAATTTTTTTAATACTTATTTATTCCCTTTATTCTTAGAATTATTTGTGCATTCGTAGCTATTAATATATTCTCGCAGATTTCGCAGATTTTCAAAATCACTTGGCTATGCATTTGCAGTACTCAATTTTATCGAAGATAAAATCCTCGTGCCTTAAAACATACAGAAGATAATCAATTTGCGCCTTCGCGTTTCCAACAAAAACGTTTCCAATAAAGATTAGTTTTTCAGAATTCGTTGTGCTATCTCAGCATCCTCAGGCGTATTCACATTCATTAAAGCATCCGGATTATCTGGTTTTAAAATAAGCGTATCACTATTGATGAGAACCTTTCTTGGACAGGTATTTCCAATTCCTAAAAAATTCAATAACAAAGGATAACTTTTAGGCTCCCAAATGGTTATTAAAGGTTCCGGCAATCCATCAAAAGGACTTTCATAAGTGGTGGCAGCCTTTTCAGGATCTCTTGATTGTATTAAGAATTCTAAAGATTTTGAATCCAGCAAAGGAAGATCACAGGCTACTACCAACCATGCTTTATCCCTTTGGGCACGCAATGCAGAAAGGATTCCACCAAAAGGCCCCATATTCAGAAAAGTATCGGTGAGGGATTTATAATGAGGATCAAAATTTTCCAACTGATCTTGTCTGCAGGAAATAAAAACCTCATCACAAAACGGAGCCAGAAGATCTGCGGCAAAATAACGCTGTTCTTTTCCATGCCATTGAAGGAGATCTTTAGCTTTTCCCATTCTTACGCTTTTTCCGCCGGCGAGAACGAGACCATTGATTTTTGGGATTGTATTAAACTCTTCTGAAATCATTTTTTCCACCTGATTTTTCTATTAATTTAATTTCTTTAATGACAATATCATGGCTCATTGCTTTACACATATCATAGATAGTGAGTGCAGCGACAGAAGCTCCGGTAAGCGCTTCCATTTCCACTCCCGTTTTAGCTTCTATACTTGCAGAGCATTCGATAACAATGTCATTTTGATCATTGAGTTCTATCTGTAAACTACAGTTATCAAGTCCGATGGGATGGCAAAGAGGGATAAGTTCACTCGTTTTTTTGGCTCCCATGATTCCTGCAATAATCGCGATCTGAAATACAGACCCCTTTTTTGTTTTGAAATCGTCTTTTTGTAAAGCCTCCAATACATTTTCAGGGATCGAGATGATGGCTTGTGCTACAGCCTTTCTTTGAGTCACATTTTTGCCGCCAACATCTACAATGGCGGGCTGTCCGTTTTTATTAAGATGGGTAAATTCTGACATATATTCTTTTTTTAATCACAGATGTGATTTTTTTCTTGCCACGAATACACGAATTTGTATTTATACGCTAATGTATTCAGATATTTTTCTATTATCTATGTGCCTAGGCTCTTCAACAAAGTCTTTAAACCAGATAGGCACATCGTTTTTTTAGAAGCTAATTAATTTTATTCGTGCATTCGTGGCTTTTTTACATATTATTTTAATATTTCCATACCCTGTAAACTTCTCCTTTTTTAAAGGTATTCTGTTCTAAAGGAAGTTCCATAAAAGCATTGGTGTCTGCAAGATGAGAAAAATCTCCTGATCCATTGGTATTTACTGATTCAGCGATAAGTTGCCCCAGCTGATTTGTTCTCAGTTTCACTTGTACAAAATATTGGAGGGCAAAGGGAACCTCAATATCATTTTGTAAGACTGCAAACTGTGGTGAACTTCCAGTTATTTCCAGAGACTTTTCCAACCATGGGATAAAATATCGATGCAGGCACATAAATACTGAAACCGGATTTCCCGGAAATGCAAAAAAACAAGTTTTTTTGAGACTCATTTTTTTACCAAACCAAAAAAAGGCTTTCCCGGCCTTTGTTTTTATTTTGTGGAAAAAGCTTTTTCAATGCCCAGTTCTTCACAAACCTGAGGTAAATAGTCAAATTTTTCCCATCGATACGCCGCCACTCATGAGAAGTACATCATATTCATGAATACAGCGGGAAAGTTCTTTTTTGATTTCTTCATAATCATCATTGAGATGAAGAGTATCTGCTTCAATATGATACTTCTTCAAAACAGACTGTATGGTGATTCCGTTTGAACGCCTTAACTGATACGGTAAAGGTATTGATGTTGGACTTACCATTTCATCTCCTGTAGAAATGATAATGATCTTGGGCATTTTTTTTACAGAAACAGAGGTTTTTCCAATTGAAGAGGCTATTCCAACGATTGCTGGTGTAATCACTTGATGGGCTTTTACCAGAATTTCGCCCTTTCTTTTATCTCTGCCTTTCAGATGAATATTTTGTCCTTTTTTAAGATCAATAGTAAGGCTTGCTATTCCATCATTGATAGAAATATCTTCATATCGGATTACAGTATCTACTGAAGTGTCTAAGGCTGCACCGGTCATGATTTCTATACATTCAGTTTCTAAATCAATAGATAGAGAAGGTTCTCCTGCAGATTGTACAGCTTTGATAGGGAAGGAGCGAATTCCTTTTTCATAGGCACCGTAACGGATGGCAATTCCATCTACAGTGGGACGATCAAAGGGAGGTAAATCCCGATCTGCACAAAGATCTTCCACTAAAACTCTTCCTAATGCGTGATCATATGCAACACATTCGTTTCCAAAATCTTTTGTTTGGGAAAGTATAATCTCTTCTGCCTGTTGTACGGTAATCATTTCCATAGTTATCCTCCTATTGTAGCCATAGACTGATGAATAGATGCCGCATTAAGAGTCTGCTGCTCAGCTTCCCATCCGTCTTTGGGTTTATGATGTATGCTGTTGATTATTATGTTTTTCAATTCGTTATCGGCTATTCCCGAACGAAGTAAGTCTTTTAAATTAATTCCTCCGCCTTCATACAGACAGTTTCTCAATACACCGGAAGGAGTGATCCGGATTCTGTTGCATTCCCCACAGAAAGAACGGGTATAAGCTGCAATAATACCGATACTTCCTATAAAACCCGGAATTTTGTAGTTAGAAGATGTGGAGCTTTTAGGATCTTTCATCTTTTCAATTTCAGGAAAGTGCGCTTTGATGTGATTATAAATTTGCGGATCATTCCATTTCGGAACGATATCGGAATCATTATTTCCATTGAATGGCATTTCTTCAATAAAGCGGACATCTATTGGCATTTCTTTAGTAAGCTCAACCAAAGGAATGATATCTTCAATATTCTGATTGTCCATGACTACTGTATTAATCTTTACTTTGATATGATGCTTTAATAAACCATCCAATGTTTTCATCACTTTATCAAAGCTTTTTCGGCGGGTGATTTTGAAAAATCGATCTTCATCCAATGTATCAAGACTCAGATTGACAGATTTTATACCAAATGCTTTCAATTGTGGAATATACTGCTCGGTAAGAAGTCCGTTTGTCGTTAAGCTTAGATCTGTAAGGCCATTAAGCTTAGATATTTTTTCAATGAGATTGATACAGTTTTTTCTTACAAAAGGCTCACCACCCGTGATTCTGATTTTATCCACACCCAGATCTGTAAAAACAGAGCATATTCTGAGCATTTCCTCATCAGTCATCAGATCATTCTGCTTAATCCATGCAAGTCCGTTCTCCGGCATACAGTAAGTACATCGGAGGTTGCATCTGTCTACAACAGCCAGCCTTAGATAATTAATATGTCTTCCGAATTTGTCTGTTAACATAAGTAAATGAAAAGAACCTTACACAAATATACTTATTGTTTCAACGATAAACTAAAAATATAAATATCGAAAATTTAGTGTAAAAGAATAAGATTATATGCCTTAAAAGTAAGGAATAGAGAGGGATAACACTCCATCATGTCGTTTTTTTATATCTTTATTGATAGAAAAGGATATGAAAATATGATATTCTTATCACGGTTTCTGATATTTCTAAACGAATAAGAAGACTGTATCTTTGCACGCTGCTAAAAGCAGCAGGAAATAAAATATATTGCAATGCTTATAGAAGGCAATATATGAGGTGCTTTTTTCATAAATTAGTATTGAAATTGTATGATAATAGATAAAGAGTTGATTAATAAAAAATCGGTAGAGGAGGTGTTTAACAAAGGAATTGACGTTGTTTTTCAGGATGAGATCAGTGGTGATTCACTCAACTTTTTTCCTGAGAACTGCTTTACCATTATCTTATTGGATCAATGTGAGGGTGGAAAATGTACTACAGGGTTAAACCAATACGGTTTGAAAGCTCAGCAATTATTCATACATCTTCCCAAAAGAGAATACAAATGGGAACTGGCTCCTCATACTGTTGGAAGAAGGCTTATCATTAATGATGAGATTCTTAAAACTTTTTCACCAACTCTTAAATTTACTTTTTCTTCTTATAGCAAATATGAAATGATAGAGCCTGATGATGAAACCTATCACAGATTCAGTCTTGAATTTAATGCCATCAGAAAAGAAATTGCTGCAGATGTAGTTTTTCCGGAACTTATCAATGCAAGGGTACGTCTTTTGGCACTCATTATCAACTTGTGGGTAGAACATGCTTATGGAAATAAAGCATTGAGTACACCGGATAATCTTCCTTTTCGATTCCACATGTTGGTGGATAAATATTATAAAACGCAAAAGAATGTAGCCTTTTATGCTGATGAGTTATGCATTACTCCAAATTATTTGGGTGTACTTTGCAGAAAACAATATAAAATTTCACCACTTGAGTTTATTAAAGAACGAATTATTCTTGAAGCTAAAAATTTACTTCACAGTTCAGATAAGTCGATTAAAGAAATAGCTTTTGAACTGGGATTTCAGAATTTTTCGCACTTTTCCTATCTGTTCAGAGTGAAAACCGGATCTACTCCTAAAAACTACCGTAAAAAATTGGCTGAAACCAATGCTGAATAATCATCCACTCTAAAACAGGTACTGAATTTTCTGTTTTAGAGTGAATAAAATTATTGAATCAACTGTTGAAAAGAAAAGTCATGTTGACGCATTTCTATTTCATTTTTAGAAGATGAAAGCTGGGCTTCAGAAGCATATATAAACATTTGTTTTTCATAATCGCTGATTGCTGTATGAAGAGAATCATATTGTCCTTCTGTAAGGTTATTAGCAAGAGTTAAGGCATCCATCAGACCTGTATTAACTCCTTGCCCCGCAAAAGGAGGCATAAGATGAGCTGCATCTCCAATTAAAGTGATCGGTAAAGGACGATTTGAATGCCACGCTTTATTCAAAGGGAGTTTTCTGGTAGGTAAGCTCCAAAAAGATGAAGTCAGTTGAAACAGTTTCTGGTAGCGTTTGTCCCAATGATTAAAACGTTTCAAAAGAAATTCTCGGATACTTTCCTGATCTTGAAAATTATATTCCGGATCATCTGTTCTTTTGAAAATTACCCCATAAGATAATGCTCCGTTATTGTTAGGATTGATGACCAATAAATGCCCCTGATGAGCAGCCATTAGTCTGTTGCTATTACAAAATTGATAGAGCTCGGGATAGTGTATTGCAGGTTGTGGAAGTTCTCCCTGAATGATCAGGGTTCCGGTATCTTCAATTGCAGTATCATTAACATACTTTCTTATTCCTGACATTCCACCATTGGCAACTATGATAAGATCAGCCGTTGCTTGGGTACCATTTTCAAAGAGAAGCAACCATTTTCCATTGGAGACTTTCAGGTCAATACATTTTCGATCCCAAATTACCGTATGCTCTATTAAACTATCCAATAGTAAGGTTCTGAGAGTATTTCTGTTGATCTCAGGATTGTCATATTGATTTTCATAAGTAATTGGTTTGGTAAATAAAGGGTTTCCTTTTTCATCAGTAATGGTAATTCCCATAGGAACAGCCTTTTGATAATAAGCTTCCAACAGACCAGTCTTTTTCATCGCTTTCTGTCCCGAATCTTTATGCAGATCAAGGGTGCCACCCCAAATACGAGCCTGAGGATTTTGATCTCTTTCATAAACGGAAACCTCTATATTCTGTTGTTGAAGTAATTTTGCCATAGTTAGTCCTACAGGACCAGCTCCTATAATAGCCACTTTTTTATTTTTTAATAACATCGTTTTTGATTTTAAAATTATAGATACAAAATTGAATGTTCTTTTAGGAATAAAATAGTTATATTAGATTTATAAATAGCTGTAAAAGACTTTATGAAAAAAGATAATGAAACAGTACCACATATTCTGAAGAACTTAGCCTATCTATTGGGAGCTGAGATTAAACAAAGAAAACTGGAAATTCCACTTCCATACGGAAGCGGATATTGTACAGGATTTATTTTCAACGAACATATTCGGATGCTGATCAGTAACTATAAACTGAATGAGAATATTATTATTGAGAACCCAGAGTTGAATCCGGCAAAAAAAATGCTCTTTTTTAAATTTCAAAATGTTTTTTCCAATACAGAAAAAATATCTGACCGAAAGCATTTTACAAAATTACCTTCAGTTTTAATTGGAACAAGTCGCCTCAATACTGATAATGTGGTTTCTATTCATACGAATACGGAAACTATTAATATAGAAGTAGATGCTGATTATTTACGCGAATTATTTCAGGAAGAAGAGCAATCTGTTCTGTTGAAGAATCTTTTACAGAATACAGAGCCTTTTCTTTTTGAACAACTAGTTTATCCTTCTCTGCAAAATATTGTAGATCAAATTATTTCTGAAGAAACAGAAGAAAGATTCAGATTATTTTTCCTAAGAATAAAAGCAGAAGAATTGATCTGCAGGCTATTGATGGAGCTGGAAAAACGAAATGAAAAACGATTATATGCTTTGAATACTCGTGATATAGAAACGATTTATGAAATCAAAGAACAAATACTTGCCCATTTGGAGGTACCTCCTGTTATTAATGACCTTGCAGTAAAAGCAGGAATGAGCCCAACAAAGCTGAAACGTCTTTTTAAACAAATTTTTGGAGACAGTATTTTTAGTTATTATCAAGGGTTTAGGATGAAAGAAGCCGCTTTCTTGCTGAGAGAAAAAAAGCATACAGTTTCTGAGGTTGGATATGCAATGGGATTTACTAACCTTAGTCACTTCTCAAAAATATTCAATGAGCATATAGGAATGAAGCCTAAACAATACTCAATGATTGCTTAGCACAAAATGAAAACTCAAACGTCATTGTGATCAGAGCCACTAATACACGAATAAAATCATTCGTGAATTAGTGGCAAAATAAGCATTTCAAAATTTTATAGCAGTTAATCCTTGCGCCTTAAAACGTATTAAAAGGAAAAAACAACGTCTTTGCGTTTTCCGGCTAATCCCACTTATTAGCAACTGAAACCGCATATTTTCCGGCTCCGGTAAAGAAGAAGCTTATGCTTACCAACATATAGATCACCAATAACTCCAATGCCCAGCCTCCAAAGTCGTTAAGCTTGAAAATATTAGCTGTTTGCGCTAGAATTGTGGCTGTAAAACAGTTCGCAGCAAAAATCAAACTCGCCAGACGAGCCCTGAATCCCAATATCAGCATGATTGGAGCAATAATTTCTCCAGCAAAAACTCCATAAGCAAAGAAGGAAGGTAACCCATTCATGGTCATCATATCCTCAATAAATCCGATTCCGTGAATCAATTTGTTAACTCCATAAACAGACATGGGAAATCCAATAGCGATTCTGCTGATCAATAGTCCTAAATCAATGTTTTTTTTCATTTTATTATTATTTAAAAGTTATATTTTACAAATGCCCCGACATTTTCAAGGGTCTTTTTTGCGTTGTTGAATTGGTCGAAGTTAGAAGCAACTCCATACATTATTTTATCCTGTTTTATCCCTAAGCGAATAAACTGTAATCCTCTTGGATAGCCACTATTATCCAGATTACCAATGGCCAGTACACTGAAATAGCCCTGTAGATTATCCTTTAGATAAGGAGTGTATTCCAATGATACAGACTGTTCAAGAGAAAATCCTTTCTGGTAGGTTGCTCCAATAGAGTAGGAAAGAGAGTAGGTAGGTTTTGCTATTCTGTATTGTACATAAGCACTAAAGAAAGCCCCCGGGTTTTTTATTCCCAATGCTGCATTTACACTGAACCTTTTGGTAAGCTGGTAAGCAAGAGTATTTCTTATAAAAAATATATTCTCCTTGTCTTTGGTATATTCTGTGTCGAATAAAGTAAGATTGTTGAGCTTTAGCCGATCATTAAAGTAATAATTGACATTGTGCATATAAGTATAGGAACGGTGTCCTAAAACAAGATCCGGAGTATAAGTAAGCTTTTGTGCATTCAGATTCAGCGAAGCTGATACAAGAGCTGTGATAGCGATGATTTTGGCCTTCATATTTCACTCATTAAATTTCTGAGAGCAAAATTATTCAGGCGGGAACGGAATAAACTTAAGATATCTTAAGAAACGTCAGACAGGTGTTTTTTTCTTAAATAACTCAGGTATTCTACGGTGATTCCAAGATAGGAGGCAATCATATATTGGGGAAAACGCTGCTCGATATTACGATAAGCAGTTACAAAATTTCTGTATTTGGTGTAGGCATCCACTCTTGAATGCTCAAACGTTCTTTCCTGTAAAGTTACATAGGCCGATTGCATTTTCAAACGCCAGAATTCAGAGATCGAAGGAACTTCTTTATAGAGTAATTCTAAATTAGTTTACTGATCTGTACAATAACAGCCTCTTCATTAGCCTGAATAAACATTCTTGAAGGCTGTTCACTTAGGTAGCTGTAAAGATCATTGATCCACCAGTTTTCAATACCGAGTTGGGTAATATTTTCTTTTCCTTTTTCATCAATATGGTAAGCATATAAGCTTCCCTGAGCAATAAAGCGCATATATCTTGAAATTTGCCCTTCCCGAAGCAGATACTCTTTCTTTTTTAGCTGAATAAATTCCAGTTTTTGAATCACAAGATCAATCTCAGTCTTTTGTAAAGGAACGATTTCCTGGAAGTGTTTCGTGAGTTGCGAAATAATAACGTCTGTATCCATAATGAAGTTGTAGCATTGCCTGTTTTATGTATGAACAGGCAGATAACGGTCAAATTTACGTAAATATTATGGCATTAATCAAGGAGAATGGGGGGTGAAACTATACATTCAAATATCCTTAAAATTGATTGTCAAATTTCACTATCTTAACTGATTCAATTGTAAACCATCAGAATATGAGCCCTTTTGATACCGAATTTCAAAAATATCTTGCAGAATTGGTTGAAACAGGTTTTGAATTTGTGAATAATAATTCAGAAGAAGTAGACGCTGTGTATATTATCGGATTAATAGAATCAGGGTATTTTTATAAAGCTTTTTATGAAATCAACGGTTATTTGGTGAAGTCTCATAAAGTGAATGATGTATCCGATATGCAGTATGATATTGGCGATGAAAAATCATTTGGGATGCTTAAGAAAGGAAATCAGATATTGAAAGATATTGAAAAGCTGTTTAAAAATGATGGGCGAGAAGTTCCGGGAATGTTGAAGTTGTCATATCATCCTAAAACGGATAAATTCAATAGTGATTTTAGCTATGATAAAACCTTTATCAATCATAAGACAAGAACAGCTCAGGATGTTTATGAAGAATGGTTTACCCAGATTGATGAACAGAATGCATAATGTTTTAGCTTACCCCAATTAAAAGGTAGATATGGAACTAATAAACGATATAGGTAAGATTATATTTTTCCTGTTTTTATTATTGAGTTTTTTTCTGATTACAGCAAAATCGGAAAGAAAATTACCTCATTATCTATTTGCTGCATTTCTTTTGGTTTCTGTAATAGACCTTTCCGGTTTTTTTCTGTCACTACCTGATCATAAGATTATTCAAGGATTGAAACTTTCCAGTATTCTGTTGCAGATGCCATTGTATTACCTGTATGTCAATTCGGCGTGCTATTATAATTTTAAACTTCGAAGGAAGCATCTGCTGCACGGATTACCGTTTTTATTCTTTTTCTGTTTATTTAGTATTTCCGGGATTTCAAAACAAAGTAATCAATGGTTGGATAGGGTTTCCATGTTTCAGTATTATTGTTATATCATTGCAATATTTTGGGTATTGCAGGTTTTCAGAAAAGTGTATCGGGAGAACTATTCAAACAATCATCATCTTACGTATAAGTGGCTGTTTCAGACTACTGTCATTTTTTTGATTGGTAATATTTTTGTCCTGTTGAGAGGGTTTGTAAAGGATAATAATACTGTTTTTTTCGGATTATACGCATTTTCTTCAGTGTTTGTTTTATTCGTTATCAGCTGGTTGGTCCTAAATGCTTTATATCGTCCCAATCTATTTGCCGGAATTGATAAAAATCTGACCCCCATCAAACCCGTACAAGAAATCAAAGAAGAGCCTGAACAACTGAAAATACTTATGGATTTTATGAAAACGGAAAAGCCTTATTTGGATGATAAACTTACCCTACAGAAGCTTGCAGAGCAGATGAATATGTCCGAGAAGCAGCTTTCCTTGCTTATTAATCACCATACAGGTAAACATTTTTTTGATTTTATAAATGAATTCAGAATTCATGATGCGAAGAAACTTTTGAAAGAGAATCATCAACTTACCGTGTTGGAAATTCTGTATGAAGTAGGATTTAATTCTAAATCATCTTTTTATACCGCCTTTAAAAAAGAAACCAATCAAACACCTACAGATTACAGGAAATCAGCAGGTTTACTAGTGTCCGACTTTAAATCGGACTGATTTTTTTCTTTAAAAGAGTTCGATTTCTGATACTCGGATGTTTAAAATAATATAAAACTCCAGATTTGCTTCATTATTTAAAAATCAAATATAATGAAGACATCAATTCAATTTATTCTATTCCTTTTTTGCATTTTAAATGGAGGAATATCTTTCGGACAAACCGTTCAGAAAAATGAATTAGAAAAAGCTGATTCAATAATTAATACTTATTCACAGACCAATGCTCCGGGAATGGCAGTGGGCATTGTGAAAAATAGTAAGGTTATTTATAAGAAGATGTATGGGCTGGCAAATCTTGAAGATCAGATTCCCGTAAAAGATTCTACAGCTTTTGATATTGCATCCATTTCGAAACAATTTACAGCATTTGTAGCTCTTCTGGCTGAGAAGGAAGGAAGATTGTCATTCAATGACGATATCAGAATTTATCTTCCGGAGCTGAAGCATTTGCCTTATAAGATTACCATCCGGCAATTGGCTAATCATACTCATGGTTTACCGGATTTTACAAGTATTAAAAGAATGCAGGGATTTGGAGACGAAGTCAGAGTAACCAATGCCGAAGCGGTGAAAACAGTTCTTGCGATCAAAAATTTTAATTTTCCTCCCGGACAGCAATACAAATATAATAATACTGGTTTTATGCTGCTTGCTGAAATTCTTCACAGGATTTATAAAAAAGAATTCAATGAGATTGTTAAAGAATATATTTTTAATCCTCTTCAGATGAATCATACAAATGCGATAGATGATCCCGAAAAGATAATTCCCAATAAAGCATATTCTTATCAGGAAAAAAATGGCGTTTTCTCCAAATATTCCCTTGGACAAATGGAAAACGGATCTTCAAATATTTTTACTACCTTGAATGACCTGTGTAAATGGGCAATCAATTTTCAATCACCTGTTATAGGATCTCGTGAAATTTATAATACAATGCAACAAAATACGGTGTTGAATACAGGCGAAAGGATAGAATATGGATTAGGGCTGCAAACCGGAAAGTATAAAGGGTTGGATATTGTTTCCACGGTGGCGGAACAGCCGGTTACAGAGCTTATATCCTTCATATTCCAGCCTACAATTTATCTATTGTTCTGACTGGAAATAAGGGAACTTTTGATGGCTTATTGATTGCTTATAAATTGGTGGATCTTTTTCTGAAAGAACATGAAAATCTGCCTTCTTTACCTAAAAAGATAGCCTATACGCCTGCAGAACTAAAGAGCTTTGAAGGGACTTATGAAATGAATCCTGGAAATTATCTTACTATACATTCAGAAGGTAATAATCTTTATATGGAAGGTGATAAAACTCCTCTTACCATCGTTGGTGACAATAAATTTGGAATTTCAGCAATTCCAACAGCAAGCCTTACGTTTTATCATGAATCAGCTAAACTGAGTATCGGAGATTTTATATTTACTTGTAAAAAAATAACCTTAAAGCCTTTAAGAGAAGATAAAATCGATCTGCATCAATTTACCGGATACTATAAAAATGAAGAATTTAATACCATTTATCAATTGGTGCTAGAGGAGGGTAGGCTGATTGCCAGACATTCCATGAATAATAAGGTAAGATTGTATCCTTTAAGCCCGGAAACTCTATATTCTCACCAGTCATTTTTTGGACAGCTTGATTTTAAATATGATAAAAAGAATAAAATTAAAGGATTTATGTTGTCAGGAGTTAATATGTCTAATATTGAATTTAAAAAAATTAAATAGCAGCGCGGAAATATTTTTTTAGCCTATCCAACACAATATTTGAAGTTATCCCTAGATTGGGATAACTTCTTTTTTCGTAAAAAACTTAAAAGAAAAATAAATTAATACTATCTTTTGAGCCCTCAAACATTATTTTTCATATTAAAAAGAAACTTTTGTTTTTGGAATACTATTTGTAAGCAATACAAAAAAACTAAAATGAACCAAATTTATTAGTAATCAAACATTTATGTTACACATACAAATGATTTAAAATCTAACAATTATTATCTTTAAATAACTAAAAACATGTTCCCTTTTCCATTAAACCGAATATTTTATTCATATAATCTTCTTTTTTTATTTCTACTGTGCTATGCCGGATCAGTGTATGGTCAGGGAGTTTTTTCACATCAAAAGTTTGATAGTATTCTGCTTAAAAAGACAGAATCATTGCGTATTCAGGGGGATTATGAAAATCTTGTTCGTCTTAATAAAGACTATCTGAATCTGGCAGAAGAAAAAAATTACAAAGAAGGTATTATTCTTTGCTATATCAATATTTCTAATATTTCAGCAACCATCGGAAATTATAAAAGAGGACTATCTTATCTTTCATTGGCTGAAAAAGAACTGAAGAAAGTCAATAGCCCTGTTTTAAAAGCAAGACTCTATCAGGAACATGGTCAGTTAAATGGGGTAATTGGTTTGTATAAAAGTGCTTTGGAGCTGAATGCAAAAGGGCTATATTATATTAAAAATATTTCAGATCAGGAGAAAAGAAAATTTTATCTATACAGGCTTTATGCCAACAGAGCCGATTTCCTATATAAATCCAATAAAGCAGATTCGGCTTATATTTATTTGCAGAAAGGGAAGAGAATTGATGGACAAGGGGTTCTTCTCAATACATTATTGGCTAAACATCATTTAATGTATACCAAAAGAAAGGATTCTACCCTGATATATCTTCAGAAAGCATCTGAAAAAATTGTTAATACCGGTAAAGTAAATGTCCAGAGTGGTTTTGTGTATTTGACATATGGAGACTATTATTTTGCAGAGAAAGATTATAAAACAGCTTTAGATTATTATAATAAAGCATTAGATAATTATAACAAGACCAACAGGCTTTACAATATTCCTGGAGTCTATGAGTCCATAGCAAAAACGTATAGAATGCTGAATGAGCCGCAGAAAGAAGAAGAGGCGATGCAAAAATATACGGAAGAAAAAACAGCATTGGAAAATATTCAGAATGAAGCGATCAATATTTCGATAGACCATATGTTGAGTGATAAAGACGAAGAATCCAATGGCTTTCACAAGAAAATTTACATTTATATCGGTATTATTGCTATCTTATCTCTGATGGTTTTTATTTTACTTTACAGACATAACAGGGCACTAAGGCAAAAGAAAAACGAATTCAAAAGTGAAGCACTCTCACTTAAAAGCAGGATTAATGATTCTTTTGATGAATTGGTAGGATTGGCTAAAAAGAATGATTCTACATTTTTGACAAGGTTTCAGGAAATCTATCCTGAGTTTTGCCCAAGACTTTTGGAAATAAACCCGAGACTTGGAGCCTCAGAAATGGCATTTTGTGCAATGATAAAGCTTAATTTTACCTCAAAAGAAATTGCTGAATATACATTTATTCAACACAAATCTGTACAGCAGAAAAAACACCGTTTACGAAAGAAATTGAATGTTCCTACTGAGCAGGAACTGTTTATTTTCTTTGATTCCTTATAAAATTAAAAAACCAGAAACAAGAAAAACTTTACCGGTTATATGGCTTTTAAGCTGTGTAGAACAAATGGCTCTAAATAATGTAGTAGATATGTGGTAGGTGAATACTCGTGTTTTCTTTTTGTTTTTTTTATTGTTTACCATGTACAAGTCATCTTTTATTAGCTATACTTTCTCACATAGTGATTTAGATGAGTTTCAAAAATCTTAGTGTTTAGAGATTACTCATCCTATTTGAAGTAATCTCTTTTTTATGGGTTAATGCTATATTTCCTTTTGATATAGAGTTGATGTTGAGTTGATCAATCTTTTTGATCTGATACTATTCTTAATCCACAGTATAGACTTCTTTGATTAATTAATGTACAAGGATCATAACTCACAAAAATAGATCCTATGGGTGGCATAATTTTTTGTTAATCGATTTTAGACATTTTTTATAGATTAATATCGATAAATGGCCTTTTTTAGGGAAAAAATAACAAATGTGGTACATATGTAGTAGGGGTATATTGTTGTTATTTTTAATAAGTTTTTAAAATTTGCAAAATAAAAGAGGGGCAAAAAATAGATGCCTTAAAAAAATAATAGAGATTCTTAAAACACAATGATTCGCCCCTCTTTATAATGAAAGTATTGTCAATGAAAGTATGTTGAGAAATTATAAGGTAAATTTAATAATCAACAGAAAGACATGTGAGAAAAAATAAGTAAATTCATTTGATTAAATTAAACATATATGAAAAACGTAAAACAATTTATTACAGCAATGGCAGTGGTAATGTTTGCTACAGGTGCTTCAGCACAACTTAGTCCCAAAGGTGCCGGTTCAGATAAAGATAAGCATGGTTGTAAAGGATCTGCAGGATATACATTCTCAGTGATAAAAAATGACTGTGTAAGAATTTTTGAAGAAAAAATACAGTTGAAGGAAGTAGATACAAAAAAATCCTACACTTCTAATGCCGCAGTAATTCTTAGCGAAGATGGGAAAAAAGCAGAAATATTCCTGCCTTCATCTGATGGAAGCTTAGTGCTTGATAAAATAGCATCTAAAAAAGCTGTAGTATATAAAAAAGGACAGTATTCTTTGACAAAAAATAAGAATGCTTATACTTTAAAACTAGCCAATAAAGTAGTTTTTAAAAGCTAAAAAACAATCTTCATTAGTATCAGCACGATTTTTAGATAAGTGCTAAAAGGCTGTCTCAGAGTGAGGCAGCCTTATGCATTCTAAAAATAAGTGTTTTTATTTATCCTGTCCGATATCCAGGCGGTCAAACTTTCCTTCAGCATTCTTATGAAACTTGAAGAATACCGGAAATGTTCCCCATTGCCCGGCTTTAAAATTACCATGGATATTTTTTCCTTCATTTTCCACCCGATCAATGCTGAGGAACATTTCTTTGCCTAAGGCATTAGCAAAAAAAGATTTAAAATCAACCTTATTGCCATCATCAGTCATGGCTGGATTCTCGGTAAAAAAACTGTACCAGCTTTTGTCTCCCGCTTGAAGAGCATCGATAGCTTGTTTTACTTGTGGATCTGATATTTTTGATGTATCCATTATCTGTTGTTTTTTCGAAGATTGTAATGTTGAGGTTTGTTTTTCTTTGGTGGTATGCTGGCCACAGGCAATACACGGTAGGCTTAAGGCTAATAGTATTGCAAAATTGAAGGATCTCATAACAAAACTAATTTTTAAGAGGATGTTGAAGGTAAATAATCAATAGGTTGAGGAAAAGAAACGGGAGCTCTATAAGGACTCCTTTAAAATCTTTATCCAAAAGATGAAAACAGATAATTAATAAAATACCTGCGGCCATCAAAAAGTTTCCCCAGACAAATGTTTTGGGAAATAATATCAGGATGGAGGCAAGGATGGTGACCGCTCCATTGATCATCAGCCCGGTTTTATCAAACCCCCATTTTCCGAACATTGCGTTCATTTCTGCTTTTCCTGAGAACATGGCAATTCCCTGCTTAAAACCCATAAAAACTGCGGTAAGAATAAGCAATGAATTAATAATTTTTAAAATCATATCAGGTGTTTTTTATATTGATTGAAGAAATAGATTCATACAAATATGCACGAAATGCATGACTTATCTATGGTGAATTTTTCGGAATTTTAAGTTTTATGTATGATTGTAAATTTCCCACAAAGATCATTTCTTCGCTGGTTGGCAGGAAGTTATTAAACTGCCATTCTCCATAGGTTGCATGAACCTTTAAACCTGAGTTTTCAAGCAGAGAACAGATCTTTTCTTTTGTGGGAAAGGAAATAGTACTGTAAAAAAAGAAAACCACAGTCTATATGATTAAACTGTGGTTTTCGATAACTAAGAACTATTTAACTATGATTCTGTCTTCAGGTAGCCAAAGTGTAAAGCAGGTTCTTTACCAAATAAGCACGAGAAAATGTTTTGGAACTCGTGGATATACTTACATTTAATGGCATTACCATAAATTTTCAACCCTTCCAGTATTTTTCTGGAACTCAAGTCGATGTCGTATTTTATAAAAGTTTCCGGTCTTTCATATCTGATGCTTTTATCTGAGCTGTAC
This sequence comes from Chryseobacterium tructae, assembly GCF_030409875.1. Classification (NCBI taxonomy): domain Bacteria; kingdom Pseudomonadati; phylum Bacteroidota; class Flavobacteriia; order Flavobacteriales; family Weeksellaceae; genus Chryseobacterium; species Chryseobacterium tructae. Next base: position 3,084,660 of record NZ_JAUFQR010000001.1, on the reverse strand, counting down.
GTTTTTGAAAAGCCCAGTTTTACAAGCCATTCTTCTGTAATTTTAATAGGTCTGATAGAATCTGCCGGAATTGAAATACTGTGAATATCATTTTCAATTTTAACAAAATATGCCTGCTCTATACTCTGAAAAATTTCAGTGATCGTATAAATCTGATTTTTGTACTCGACTAAGTTTTTGATTTTAAGATCTGCTACATTCATAATATTTTGAATTTTTTAATGGATGATATGGTGATATATAAATAGCAAATACTATGCCTTGCATTGTGTTGTAAGGCCTTGTTTCCGTGAATACTAGGTTAAATTTTTAATATGAAAAATTAAGAATATGTTAAAATAACACGATATAGCAGTTTCAAATTGTTTTTCTCTACAATAAAATGTGGTACCTATGTGGTATTAGTGTTGTTTATCTTTTGGAGAAGCATTGGCCGTTATTAAAAAAAGAGCAATAACTATAGAAATAATAAGAAAAGCAATGAAAACATTCCAGGAATAGGAGTGAAGAAGGTATCCTGTCCCACTTCCCAGAATACTGGATCCAAAGTAATAAAACAGCCAGTAAATAGAAGTAGCTGAAGATTTGCCGCGTTTGGCATAAAGCGCTGTCATTTGGCTTGCCATTGTATGAGCGGCAAAAAAGGAAAAAGTAAATAATCCAAGACCAAAAATGAGAATATAAAGGTTTTCTGACAATAATAATAAAGCTCCTATCAACATACAAAGGATAGAACCTTTTAGAATCGTATTTGAAGGGATTTTTTTAGAAAGGCGGCCAACAGTCATTGTTCCAAAAACCCCGAAAATATACATCAGAAATATAAAAGCAATGATAAAGTGACTTAGTGAAAACGGCTGAGCCTCCAATCTGAAAGTAAGGTAATTGTAAACACTCACAAAAACTCCCATTAAGAGAGCTGCTGTAAAGTATAATCGAAGCATATAAGGATTGGTAAAGAAAAACTTCATTTGCTTTACCTTAAGATGATAATCTGTCTTTTGGGGATTAAAAAACTTTGATTCAGGAAATAATTTCCAGAATATAACACCTAGGATCAGACTTTCTATTCCGATTGCCAAAACGGCATTACGCCAGCCAAATTCACCCGCCAAATGGTGGCCAATATTCTTCCGCTCATTCCGCCAATAGTGTTTCCACTAAGGTACATGCTGATAGCAGCTCCTATGACTGCAGTACTTACTTCTTCGGTAAGATAGGCAAGAGCAACGGCTGAAACACCGGAGACAACAAATCCTTTGAATATTCCAATAGCAATCAGAAGGGTAAGGCTTGGAATCCATGTTGAAATAATAGTCAGTAAAGCAGATGAGATTAACGAAAACACCATCAATCCTTTCCGGGAATAGCTATCAGCCTTAAAAGCAAAGAATAATAACCCCAATGCCATTCCGATGGTAGATGACGAAACAAGCAAAGAGGTATCTCCCACAGATACATTGAAATGTTCTGCAGCCATGGGAAGCATCGGCTGAAAAAGATAAAGCTGCGCGAATACAGAAAGTCCGGAAAAGAAAATACAAAGTTTTATATATCGGAAACGTCTGCTTCCCTGATCAGCTTTTTCCAATGGATTCATGATTTTTTGCAATTAATATGCAGTGGTTTCATAGACAATAAGATTCCGTAAATTTCCTGATTATTTTTTAATTGTAAAAATCATTGTTTCAATGATTATAATAGGAAGTAATGATGATGAGACGGATGCTGGAAGAGGAGAGATGGATGTTTTTATTGAATAGATGATTGAAACTCATGACTCCATCAACTCAAGCTCTTTTCCCAATTAATAAAATAAGATTACATTGATTCTGAACATTTGATAATCCCGTTCTTCCAGCTTCCAGCACCCAACGATCAGTGCATCATTTCGTACACCTTGATCAATTCAGCAATATTAGCCACATCAAGCTTCTGGAAAATTCTTTTTTTATAAGTACTTACCGTAGACATTTGTATATTGAGTTTGTTGGCAATTTCAAGGTTTCCGTTGCCATCCGCTAAAAGCTTAAAAATTTCATATTCACGAGATGACAGCTTTTCGGCAGGATTACTTTTTTTGTTCTGAATAATAAGCCCGATTAATTCTGCAGGGTAGAAATACCCTTTTTCAATAACAGTTCGAACTGCATTTTTAATCTCTTCTTCACTGCTTTGTTTGTTTAAGTAACCTTCAGCACCCTCTCGGATATATTGTATCGCTACATCTTTATCATAGCCTGAAAATACAAGGATCTTGATTGTATTTTGTATAGCTTTAAGCTCGGAAATCATCTTTTTGTATTGAGTTCCCGGCATGTCAATATCTAAAATAATAAGACTGTAATCCTGAGATTCCAGCATTTTTTTAACCTGTGCATAATTTTCAGCAAAATCTATCTTCAGCTCCGGAAACCCCGATTCGAGGACTAAGGCGGTTCCTGCTCTGACTACATAGTGATCATCAGCGATTAAGATTCTTTCGTTCATAGTAAATTAGTTTTTATTGAGCATTAATTCCACAATTGTTCCCTGAGGCTGGTTATGTCTGAAAGCGATTTCAGCATTGATTTTTTTTACCAAATGAATAACCATATGCAGTCCCAGTCCCTTTCCTTTAAAGCTGGGAGTTTCCAGTTTAGGATTTCTGAATAAATTCATGTACATATTGATCTGTTCATCCGGCATTCCCGTTCCAGTATCAGTGATTGTTATTGTGATTTTCTGATTAATTTCTATTGCATTAAGATGTATTTTTCCGTCAAATGTATTTTTTACAGCATTATCAAGAATATTATGGATAATGGCGGTTAAAATGCTTTCATTAACTTTAGAATAAACATTAATTCCTGCTGTGTTAATGATTGTAGTTCCTCTTTCTTTTGCAATTTCACAAAAGAGTTTTTTCTTGATCTCAAGAATCCTGTTGATCGGGTATTCCTCTTCTTCAAAGATATTCTCAGCCTTATAAAGTTCAGTATATTCTTTTAAATTTAGAGTGAACTGATAAAGTTGTTCAGAAGACTTATAAATACTGTCAAAATATTTTTTCTGCAGTTCCAGATCATCAGATTCATGAAGTTTCTGCGAGAGCATAGCAATGAATCTTATAGGAGTGGTAATATCATGACTAATTGTTTCCACCAATTTTTTCTGATATTCCGTTTCCTTTCGCAAATCACTTTTTACCACTTCCAGATTAAGGGAAGTTTCTTTCAGTTCCGAATTCTTATTGTGAACAATCTGCTTTAGGACTCTGTTCTTTATTCTTAAAAAATTGGTCATTAGCTGAACTATCACAATAATGATAATCAAGATAATGATAGATGCAGAAACTCGGAACAGCAATGTCTGATAAAAAAGAGGTTGAATCTTAAATCGGATGGATTTTTGTTCAAATTTTCCATCAGGAGAAACCAACATTCTAATGCTTAGGGTGTAGTCTCCCGGAGCAAGATTGCTGATGGTGTATTTCAATTCCTTTCCTGTAGCAATCGGTTCCCAATCAGAGCTTTCCTTTCCAGAGATCTTAGCCTCTAAATAAAGGTTTTCCAGATTGGAAAAATAAGGAACATCAATAAAAATTTCTGCTGTTTTATAATTATTTTGAAGATCTAGAATATGATGGAAATATTGCGGGTCAGAATTTCCAATCCTTACTCTTTCAATATACATTTTGTTTTTATCAGGATAGAACGTTCTGACATGATCCGGATTGAAAAACACAAACCCGTCCATTGAAGGAAACACAAAATCTCCATTTTCCAGTGCATAGGCATTGGGTTGTGAACTTCCATTGAACTCATTGGTGAGAAATCCGTCTCTTTTTGTGAAACGATAATAATAAACAGGGCTTTTCCTGTCTTGTGCATATTGTAAGAGTTGCTTTTTAGGAACCTTAAAGAGTCCGTTGTTGGAAGATATCCAATAGAATCCTTTTTGATCTTCAAGAATATAATGAGCAGACATTAGATTATTACTCCTGTCATTAGGCATTTTGATGAGTTTCCGATTCCTGAGAAGGAAGAAGCCATCCTTATTGGTCATCACCCAGGTTAAATTATCCTTTGTTCTGACAATGCTTTTAACGTGAATGTTTTTATGAATTGGAGTAATCTTTTTGCTTCCCAAAACTACAGAATACAGACCATCACTGCTGCCTACTAAAATTTCATTTTCACTGTATTGGAAAAAATTATTAACAAAGCTATCAAACTCATAGCTGTAATCCGGTTTTGCGAACACATCATCTTTGAAAATCTGAAGCTGACTTTTTGAATTCTCCGAAAAAGACTTACCATAAAGATTTCCACTTTGTAAAAAAGCTTCAAAACCTGACTTGATGAAAGTAGAATCTTTTTTCTTATAACCAGAGTCTTTATAAAACTTAATGATGCTGTTTCTCTTCCGGATCAAGATATTTCCGGGTTTGTCATACATCATAATATAATTGTCATTATTACCAAACGGGTATTTCTTTACAATTCCTTCTCTTCCGAATTCAGTACCGTCTTCTGCAATGATGGTATTCTTGCTGAATGGGAGAGAAGCATAGTAAACGTTATTGGAAAAGTCCGCTTTTTTTCTGGATACATAAAAATCAGATAGCTTTAAAACATTTAATCCATTGTTTAAAGTTCCAAGATAAAGTTTATTGAACTTCCAGCCATAAAACATGGAGCAGTAAGAATGACTTCCTATTTCATTGTATTTTACAAGAAATTTCAGCTCAGGCTTTTTTTCATTGCCTACTACGATGTAAATATCATTGTTGTTGATGATAAAGGTTTGATTGGTAATTTGCTGCCAATAAACCCTTGTTTTGGGATCATTAAAAAGACTGGGTTCCTGATGGATAGAAAGCTTTCCATTAGCAATGGCATAAGTTTTCCTATTTTTCATGTCATTAATGAAAAGAACTTCATTAAATACAAACATACTATTCAGATCCTTGTTGGAAAATGGAATAAATATATTTGTTTCATTCCCCTTGTCATCTTTATAAATGATCATATTCTTTTCAGTAAAACTGTAGGTGGAATTTTTGAGCTTTACATAATATTGGATGTCATTATAAAAATTGCAAGCCAGGATATTATTGGCAACCCTATGCACGAATTCCTTTCCTGTAGTATACGTTATCTTATCACTGCTGTGAAGTTTTGTGAGCTGAGGAAATCTGTTTTTAATGATAATCTTATTCTCTTGGAAATCATTGAGAACTGTAATGCTATCCATGCGCTGATCCCCAATAAATTCTCCAAAGTGAAGATTATTTATTTTAAAGTTATTAAAGGTAATGAAAGAGCTTCCGTCATAACGTACAAGACCATTTTCTGTAGAGATCCAGATAAAGCCATACTTATCCTTAACAATAGCCTTCGCACTACTTTGTGGA